>JAEZYZ010000447.1 GCA_023418705.1 Pseudomonadota bacterium | reverse complement strand
CCGCTGCCACCCGCAAGCCCCGCGACGGCGCCGACCAGATCCGGCTGCCCCGGCAGGCGCGGGCCCGCGATGATCACGCCGCGCTCGGCGCGCTGGCAGGCGGCGGCGAGGCGCTCGAGGCTATCGGCGGCCGAGCGCGCCGCTGGAGGTGCGGCGCGGGTGGGGCCGCGCTCGAGCAGGGCGTCGACCGCGCGACGAACGGCGGAGTCCGCGAGCGGCGCCGGCTCCAGGGGCTTACGCGCCCGGGCGTTCAGGTGGACGGGGCCCGGCACGGGGGAGCGCGAGCGCAAGCACGCCTGCGCGGCGATGCGCGCGACGCCGCTGAGCGCGCTCGGCGCCGGATCGGGCGCACCGAGCTCGAAGAAGGCGCGCGCGTGCTGCCCGAAGAGCCGATTCTGGTCGATGGTCTGGTGCGCCGAGCAGTCCTGCAGCTCGAGCGGGCGATCGGCGGTCAGGATCAAGAGCGGCGTGTGGCTGTTGTTGGCTTCGACGACGGCCGGCAGGTAGTTGGCGGCCGCCGATCCCGAGGTGCACAGCAGCAGCGTGGGCTCGCCGCTGACCTTGGCCTGGCCTAGGGCGAAGAAGGCGGCGCTGCGCTCGTCGACGACGTCGTGGCATCGCAGGCTCGGCTCGCGCAAGGCGGCGAAGGTGAAGGGCGTGGATCGGGAGCCGGGGCTGATGACCGCCTCGCGCACCCCGCTCTGCGCCAGCATCCCCAGAAGCAGCCGCGCCCACTCGGTGGTCAGCGCGGCATCGCTCAAGCGGACACTCCGAGGGCGGCCAACATGCTCTGGAGCTTGAGCTCGGTCTCGGCCTGCTCGCTCGCAGGGTCGGAGTCTTTGACGATGCCCGCCCCGGCGTACAGATGCGCCCGCGCGCCCTGCAAGAGCGCCGAGCGCAGGGCGACCACGAACTCGCCGTCCCCGTTGCGATCGAACCAGCCGACGGGACCGGCGTACCAGCCGCGCTCGGCCGGCTCCCGCGTGCGGATCCACTCGAGCGCCCCGTCCCTCGGGGTGCCGCCGACCGCAGGGGTCGGGTGCAGGCGCGCCACCAAATCGAGGACGTGCTCGGGCTCGCTGAGCTCGGCGCGGATCGGGGTCCACAGGTGCAACAGGTGGCGCAGGCGGCGCACCTCGGGCGCGGAGGGGCAGTGGATGCTGCTGGCGACGGGCTTCAGCGCGGCCAGGAGCTCCCGAACCACGATGGCGTGCTCGCTCGCGTCTTTGGCGCTCTCGAGCAGGGCCTTGGCTCCCCCGTCGCCTGCTGGGCGGGACCCGGCGAGCGCCTCGGTCTCGATCACCGCGCCGGTCTTGCGCACCAGCCGCTCGGGCGTGGCGCCCAAGAAGCAGACTTCGCCCTGCTGCAGCACGAAGCGCGTCGAACCGCCCGACTGCGCGCGCAGCCGATCGAGCAACGACGGTAGGCTCGGGGGCTCTGCCAGATCGAGCGTCATCCGCTGGGCGGCGACGACCTTCTCGAAGCGGCCTTCGTGAATGGCCTCGCGGATGGCCGAGATCAGCTCGAAGAACCCGTTGTCCAGGCTGACCGCGCTCGGCGGGCGCTCGGCGACCACCGCCTCGTCCGCGGGCGCCTTCGGCTCGGGGCGGCAGAGCGCCGCGTGCAGGCTGCCGAGCTCCGCCGCGAGCCGAAGGCGCGTGTCCTCCGCGCGGAGCTCGTCCGAGGTGACGGCCAGCGTCAACGTGGCGCTGCGTTCGCGCCGGGTGTAGCACCAACGCGGCAAGACGAAGCGCGCGTCACCGAAGCGCGCCCACGCGGGGCTCCCCGCGCGGCCCGGCTGGAAGGCGAAGCCGCCGTGCAGGCGCGGCAGGGCCGGCGCTGCGCCGGGCAGCGCCACGCCGCGCAGCTTGCCGAGCAGCTCGACGCCCTGCTGCCGGATGCGGCTGAAGCGCCCATCACCCTCGGCGGTGATCAGCTGGGCGACGCCGGCCGCGGCCTGCCCAGGCCCGTCCGGTGGGGCCCACATCAGCCGCTCGTCGCTGGGCAGCGCCGCGAACACGCGGTCGAGGGACAGCAGGGGCGCGGCCACGCTCACGAGCAACGCCGCGCCCCCGCCTGCGGCTTGCTCGAGACGAGCCAGCACCTGCGCGTCGAGCGCCTGCGGCTCGTCGCCGTGCTGCGGCAGAAGCGGCGACAGCTCGGTCATGCCGCGGGCCCTGTTTCGCCGACGTAGAGGTGGCACACGCCGAAATGCAACGGGTGCACGCGGACCTCGGAGAAGCCGCTCTGCTGCATCAACGCGGCGAACTGCTCCGGCGGCGGGAACGCCGCGATCGACTGCTGCAGGTAGCGGTACTCGCGCGCCCCGCTGAGCAGCGCCCCGAGCCACGGCACCACGGTGTGCACGTGGAAGCGCGCCAGCGGCCCAAGCAAGCCGCCGCGCGGTTCGCCGAGCTCCAAAATCGCGGCTTTTCGTCCGGGGCGCAGCACGCGCCGCATCTCGCGGAGCGCCGCGGCCCGGTCGGGCACGTTGCGGATCCCGAACGCGATCGTCACCGCGTCGAAGCTCTCTGCCTCGAACGGCAGCCGCTCGGCGTCGCCGAGG
Source organism: Pseudomonadota bacterium (assembly GCA_023418705.1). Taxonomy (GTDB): domain Bacteria; phylum Myxococcota_A; class Polyangia; order Polyangiales; family Polyangiaceae; genus JAEZYZ01. The sequence goes on along the minus strand of JAEZYZ010000447.1, from coordinate 80,852 downwards.
ACGAGCTCGATCCGCTGCTCGAGCCCCTTGGCGGCCACCTTGTCGCGCGCCACCTTCAACATGCCCGCCGACGGATCGAGCCCGACGACCTGGGCGGTCGGGCTCCGGCGCGCGATCATGAGGGCCAGATCGCCGGTCCCGGTGGCAAGATCGAGCACGCGCGCGTCGCTGCCGAGCTCGAGGGCGGCGATGGTGCGGCGCCGCCAGCGCTGGTCGATGCCGAGCGACAGGACGCGATTGAGCAGATCGTAGCGATCGGCGATGTTGTCGAACATCTCGCCCGAGCCGCCGCGCGGTAGAGGACCGGATGAAGTAACTTCTGAAGCCATGGAGGGCTCGAAATGGTGAGCGAGCAGCGGGGGTTGGGTGGGCGAGCTTGAAGTGGTTTTGACGACGGGCGAAGGGGCTCGGGAGCGCGGGCGGCGATCACCGCCGAGCTGGGGGCGGTTTTCGCAGAGCCGTGTCGGCACGCGCAAGGGTCGCAAACACCAGGAGGGGTCGCGACCGGCCGACGGCCACGCCGCACCGGCGCGCGCCGCCCAGGCTGGCCACCTTCGGAGGTTTCAAAAACAATTGAAACCCTAGATGCCGGTGTGGGGCGAGTCAAGTCACGCCGGGGTCGCGACCGATCCCCCCGGCCCGCCGGTTTCGCTTACAGCGAGGGCAAAATTGCTCTAGCCTAAGCCTGTTGGCGGACACACCGACTACTGAAGCCAAGGGCTTGGGCAGCGCCGCCCGGCCCCTCACCGTGGCCATCGTCGGCTCCGGGCCGGCAGGATTTTATGCCGCCGAGCACCTGCTGAGGCAGTCGCTCAGCGTGCGGGTGGACCTGCTGGAGCGGCTGCCGGTGCCGTTCGGGCTGGTGCGGTTCGGGGTGGCGCCCGATCACCAGCGCATCAAGCAGGCCGCTCGGGCTTTCGAGCGCACCGCCCAGCACCCGGGCTTCCGGTTCTTCGGCAACGTCGACGTCGGCCGCGACGTGACGCACGCCGAGCTGCTCGAGCACTACGATCAGGTGCTCTATTCGGTCGGCTCGGCCGCTGACCGCCGCCTGGGGATCCCGGGCGAGGATCTCGCCGGTTCGCACTCGGCTACCAGCTTCGTGGGTTGGTACAACGGGCACCCGGACTTTCGCTGCGACCCGTTCGACCTGGGGTGTGAGCGCGCGATCGTGGTGGGCATGGGCAACGTGGCGCTCGACGTGGCGCGCGTCCTGGTGCGCGACCCTGAGGAGCTCGGGGAGACGGACATCACCAGCTACGCCTTGCAAGCTCTCCGAGAGAGCCGCGTGCGCGAGGTGGTGGTCCTCGGGCGGCGTGGCCCGGCGCAGGCCGCGTTCGATCTCTCGGAGCTGCAGGACATCGTGGGGCTCAAGGGGGTCTCGGTGCGCGTGCGCCGCGAGGAGATCGCGCCGGCGCTCGACCTGCCCGATCTCGACTCGACGAAGCGCAAGCTGGTCGAGTTTTTGATGCAGCTCGCCGAGACCGCGCAGCCCGCCAGCGAGCGGCGCGTGAGCTTGCGCTTCTGCGTCTCGCCGGTGGAGGTCTTGGGAAAGGACGGCCGCGTCGACGCCGTGCGCCTCGAGCAGAACGACCTGGAGCGCGCGAGCGACGGCAGCACCCGCGCTCGCCCGAGCGGGCGCTTCGACGTCGAGCCGGCGGGGCTGATTTTCCGTTCGATCGGCTACCGGGGCATCGCCTTGCCGGGGCTGCCGTTCGATGAACGAAACGGTATCATCCCGAACGCTGGGGGGAGGGTGACCGACGGCCCGAACGGCCCGGTGTGCGAGCGCGTCTACGTCGCCGGTTGGATCAAGCGCGGGCCCACCGGGCTCATCGGGACCAACAAGGCCGACGCCAAGGACACCGTCGCGAAGATGCTCGAGGACCTGCCGGCGCTCGATCCGAACCGCGCAGCGCCCGGCATCGAAGCCACGTTGCAGCGCCGGGGCGTGCGCGCCGTGAGCTTCGCCGAATGGCAGATCCTGGACGAGCTCGAGCGACGGGCGGGGCAGCGCTCCGGCAAGCTGCGCGAGAAGTTCTGTTCGGTCGCCGACATGCTCGGCGCGCTGGCCGACGCTCTGCCCAAGGCTTCGGCGAAAGGTTGAGCGCCGGCCTGGGCGCGCTTTGTGTCGTGGCGCGGCGGCCTGCGGGCCGTGGCCCCGTCAGTCGCCCAACGTAGCCGATGCGGGCTCGTTGGACTACGCTTGCCCCCATGGCGCGGCGGCTCGCTCTCCTCATCGTCGGTGCGTGGCTCGCGACCGGGTCCGCCCTGGCCGACGTGCCCGCCGATCACCAGGTCGCCGCGGACATCTACGACTACGTGGAAGGCGCCGATCGCCTCGAGGGCCGGCTGCTCGCGCCCTGCTGCTGGAATCAGACGCTCGATATCCATGGATCCGAGATCAGCAACCAGCTGCGCAAGGAGATCCGGACGCGCCTGAAAGCCGGCGACGCGCCCGATCGCATCGAGGCCGATATCGTCGCCCGCTACGGCGACAAGATCCTCGCGGTGCCGCCCCAGAGCCCGCTCAAGGGCTTTGCCATCGGGCTGTCGATCGCCTTCGGCGGCGCCGGCGTGGCCGCGGCGTTCATGCTCACCCGCTGGCGCCGCCGCACCCGCCAGCAGCAAGAGCAGGACGCCAAGCAGCAGAAGCCGACCGGCGGCCCCGACGAGTGGGACGAAAAACTCGAGGACGAGCTCGAGCGCCTCGAAGGCTGAACGGCGGACGGTCCGTCGATCGCGCGCTGTCCCTCGCGCCCGTCGAAAAGTTCGACATCGGTCGGCACGCCGTGTAGCGTCCCCGCGAACTTCTGGGGAGGCCACCAATGCGTGCCATCGTCGTTTTGATCGGGTTTGCTAGCTTTTTCGGGGTCGTGGCTTGCAGCGACGACGAGGACTCCGCGCCGCAGGTGTGTGAGGATCTCGCCAACAAGCTGCGCGAGTGCAACCTGGCCACGATGGCGCGGTGCAACGCCGATACCTCCGAAGATCTGCTCTGCGCTGCCCAGTGCATGGTGGACGCCGATTGCGCCCAGCTCACCGGGCCGGTCGAGGACAACTCCTATTATCGCTGCGTCGTCATTTGCAGCGGCGGCACGCCGGACAGCTTCCTGTGCGCCGACGGCGCTGGCTTCGTGCCGCCTGCGGCCGTCTGCGATGGCACCGCGCAGTGCCCCGACGGCTCCGATGAAGCTGAGTGCTCCGAGGGGTGATCGTCCTCTCGGACCGTGAGGGGTGGGCGTGATGGTCGTGCTTGGGAGGGATGCACCTTCCTATTGAGTGGAGAGCCTCCCACCCCGCTTGACGCGGTCGCATCCGAGACTGGTGGGGCAGCCGTCGCCCGGGTAGGCATCGCAGGGCTTGGCGGCGCCCTCACACATCAGCCACGAACAGCCAGCGGCGTCGCACGCGTCGGCGGACTCGAGGGGGGCGCAAACGTTCCTGCATTCCGCACCGTCCCACTGACAGGCATATCGCAGTTCGAAACACTCCTCTTCGGTCTGTGCGCTGTCGCACCTGAGGACGCATCGATCAATTTCCCACGAACAGTTGGCATCGGTGCAGCGCTGAGCACTCTGGTACGCCTCGCAAAGAGCCCCGCAACGTCCTGCTACGAGCGTACAGGCAAAGGTCTCCCGACAAAAATCCTCCCGAAGCTCGGGGCAAGACCGCCACATCTCCCCTTCACAAACGAACTCGCCTCCGAGGCCGGAGCAACCCGCCGGGCAAAGCCAGACCACCCCCGCCATCGCGGCCAGCCGAAATACGGTTTGCAAGGAGGGACGACCGAGCTGCCGCATGGTCTTCAGGCGCGGGGCAGGTGCGCCCGCTTCGCGTAGTGGTGATGGATCTGATCCTCGCCGTAGCGCGCGCTCCTGCCGACGGGGCACACGTCGCGGACCTGCAGCCAGCGCCTCCAGGCGGTCTCGGGATCGTCGGCGGGCGCGGAGCGGAGGGCGCGCTCCAGCGCCGGGAGGCACGGCGTTTGGCAACCGCTGCAGGGATCGGGCGCCGCTCCGGCGTGCTCCGACGGCCCCTCGACGTCGAAGACGACCACGGCCCGCAGCGCGATCCACGGTCCGTGCACGGGATGAATGCTGAGGTGGCTCGGCGACAGGTGGGCCAGGCCGGCGGCGGCCGCGACCCGCTGAATGGGGATCGGGGGAGGGGGATCGAGCTCGTGGGCGAAGCGCAGCCAGATCGGGGCGGGCCCGGCGCTCAAGATGGTCGCGACCGCTTCGGTGCAATAGCGGTCGAGCGGGTGCGGCTCGTCCTGCAGGCGAACCTCCCGCCAGAGCGCCGCCTCGAAGCAGGGCCAGAGCGCGCGCGTGTTGCCGATCACCAGGGCCAGGCGATCGTCGGCTGCCCCGCCGCCGATGCGCAGGTCCGGTGGGGCGCCGGCGTTGTACCAGCCGAGGCGAAGCGGCTGCACGAGGTCGAGGCCGTAGCCGCGCGCCCGCTCCGCGACGGCGCGGGTCAGATCCGTCCAGGGGGCGGGCTCGCGGCGCATGGGTGTCGTCGAACGTGCCACGGAGCGCTGGCTCGGGCCAACGACGCCGGGCGGCGTCGACAATCCCGGCGCCTGCGGTAGGGTCCGGCATGCAAGCGGCACAACCAGCTCTGCTCGACCTCCCGCAGATCGAATGCGCGGGGTCGGCGCGCCAGATGGGCAACGCGCACGGCGAAGCGCTGCGGCACCGCATCCAGGCCTTCGTCGATCAGCGCCTCGCGGCGCTCTCCGCGTACTTGAACGAGCGCGGCGGCGGCAGCGTCGAACGCTTTTTGCACATCGGGGCGCGTTGCCTCGAGGTGGCGGCCGGCTGGGATCCCGAAGGGCACGCGGAGCAGCTCGGCATCGCCGAGGCCGCCGGGGTGCCGGCGGCCGATCTGTACGCCGTCGGGAACATGACCGACGTGCGGGACGTGCTGCTCCTCGGCGACGCCGCGGATCGTGAAGGCTGCTCGGCCGTGCTGGTGCCGCCATCCGGCACCCGGGACGGGGAGCTCCTGGTGGGACAGACATGGGATCTGAACCCGACGGATCTGGACTTCGTGGTGGCGATCCACCGCCGGCCTGACCGGGGCCCCGAGAGCTGGTCGGTGACGTGCACCGGCTGCCTGTCGCTGATGGGCATGAACGCCGAGGGGGTCGCGGTCGGCACGACCAACGTGAAGGTCCGCGGGGCCCGCGTCGGTGTGGGCTACTTGAGCGTGCTCCACGCGGCGCTCGCGACCTCGAACGGGCGGGACGCGGCCCGTCGGATCGAGGGAGCTCCGCGGGCCGCCGCGCACACCTACTGGGCCGCCGACGCGGCCGCTGCGGTCGAGCTCGAGTGCAGCCCCGGCCAGACGATCGCGCGAAAGCTCGACGCCCTCCCGCTGGCGCGCACCAATCACTGCCTGCACCCCGCGCACGTCGAAGGCGAGGGTGAGGAGCCCACCCGCTCGAGCCGCGTCCGGCTGGAGCGGCTGCTCGGGCGGCTGTCCGCCGAGCTCCAGGACACGGCGACGCTGCGCCAGCTGTTCGCCGACCGCAGCGACGGGGTCGACAGCGTGAACCGCTACCCCGAAGACGAGCAGGGAACCACCACCAACGCCTGCATGATCGCCGTCCCGGCGCGCCGCGAGCTGTTCGCCTGCCGCGGACCGGCCGACCGCGGCCGCTGGGAGCGCCTCGAGCTCCGAGGCTGAGCCCTTGGCCTTCCTGACCCCCTACGAATGAAGCGCGCGAAAGCCCATCGCGACGCGCTCCACTACTCTTGCTCACAGGAAGACCAGCAGGGCCTTCGGCCCACCTCGAGTCGGTGAAGACGCATCTCACCACCGAGCTAGCGTCGTGCGTCGACGGGTCTAAACCGGCGACGGGTCACAGGAAGGATCGGAATCGCGGAAGGGGGACCGACGTCGCCGGTCCCCGATCGGGGTCGATCTCGAGCGGCGCGCCGTGGAATCGCTGTGACGCCCCACGCACCCACGCCCGCTTGGGACCCCATCCCCAATCCAAAAATCTTCCGCTCTTCCGCGCCTTCCTGTGAAAAAGTCAAGAGAGCTCGCGGTGCCTACTTCGGCCCTCGGCTCGCGGCGGCTCGCTCGGCCTCCTGCTTCTGGCCGCGTGACTTCGAGGCGGGATCGTCCTGAGCTTCGGCCGCCAGCGCGGCCGCCGCGGTCTCGGCGATGCGGCGGGCCTTCTCGGTCTCTCCGCGCATTTCCATCAAAAATCGGCTCGGGATGGAAGGCCGGAGCTTGCCCCACTTCATCCGTCCCTTGCAGAAGCTCAGCGTCAGCGACTCTTGAGCGCGGGTCACGCCGACGTAGCAGAGGCGCCGCTCCTCCGCGATCGTGTCGCCCCCATCGAGCACGGAGCGTTTGTGGGGCAAGAGCCCCTCTTCCATCCCCACCATGTAGACGTGCGGGAACTCGAGGCCCTTCGCGCTGTGCAGGGTCATGAGCGTCAGCGCGTGCAGCTGGCGTTTGTCCTTCTGGTCGTCGCGCTGCTCGTCGCGGCCGGCCAGCGTGGCCTCTTCCAAGAACCCCAGCAGCGAGGGCGCTTCGCTGCGCGCTTCGTACTCGCCGATCGAGTTGATGAGCTCCTCGATGGATGCCCAGCGCGCTTCCACCTCCGCGGCCGTTTTGTAGACTCGCTCGATTTCGGCCTTGTACCCGACGTGCTGGATCAACTCGGTGGTGAGCCCCACGAGCGACTCGCCGCCGAGGCGCGCCCGGTAGCCGTCGATCATCCGCCGGAACGCCTCGATGCGCTGGCCAGCGGCGTGCGCCACCCGCCCGTCCTCGAGCGCGCCCGGCAGCACCTCCCACAGCGGCTTGCCCTGGCTGACGGCGTCCTCCAGCAGGACCTCGACCGTGCCGGTGCCGATCCCCCGCGGCGGCGTGTTGAGGATGCGCAGGAGCGAGACCTCGTCGTTCGGGTTACATAAGACGCGCAGGTAGCTCAGGATGTCGCGCACCTCCTTGCGGTCGTAGAAGGACATCCCGCCGACCAGGACGTAGGGGATTTTCTCGCGCCGCAGCAGGGTCTCGAACACGCGCGGCTGCTCGTTGGTTCGGAACAGGATCGCGATGTCGCTCGGGCTGACCCGGTCTTCCCCGGTGGCGTCGATGCGCGCGCGGATCTCCCGAGCGAGGTGCTCCGCTTCGCTGTTCTCGTCTTCGAACCGCGCGAAGCGGGGCAAGACGCCCCCGCTCCGCGAGGCGCGCAGCACCTTGCCGTGGCGCTGCGTGTTGTGGGCGATGAGGGTGTTGGCCAGCTCGAGGATGGGCGCGCGCGAGCGATAGTTCTCCTCCAGGCGGACCACCTTGGCTTCCGGCCAGTCCTTGGCGAAGTTCAGGATGTGGGTCACCTCCGCACCTCGCCAGCCGTAGATCGATTGATCGTCGTCGCCGACGACGCAGATGTTGCGGTGCCGTTCGGCCAGCTGCTTGACGATGCGATATTGTAGGCCGTTGGTGTCCTGGTATTCGTCGATGAGCAGGTGGTCGAAGCGCGAAGCCTCCGCGAAGCGCGCTGCGGGATGGCGGTCGAAGAGCTCCTCGGTACAGAGCAGCAGGTCGTCGAAGTCGAGCGCGCCGGAGGCCTTCAGCGCCGCTTGATAGCGAGTGTAGGCGAGGGCGGCCAGGATCTGTTTGTCCGTGGTGGCGACCTGCTCGGCCTGGTCCGGACGGACGGAGTGGGTCTTCCAGGTGCCGATCTGCGCCAGCAGGTCGCCAGGGCGGAGTTTTTCGTAGCCGACCCGAATGTCCCGCAGCGCCGAGCGCGCGATGCTCTCTTGGTCGCTGCGGTCGTAGATGACGAACTCCCGCGGGTAGCCGAGGTGGTGGATGTGGCGGCGGAGCAAGCGCACGCACAGCGAGTGAAATGTCGAAATTTCTGGGGTTTTCTCCGCGCTGCGGCGCCCGCGCTTCTTGCCGAGCAAGGTGAGCGCGCGCTCCCGCATTTCACGGGCGGCCTTGTTCGTGAAGGTGACGGCGAGGATGCGTGCGGGCGAGATGCCGCTGCGGATGAGCTCGGCGATGCGGAAGGTGATCACGCGGGTCTTGCCCGTCCCGGCGCCGGCGAGCACGAGCAGGGGACCGGAGAGGGTCGTGACGGCCTCGCGTTGCGCGCGGTTCAGGGAGTCGAGAGACATCGCCCTGGCGCATACGGAGGCGTGGCCGAGCGGTCAAGCCGAGCACCGAACGCCCAGAATCCGAGCGGTTTTGGTGCTGGAAGCGCGCCCGCGGCGCGCGCCCGCGGCGGTCGATCGCAGGCGCTCTCGTGAGCGCGCCTGCGGGACGAGGGGGCGTCGCTGCAGCGCACGGTGATCACGCTAGCCGCGCGCCGCACCGAGCAACGAAGCGCTGTCGCGCGAACGCCGACGGACGCGTCTCACCACCGGTCCCATGCGTTGGTGACGCCGACAATGTTCGTGGTGATGATCGCGTAGCAGTTGCCAGCCGTCGGACGAGCGTGCATGATGGCCGCGATGACGCTGTGCTTCGCTCCGTATCGAGCGACACAAGATGGGGACTCGCGCTGGCGGTCGGCGTCAGCGCGCACCGGCTTCGATGAAACGCACGCGACTCACCGTCGGCTCGCTACGCGATCGCGATCCATTCGATCGATCACACGCACGAGTAACGACGCCTGGCGACCGCATCGGTGGGCACTTGCGCCCGCGCCCCAGCGTCGCGTGGAGCGAGGGCTTCCGCGCGCCGCCTCCGGTCAAGCTCGGTCGTGGCTGTTGTCGCAGCGGCTGTGCCGGCTGCCCTTGGGCGGAAGCGCAGCGTCGCGCCTCGGCGGAGGCGGCAGCGCCCCGCGTCTCGCTCACCCCAGCGATGCCGCGGCGCCGCTGAGGCCTTCGTCTAACTGATTGAATTTGCTTACGAACGATGTGCGGCAGGGTGCTTGTTTCGCCGGAAAAAGTGCAAGGCAAGCAAATAATTGACATGCCCTGTTGACACATCACCATAGATGGCAATATATGCAGTGCATCCCAGGCCGGTGCGACAGCCGGCCCCAGAAAATCCCATCAGGGAGGATCCATGGCCGCAAGAAAGACCAGGAAAAAGGCGAGTTCGGCTCCGGCAGCGGGGCGCAAGAAGGCAGCTCGCAAGGGCACCAAGAAGAAGGTGCGCCGCGCAAAGAAGACTGCGAAGCGCGGAGCAAAGAAAGCTTCCAAGAAGAAGGTCTCCAAGAAGAAGGCCTCCAAGAAGAAGGTCTCCAAGAAAAAGGTCTCCAAGAAGAAGGCTTCCAAAAAGCGCACCGCCAAGCGTGGGGCGCGCAAGGTGAGCCGCCGCGGCGGCGGTCGTAAGAAGGCCTCGCGCAAAGGCGCCTCCTCGGCGGCAGCTCCTGCCGGCGGCGAAGCTCCGGCACCAGCCGCTCGCCGCGGTGGTCGCCGCAAGCGGGCCGTGGCGCCGGAGGCGACCCCGGAGCCGAGCGGCGATCTCATCTGAGACGCGCCTTCTCGCGCACGAGCGACCGGCGTGGGCTGACGGGATGACCCGAGCAGCCTACGCCGGTTTCGTTTTGTAAGGTCCCCCTATCCCGAGGAGCGGTCCGCGTTCAAAGGCTCGCGAGGCCGTTCATCATGGCCCAGAAGATGGTCATCCCGACGCTCACGAGAAAGCCGATGACCAGCGCGGCGATGGTCGTCGACTTGGCGCTCTTGAGCTTCTGCGCGGCCTCGGCGGTGCTGCCCTGGGTGACGAGGTTCTTCGCCTGATAGGCGTGGATCGCGCCCACGATCGCGATCACGTTCGGGCAGCAGCAGAACACCGTGGTCACGATCGCGATGATGAGCCACGTGGTGGCTTCCTTGTCGATCTCCGCACCCGGTCCGCCAGGTGGGGGGAACCCCCCCGGTGGCGCGAGCGGTCCGCCACCGGGATATCCCGGAGGGGTACCGGCCGGAGGGTACCCGGGCGCGCCGGGTGGTCCGCCGTAACCTCCAGGCGGGCCATAACCTCCGGGGGGTGATCCGCCGGGAGGATAGCCGCCGCCGGGCGGCCCACCGGGAGGAGGATACCCGCCGCCGGGGGGTTGCCCGCCACCGGGCGGGTAGCCGCCGCCGGGGGGTTGCCCACCGCCGGGTGGGTAGCCGCCGCCGGGTGGATAGCCCCCGCCGGGAGGCCCGTACCCGCCGCCGCCCTGCGCCTCGATCGGTGCTTGCTGCTCGCTCATATCCGCTCCGTCATCACTGCTCTAGAGCGACAAGCAGGCTGCAGCGCAGCCCGTTTGCCGCGGAAAAGGACCCTGCAAGCGCGCCGAGCCGAGAGCAACACCAACGAGGTTGCCGATGAGCTCGGGCCGTTCGCCCAGTGATCGGAGCACTTGGCTGGCAACGGATGGGCGCTGTCGTGGGGACGGTCATTGCCGCTCGCTGCTCTCGCGGCAAACCGCGACCGGTGCAGGAAGGCCGAGAGTAGACCGAAAGCCATCGCGGTTTCCACCGGACTCTTCGGGCGGGTCCTCAGCGCGACGGCTTGAAGCGTCGCACCGACAACAGCGCCGGCGCTTGTCCGGCCGCGGCGCGAGCCTCGATCACAAGCTCGCTCGGGCGAGCGCTCTCGAGCGCGCAGCTCCGCGCGTGGGCGACGCTGGTGCCACGTGCGAAGGCGAGCTCGTCCCCGGCGGGCGAGAGCAAGCGCAGCTCTGCTCCGGATGCCCCACGCTCCAGCGCGAGCACGACGTCGGCGCAGGCCCCACCGGCGATGCGCAGGGGCGTTCGCGACAGCGCGTTCGGGCTAAGCGTGAGCTCGACGGTTTCGGACGCGAGGCTGCTGGGTGCCGCCGCGCCGAGGGTCGCGAGGCGCGCCAACAGCCGACCGGCGGCGAGCGGGTGCTGCAGGAGCGGCTCGGGTGCCGCCGGTTCCGCTCTCAGCTCGACCGCGAAGGGGCCGGCCTGGGTGAGCGGCTCGATGTCGAGCCGAAAGGCGCCGCCGGGCCCGCAGGTGAACAGGCTCGTTTGACCGCTGCCGCGCTCGGAGGCGACGAGATCACCGGCAGCGCTCCACAGGAAGGTGTCGACGGCTCGCACCGGCTTGCCCGTCAGCACTTCGACGCGCGAGCAGCCCGCCCGGAGCGGCACGGCGACGCTCTTGCGCTCGCCAAGGACCAGATCTCCGCCTGCCACTCGGCGGCCGCCGCTGTAGCCTTGCGTTCGCAGGCTCTCCGCCGCGCGTTTGCGCGCCTCTGCGATCGACCCGGTGGGCGCCAGCTCGAAGCGCACCACCGGCCAATCGGGATCGATGGGGGTCGACTTGGCCGAACGCGAGATGATCACCGCCGTCAGTCCCTGTCCGGCGTGGGGGCGAAGCTCGAGGGTGACCGGTGCCCGAACCGGGGAGCAGACGATGAGGCTGCGGGTGTCGTCGGCGCCGCTGTCGGCGCGTCCCAGGATGCGCCCCTGGTCGTCGATCGCCAGCACGTCGAGGTAGGCGGTCTGCTCGGACGGCACGACCAGGACGTCCAGGCACGACTCGGCCTCCACCTCTGCCGACACGCGCGCCGGTACCCGCGGATCGACCAGGATCGGCAGCTTGCGCAGCAGCTGCCACTGGCCGCCGATCGAGCGCCGGTGCTCGCTGATCGCGTCGTCGAGCCCGGACCACAGAGCGGCGCCTTGATCGGGATCGGCGCCGCTGCGTCCTTTGGCGCCCACCGCCGCGGCCACCTTGGGCGCGTGCTCGACGCTGACGCGCTGCGACCCGAGCGCGACCAGGCCGTGGCCGGCGGCGACCCGCGCCGAGACGAACACGCGGCGCGGGTGAGGGGGGCAGAGCAGCAGGGTCGCCGTCTTCTCCGGAGCTTCATCGGACCCGATCAGCGTCCCGTCGTCGGCGTAGGCATACAAATCCACGTCGTCGATCGACGCCGAGGCGCGCGCCATCAGCAAAACGCAGGCGTCGGCGGGCAGCTCGACCACACTCGAGATGCGATCGCCGGGGGCGCCCGCGTCGAGCGCGATGACCTCACTCGGCTCGGCGCCCGCTCGTGAGGCGCGCTCCACGTCCTCGAGGAGCCAGCGCCGTCCGTCGAGCGCCGCCTGCGGCGCTGCGGGCTGCTTGGCGGGTGCCTTCGCCGGCTGCCGGGCGCAGGCCGTGGTGAGCGCGAGGGCTGCCGCGACGGGCAACCCGCTGCGGCCGAGCCGCGCCGCCAGGCATTCGAGTCCAGACCGAGGGTTCATTGGTGCATGTCTCCGAGCGGCAAGCGGCTGGTCTGCCAAACACCCAAGAGCCACATGACGCCGGTGCCGTGCGCGTCGACGCGCAGCTTGCCGCGGCTCGCGCCGCCAGCGCAGAACGCGACCACGGTGCCGCGCCCTTCTTCCGGGCTGTGGTTCCTGGCCAGCTGCGATCCGACCTCTGCGACCAGGGCGACGGCGGCCGAGTGGCCCCGGACGGGCGCGGCGACAGCGACGTAGCAGGCGCCAGGTTCGAGCTCGACCGGCAGCAGCGTCGTGCCGCCCACGCCGATCGAGTCGTAGACCGGCGAGCCGCCGAGCGAGCGATTGTGAGAGGGGCGCACCGCCTCGGCGAGCTCCGCCCGCGCGTCGGATCCCCAGCGCTCCGGCAGGCCGTAGGGCAGCTCCCAGCGCGCCTGCAGCAGCACGACCGGGGCCTGCGGCAGCGCGCCGGCAAAACGCAGCAGGGCCACGCGGGGCTCGCCGATGCAGAACTCGGTCGTCGCGTCGGAGTTCTCCGTACGGTCCGAGCCCAAGATCTCCCCAGTCAGCGCCACGCCGACCTCGATGTCGACGTCGAGCCCGCGACTGTCGGCCGTCTCGACGGCGGGCGCGAGCACATCGAAGCGGTAGCAGCCCGTGTCGAGCCGCAGCAACGTCTCGCCGGAGCCGTCCTCGGCCGCCATCATCAGCTCGTGCTGGATGCCGGCCGCGCCCAGGCGACGCACCCGCGCTTCCACCGCGCTGGCTCGCGCCTCGAGCGGGCCCGGCGAGGGGCGGGGCCCGGAGCTCGGCAGCGGGGTCACCGGCCCCGGATCACGGTGAGGCAGCACGCTCCGGAGGGTCGGCTCGGGCTTGCCGCGGGTCTCGACGACCAAGAACTCGAGCACGCCGCGCGGCGACCGCATCTCCACCACGACGCGCTTGAGCGAGCCTCGCCGGCTGCCGCAGCGGGTCAGCTCGGCCGCTCCCGCCACGCTCACCTCGGGCCAGTCGCCCTGCGCCAGCGGTGAGCGCCCCTCCGCGGGCAGGAACCGCAACACGAAGTTCGTCGAGAGCGCTCCGAGCACGACCAGCGTCGTGCAGGTGCCTTCATCGACGCGCTTCGGCAGCCCCGGCGGCAGCAAGAGCGGGCGGATCTCGCCGCGTTCGAGCAGGCGTGGCTCGAGCCGATCGACGCGGCCGAGCCTGGCCCAGCTGCTCGCGAGCCTGGCCGCGTCGGCCCCCAAATCCGCCGCGCTGGCGGGGGCCGCGAGCAGCCCCACCGCGGCGATCGCCGCTCGAGGGCCCGGACCCAGCCGGCGCGCGAGCGCGCTCAGCCGTCGAGCACTCGAAAGGGCGCTTCGACGAAGCTCTTGGAGGAAGCCTGCCAAACGAATAGCCTATGGGCAGAAACCTCGCCCTTGTCTACCGCTGTCACCAGGTAACACAGCGGGTGGCTCGGGGCGCTCCCTCCGCCCATCGTCATGCTGGCGGCGTCTTCCGCGCTGAAATACGCGCCGCAGTCGAGGTGCGAATGAAAGAACACCTTGACCGGACGGCCGGAGCTCCGCCCCTCCTCGAGGGCGCGCTCGAACTTCAGCGCGTTGATCTTGAAGTACTCCCGTCCGGTGCGGGGGTGCCCCTCGGGATCGACGCGGTGGTACTTGTTGGCCAGGTTCTCGAGCTCCACGGCCCGATCGACCAGCAGGGGATCGGAGCCTGGGCCCTCGAGGTAACCGCACGCCTCTTCGTCGCGGGCGTAGGCCGCGCGCGCGGCTCGCTCCACCTCGGTGAGCACTGCGCGAGGGATCTTCACGTTGCCTTGAGTCCAGTCGGTCATCGTCGACGCTCCGGGGTCGTCACCATGTGTAGCGCTTTTCCCATTTCATCGGTGCGAAATAGCGGTCGCCGCGATCGCAAGCGATCGTCACGACGCAGCCGCCGCCCTGTTCGCGATGCAGCCGCTCGGCGATCTGCACCGCCGCGTGGATGTTGGCGCCCGTCGAGTGGCCGACGTGCAGCCCTTCCAGGGCCGCCACCCGATCGGCCATGTCCCAGCCCGCCTCGGTGCCGACGGGCAGGATCTCGTCCGGGACCGAGGGATCGTAGATCTCCGGCACGATGCTGCTGGCCATGTGCTTGAGCCCCTCCAGCCCGTGCAGCGCCTCGTCTGGCTCGACGGCCACACACACCACCTTGCGCGAGTGTTCGTGCAGGCGCCGCGCGCAGCCCATCATGGTCCCGCTGGTGCCGAGGCCCGCGACGAAGTGGGTGATCCGATCGCCCAGAGCGTCGAGGATCTCGACGGCGGTGCCGTCGTAGTGGGCGCGGGGGTTCGATGGGTTCGAGTACTGATCGGGGTAGAAGTAGCGCTCGGGCTCGCGCTCGACGAGCTTCCGCACCAGCCGAATCGCCCCGTCGGATCCCTCCATCGGATCGGAGAAGATGAGCTCGGTGCCGAAGGCGGCGGCGATGTCCTTGCGCGCCTTGGTCACGTTCTTGGGGATCACCAGCTGGACGCGGTGGCCGAGCGCGGCGCCGAACAGCGAGTAGGCCACGCCGGTGTTGCCGCTGGTCGCGTCGATCAAGATCTTGTCGTGCGTCAGCCGTCCATCGGCGATGGCGTCGCGGATCATCCGGAGCGCCGGGCGGTCCTTGACCGAACCGCCCGGGTTGGCGAACTCGAGCTTGATGTAGACCTCGACGCTCGGGGCGCTCTCGGCGACGCGCCGGAGCCGCAACAGCGGGGTATTGCCGACCGCGTCGACGATCGACCCGAGCCTTCGGGAGCGAAACAGCCGAGGGTTCACGCCTCCTCCACCCCCAACGCCCGGCGAAGCTGGCCGAGCGCACGCCAGGCGGCCGCGCCGGCGCGGCGGGTCGCTTCGAACCGAAAAGCGCTCGCGTGCGCGAAGGCCGCCGCGGGGCGCTCGGGCTCGATGCGCAGGCGTTCGACGCCAGCGCGGTGCAGGTACAAAGCCTCCATCAACGCCTCCTCTCGGCCGCCCACGCACAGCTCGGCGCTGGCGAGTCGCGCTTGTCCCGCCGGCCCGATCTCGGGCAACCGACACTGGCGGCTGTAGCGTTCGTCGACAGCCATGGCGGCCTGGGCTCCGCTCAGCCGCCCGCGATCGCCGGAACGATGCTGATCTCTTCGCCGCCCTTCAACGTGGTGTCGAGGCCATCCAGGAAGCGAATGTCCTCGTCGCCGACGTAGATGTTGACGAAGCGGCGCACGCCCTTGTCGTCCAGCAAGCGGTCCTTCATGCCCGGGTGATTCTGCTCCAGCGCTGCGATGACCTCTTTGACGGTGCTGCCGCTGGCGCGGACCTGTTCCTCGCCGCCGGTCAGGGTCCTGAGCGGGGTGGGGATGCGTACGGTGACTTCCATGTCTCTTGCTCCTTTCGATGACCTCAAACACACGACCTGGGGGCCGTGTAGCGCGACTCCTCGACGCGGGAAATCTCTTGTTGTGTTCCGCACAAGGCACAGGTCGGCCGCGGCGGCACCGCCACCTGCCTCAGGCGATCACGCTTTCCGTCGTAGGTAAAAATCGATCCCTCGACGGGCTCACCGACGAGCTGCCGGAGCGCCAGATCCGCCATCAACGCTCCTGCCAGGCCGACCATCGGTCCGACGACGCCGGCCGTGGCGCAGCTCATGTTCGCTTGAGAGGGTGGCAGATCCTCGAACAGGCAGCGGTAGCACGGCCGTCCCTGCGGGCCGACGCTCCACACCGTCGCCGTCCAGCGGATGGCGGCGCCATGGACGATCGGGCGGCGCTCGAGGTGGCACACGTCGGCGGCCAGGAATTTGGTGGCGAAGTTGTCGGCCCCTTCGAGCACCACGTCGACCCCCCGCACGAGCGCTTCGGCCGTCGAGGGCAGCAGGCGCGTCCGCGCGAGCTCGATCCGGGTCCCCGTCGCACGCCGGCGGAGGGCGCGCGCGGCGGCGTCCAGCTTGTCCGCGCCCACGTCCGCTTCGGAGAACAGCAGCTGCCGGTGCAGATTGCTGAGCTCGACCTGATCGTCGTCACAGATCACCAGGCGCCCGATACCGGCGTCCGCCAGAGCGAGCGCGGCCGGACATCCGAGGCCGCCGACGCCCACCAGGAGCGCGCTTTTTTCGCCGAGCCCCACGACGGTCAGCTCCGGAAGTACTCGTCGAGGCTGAAATAGCGCTCGCCGCTGTCGCAGAGCACCGTGACCACGTGCTTGCCGGGGCCGAGCTCCCGGGCCACGTCGAGCGCCACGGCGACGTTCGCGCCGGCGCTGATGCCGACGAGCAACCCCTCGCGCTCGGCGAGCTGCCGCTTCACGGCGTAGGCGCGTTCGTCGGTGACGGTGCGGATCTCGTGCGGCGCGCCGCGGTCGAAGTTCTTCGGCACGAAGCCGGCGGCGATGCCCTGGATCTTGGAGGGGCCGCGCTCCCCGCGCGAGATCGTCGCGCACGACTCGGGCTCGACCGCGATGATGCGGCAGTCCGGACGCTGGCGGCGGAGCTCGCGCCCCACGCCGCTCACCGTGCCGCCGGTGCCGACCGCGGCCACGAAAGCTTCGATGGACAGGCCTTGCATGGCGTGCAGGATTTCGACCCCCGTGGTCAGCTCGTGCGCGCGTGGGTTGGCGGGATTGTCGAACTGCTGGGGCAAGAAGGCTCCCGGCGTGCTCGCAGCGATTTCTCGGGCCTTGGCGATGGCGCCTTCCATCTGCTGGTCTTCCGGGGTCAGGACCACCTCCGCGCCGAAGGCCTGCAGCAGCTGCCGGCGCTCGAGGCTCATGCTCTCCGGCATGGTCAGGACGCACCGGTAGCCGCGGCACGCGCACACCAACGCGAGCCCGATCCCGGTGTTGCCGCTGGTCGGTTCGACGACCACGCCGCCGGGAGCGAGCTGCCCGCTCCGTTCGGCGGCTTCGATCATCGCCAGGCAAATGCGATCTTTGACCGACCCGCCAGGGTTGGCGGACTCGAGCTTGCCGAACACCCGGGCGCGCGGCGACTCGGTGCCGAGGCGGGTGATCTCGACCAGCGGCGTGTCCGCGATGAGATCGAGCACGCTGTCGAAGACCAGCGGATGATTGGGCGAGGGGACGGAGAGACCCACTTCAGATGACGTAGACATGGCGTTGTGCCCCAGGGCGCCGCAAGCCGAGCTGTTCGGCGCGGTGACAGACGTCGGCGATGCTGACCGCATCGAAGCAGGCCTCGACGCGGCCGGAGAGATCCTTGAACACCGCCTCGGTGACGCGGCGGGAGTCGTGGGCCGGCCGGTGTCGCGTGCCGCCGCCCTCGACGCGCTCGCCGAGCGCGATGGGCCCCTCCAAAGCGCGCACCACGTCGCCCAGGCGGATGTCTCTGGCGCTGCGCGCCAGGCTATATCCGCCCTGAGGACCACGTTTGCTGCCGACGATGCCGGAGCGCTTCAGGTCTTGAAAAATCTGCTCCAGGAACCGAGGAGGGATCGCCTGACGCTCGGCGATGTCCTTGACCTGGGTGGGGCGCCCGTCGTTGAAGAAGGCAATGTCGAACAACGCCCGCACCGCGTAGCGCCCCTTGTTCGAGAGCTTCACGAGGGGGATTTACATTCCCGCATCGGATTTGTCAAGAACCCGCGGACCGGGGCGACCGCCCCAAGGCCCGCTCAGGCCGGCTGGGGCATCGCTACGGGTTCAGCGGGCTTGAGGCGGGCTCGGGAGAGCTCGGCGGCCCGGGCCCAACCGCGCCGCTCGACGCGCCACCAGAGCAGCAGGGTGCCGAGCGCGATCTCCAGGCACATGCCCAGCCAGCCGCCGAGCGCCCCGAGCCCGCGCTCGAGCCCGAGCCAATAGGCGAGCGGAGGCGCGAACAACCACGCCAGACCGACGGTGATCAGCGCGGCGTAGCGCACGTCCCCGGCGCCGCGGAGCACGCTGCGGGCCACGATGTGGCTGCCGTGGAAGAGCTGCAGCACCCCGGCGGCCCGCAGCACCGTCACGGCGACCTCGACGAGCGCGGCGTCGCTCGTGAAGGCTCGAGCCACCAGCTCGGCGAACAGCATCAGGCTGGTGGCGCAAACCGTGGAGTACACCAGCACCGTGGCGAGCGCGCGGTGCGCCACGCGTCCGACCCATGCGTCGTCGGCGGCGCCGACCAGCCTGCCGACGAGCACCGAAGCCGCGTCGCCCAGCGCGAGCGCGGGTAAAAAGATCAGGTGGCACACCTGCATCGCGATCTGGTGCGCTGCCAGGTCGAGCTGTCCAATCTGGGCGATGATGACCACCAGCGCGGCAAACGCGCCGACATCCAAGAACAGCTCGAGGCCGCTCGGCAGCCCGAGCGCCCAGAGCGCCCCGAGCTGCTGGCGGCTCGGCCAGCGGAGCCGGATCGGCTCGCGCCGATGAATGGCGACGAGCAAACCGAGCTCCACCGCCTGGGCGAACACGGTCGCGGTGGCCGCTCCTTTGACACCCCACCCCAGCCCGAAGATCAGCAGCGCGTTGAGCGGGATGTTGGCGACGTTGGCCGCGAGGGCGGCCCACATGGGCGAGCGGCTATCGCCCAGGCCGTAGCGAGATTCTCGCAATGCCAGTGACCACAACACCAGCGGCGCCGACAGCCCGCGGATCGCGACGTAGTCGGCGGCGCGCTGCCCGGCGGCTTCGCTCTCCGAAATCCAGGTGAGCGCCCCGCTGGCCGTCACGGCGATCAGCAAGGCCACGGCGCCGACCGCGCTGCCCAGCAAGAGGCCGCTCGTCAGGTGGGCGCCGGCCGCGTCCCGCTCGCCTCCGCCGAGCGCCTGGGAGATCAGCACTTTTTCGGCGCGCAGCGCGCCGATCCCAAAGCAGAGCAAGGTGAAGAAGGTGACGCCTCCGAGGCCGACGCCGGCCAGAGAGGCCGCCCCGAGCCGGCCGACGAACAGCGTGTCGACCAGCGTCATGACGCTGTATGACAGCATCGAGACGGTGATCGGCCACGCCAGTCGCACCAGCTCGGGGAAGGGTTTGTACTTGAACTCGAGCGTTCGTCTTTGTTGGCTGTTCATGAGAAGCTCCAAGGCATTGGGCAAAAAAAAACCGCGGGACCCTGGGGTGCCGCGGCAACGAGCTCGATGAACGATAACGTCTACGTCACGACACCGGCAGCCACGGCCCCCGAAATGAATCGGCCTCGGCAAACGTCGGACGACGGCATGCCGGCGGGGTTCTGGGAGGGCGTGAGCTGATGCATGAAACGAGCGCGCATTATGAGCCCAACCGCTCGCTTCGTCAATACCGCCTCATCGCTGCTGCCCAACATTTCGCAGCAAAGCACATGGGAATCCACGGCGACGGGCTCCGCTGTGTTTGTTCACAGGAAGGGCGTGAGGACGGAAGATTTTGGGGAGTTCGACGGTCGAGCCCGACGCGATCCTCGCGTCCGGTAGCCACTACGGTGGCGAGTCGCGCCGCCGAGATCGAAATTCCAGTTGGGGACGACGACGTCGGTCCCCCCTTCCGCTCGTCCCCCCTTCCTGTGACCGATCTCCGACACGCCCCCTGGAGCCGGGCTCAGTGCTGGCGGGTGTAGAGGCCGTCCAGCGCGGCTTCGTACTTCTGCATGACGTTGCGGCGCTTCAAGCTCATCTTCGGCGTCAGCAGGTTATTGGCTTGTGTGAAGTCCTCGGTCGTGACGAGCAGGTCCTTCGGGCGCTCGTAGCTCTTGAACCCGGCCGAGTAGCGCTCGAGCTCCGCCGCGAGCAGCTGCTTCACCCGCGGGTTGTACGCCACGTCACCCAAGGTGACGCCGTTCTCTTGCGCCCACTTCTCGAGCGCGGGCATGTCGGGCACCACCAGCGCCACGTTGTGGGGCTTGTTCGAGCCGTGCAGCATCACGTTGGCGATGTACGGGGAGAGCTTCAGCTCCTCCTCGAGCGGCGCCGGGACGATGTATTTCCCGTTCTCGAGCTTGTATTGCTCTTTGATGCGGCCGGTGATGTAGAGGTAGCCGTCGGCGTCGAGGTAGCCCATGTCGCCGGTGCGCAAGCCCCCGTCGGCGCCCAGGACTTGCGCCGTCTCTTCTGGGAGGCGGTGATAGCCCTGCATCACGTTGGGCCCGTAGATCACGATCTCGCCGTTCTTGGGATCGCCCGTTACGGCGGTGTCGATGACGACGCGCACCCCGGGCAGCGGCTTGCCGACGCTGCCGATCTTGCGGTGTCCCGGGTAGTTCACGCTGACGACCGGGCTCGTCTCGGTCAGCCCGTAGCCTTCGTAGACCTGGATGCCCAGCGCGTCGATGAACTCCGCCACTTCGCGGCTGAGGGCGGCGCTGCCGCTGATGGCGTAGCGCAGGCGCCCGCCGAACTTCGCGCGGATCTTGCTGAAGATGATCCGATCGGCGACGGCCAGGCCGAGCCCCTCGAGCGCGCTGACGTCCTCCCCGCGGCTGCGTTTGGTGGCCGTGCGGATGGCGCCGCGAAACAGCGACCGGATGAACCCGGGCTTCTCCGCCATCTGCTTGTTCACCCCGTCGTAGATGCGGTTGAAGATCCGCGGCACGGCGAACAAGATGGTGGGCTTCACCTCGGCCAGGTTCGCGACCAGGTTGGCGACATCGTCGTTGATCGCCATCGACGCACCCATGCTGAAGATCACGTGCAGCTCGCCGGTCTGCCCGAACGAGTGCGCCCACGGCAAAAAGGCCAGGGTCCGATCACTGGGACCGATTGGAAACAGATCCTGCACCTCGTTCACGTTCGAGCAGATGTTGCCGTGGCTCAGGACCACGCCCTTGGGCTTGCCGGTCGTGCCCGACGTGTAGATGAGGCCCGCGGTGTGGCTCGAGGGTGGCAACACGTGGTCTGCGGGCTTCTGCGCGCCGCGCTGCAAGAGCGCCGCAAACGACGCCTCCTCGTTTGGCGGCGCATCCAGCAGGACGACGTGCCGGAGCTCCGGCAGCGCGCCACGCAGGCCCTCGATCACCTCGAAGATGGCTCGAGTGGAGGTGATGCACACCTTGGCGCTGCAATCGGCGAGGATGAACTGCCACTCGTCCGGCGGCTGCACCTCGTACATGGGCACGTAGGCCGCGCCCAGACCGTAGGTGGCGTGGGCGGCGACGGCCCATTCGACCCGGTTGTTCGAGATGATGGCGACCCGATCGCCGTTGCCGACGCCCAGCGCGGCGAGCCCCGCGCGGCAATCGTCGACCCGGCGCTTGAACTCCTTGAAGGTGATGAAGCGCCAGCCGTCGGCCCCCTTTTCTCCGAACAGCTCGCGATCGGCGAATTTATCGCAGCAGCGGGCCCAGAGCTCCACCAGACTGTCGTATCGATCGGTCATGTTCCTTCGTCGTCTCCCGCGGTCTTCCACCGCCGAGCGGCCCCGCGCAGCCCCTCTGGACCGCCAGGGAGCGGCCCCGAGAGGCCGGCGTCCCTTTCAGGCTTAGTACGAAAGCGCCCCCGGGTGAGGGGGTTTCGGCGCCCGGCGGCCGATCGTGGTGCTAGGCTGCGCGGCGCTCGCCGCACCCCGGCCCGCCTGCTCATGTCCACCTATAGCGTCGTCACCTTTGGTTGCCAAATGAACCAGCACGACTCCGAGCGGCTCGGAGAGGTGTTGTCGCGGGCTGGCTACGCCCGAGCGAGCTCCCCCGAGCAGGCGGACGTGATCGTGCTGAACACCTGCAGCGTGCGCGAGAAAGCCGAGCAGAAGCTGCGCAGCGAGGTGGGGCGGCTCGGCCTGCTCAAGCGGGAGCGGCCCGAGCTTCTGATCGGTGTCGCGGGTTGCGTCGCGCAACAGGAGGGCGAGCGGCTGCTGCGCAAGCTGCCTCAGATCGACGTCATCGTCGGCCCGGACAACATCCCGGAGCTGCCGGGGCTCCTGGCCGAGCTCCAGACCGGGGCGCCGCCGCGGGTGCGCACGCGCTTCGACCTCGAGACGCCGGCGTTCCTGGCGGCCGATCCAGGGGTCGGCCAGGCGCCGCCGACGGCCTTCGTCACGGTGATGAAGGGCTGCAACGAGCGCTGCTCCTTTTGCATCGTCCCGTACACGCGCGGTCCGGAGCGCTACCGGCCCGCCCCCGAAATCATCGAAGAAATCGCGCGGCTGGTGGCTGCCGGCAGCGCGGAGGTGACGCTGCTCGGCCAGACCGTCAACAGCTATCGGGACCCGTCGCGGAGCCTGCCCCGGGCTCCCGGAGTGGGCCAGGGGCAGTGGGAGCACACGCTGAAGGCGCAGACGGCCGCGGACGAGAGCGAGTTCGCCGCCTTGCTGCGCGCCATCGCCGAGGCTGCGCCCGGCCTGCGGCGGCTGCGGTACACGAGCCCGCACCCGCGCCACCTGACCTGGTCGCTGATCCGCGCCCACGCGGAGGTCCCGATCCTGGCGCGGCACATCCACCTGCCGGTGCAGTCGGGCTCCGATCGACTGCTCAAGCGGATGATCCGCCGCTACAGCGTCGCCGAGTACCTCGAGCGGGTCGCGGCGGCGCGGGCGGCCGTGCCCGGCCTGACGCTCTCGACCGACGTGATCGTCGGTTTTCCGGGCGAGACCGCGGAGGATTTCGAGCAGACGCTCGCGTTGGTCGAGCGGGTGGGCTTCACCGGCTTGTTCGGGTTCAAGTATTCACCGCGCCCCTACACGCCAGCCCTCAAGCTCGGCGACGACGTGCCCGAAGCGGAGAAGGCGCGGCGGCTCTCCGAGCTGTTCGCGCTCTCCGAGCGCCTGCGCCAGGCGCACCTTTCGACCCTGGTGGGCTCCGTGCAGCGGGTGCTCGTCGAAGGGCCGGGCCGCACCGGGGGCTACACGGGCCGCTCCGAGTGCAACGACATCGTGCATTTCGGCTGCGCGGACGATCCCGCGGGGCAGATCGTCGACGTCCGGATCACCGCCGCCTACAAGAACTCCGTGGCCGGAGAAATGGTGGACGCTCGGCGCCGCGCACCCGCGGTTGCCCCAAAGCCCGCACCGGGGCTGCGGTCGCTGCCCGTGGTCTGACGCGGAGCGCCGTCGGGCGATCCGAGGGGCCGCGGCGCGGTCATCCTCCGCCGACGAAATGCACGATTTCGAGCACGTCGTCTTCGGTGAGCCAGGTGCTCTCGTGCTCGCGCCGCGGGACCACGTCGCGGTTGCGCTCGACCGCGACTGGGCCGTCCGTCAGCTTCAGGTGCTCGATGAGCCCGCGCACGGTCAGGCCGTCAGGGACGTCTTGAGGCTGGCCATTGATGGTGAGCCGCATGGCGCAGGCCTACCACAAGCCACGCCGGGCGGGCGCGTGTGGGCCCGCGCGGATCTTTCGCGGGCGGACGGTCACCGATCGCGTGCGCGGCCGCGCTGCCTGCCCTAGCCGGCAGTTTGCGGCCGCGGGCCGGGCCGCGTAGGCTAGTTGCGTGAGCGCCGCGGACCGTCGTCGGAGTCGGGCACCGCTCGGCTGGATCGCCGCCTGTGCTGCGTTGGGCGGCGGGTTGGCCGCGGGCGGCGTCGTTGCCGCCGATCGGTGGCTGGCCACGGAGCGTCCGCCTCCCGGCATGACCATCGGCGGCGCCGTCGCCCCCTCGGATCGCCCGCTCGGCGACTGGCTCGAGCAGCGGCGCGAGGCGATGCTCGACGACGAGGTGGTGCTCGACGCATCCGGCGAGCTCGTCACGCTGACGCTGGGGCAGCTCGGCGTCGAGCTCGACGTGGCCGACACCCTGCAGCGCGCCCGGGAACACATCAAGGCCGGCGGGCTGCGCGAGCGCTTGGCGCGCGCCTACCGCGCCTGGCGCGGTGAGGAGGACGTGCCGCTCAGCACGAGCTTCGATCGAGACCGCGCCCGCCGGACGCTCTCTCTGCTCGCGCCCTCCGTGCGCCAGGAGCCGGTCGACGCCCACCTCGACCTGCACAACCGCCGCCGCGTCTTGGAGCGGCCCGGGCGGCAGCTGGACGTCGAGGGGACGGTCGACGTGATCGCCGGCGGAGAGCACGCGGAGTACGCCTGGTTCACCGCCGCCGTCGATCGGATCCCGCCCAAGGTGACGAGCTCCATGCTCGAGGCGGTCGACGTCTCCAGGCTGCTCGCCAGCTACGAGACCAGCTTCGAGAACAAGGCCGGCGCTCGCGCGGTCAACATCGCCCGCGCGGCCGACTACCTGAACGGTACCGTGCTCGCCCCGGGTGAGGTCTTCAGCTTCAACAAGGTGGTGGGGGAGCGCACCCTGGAGCGGGGCTTCGTCGAGGCGCCGGTCATCGTCGAGGACGAGATGGAGAAGGACGTCGGGGGCGGCGTCTGCCAGGTGGCGACCACGCTCCACGCCGCCGCCGTGCACGGCTTGCTCGAGATCGTGCGGCGTCGCAGCCACAGCCGCCCGAGCGGCTACGCACCGCTCGGGCTCGACGCCACCGTCATCGATCGAGAGGTGGATCTGCGCATCAAAAACCCCTTCGACGTGCCGCTGATGGTGCACGCCTACCTGCCCAGTCGCTACGTCATCCGCGTCGAGCTGCTCGGTCTCGATCCGCCCGCCAAGGTCGAGCACCGCTACGCCGTGATCGAGACCCAGGAGTTTCACCGGCGCATCTACACCAAGCCCGAGCTCGCCCCGAACACGATCAAGCAGAAGCAGAAGGGGATTTTGGGCTATGACATCGTGAGTGTGCTCGACATTTCTTACCCGGATGGCCGCACCGATCGGAGGCGCTACAAGAGCAAGTACTGGCCGGTGCCGGAGGTTTTTTGGGTTGGTCCCGGTGTCGACCTCTCCGAGCTGCCGCCGCTGCCCGAGCAGGCGACCCACGTCGTGGTCGATCGCAAAGCCCAGCCACAAGATCCGGCAGGGATCGCGGGACCGGCGCCGTATCTGGACGGAGATCTGCGACCGAGCGGCTGAGGTCACGTTCCGTGGCTTCGACCCTCTGCTCGAACGCTGCCTCGGAGGACGGTACCCATGAACGAGGGACGCGCCGATCTCCTCGGCTCCGATGCGCTGGATCCTTTGAGATCCGCGGTCGAAGCGGCCCCGATCGGGATCATGCGCGTCTCGGCGACCCGCGGGCAGTATGTGTTCCTCAACGCGGCGTTCGCCGAGCTCTTGGGACGCGATCGGGCCGTGCTCTCCAGCAGCGATCCGTACCAGGTGTGGCTGGACGTCACCCATCCGGACGACCTCGAGCCGGAGCGCCGGCAGCTCGAGCGGCTCGGCCGCGGCGAGTGCGATCGCTTCCGAATGGAGAAGCGCTTCGTGCGGCCGGACGGAGAAGCACGGTGGGTGCTCGTGGAGGTGGTCGCGTCGCGCACCGCCGACCGCCGCCTCGACGCGATCACCGGCTTTTTCGTGGACATTCACGAGCAGAAGCGGGCCGCGGCGGCCGAGCAGGAGCTGTCGGCGGAGCTCCGCCACAACCAGAAGCTCGAGGCGCTCGGCAGGCTCGCCGGCGGCATCGCCCACGACTTCAACAACCGCCTGCTCATCATCCTCGGCTACACCGAGCTCATCCGGCGTGAGCTCCCCAAAGGCACGGAGCTCGACGAATTCGCCGGCTTCATCCTCGAAAGCGCGAACCGCGCCAGCGAGCTGACGCGGCAGCTGTTGGCCTACAGCCGCCGGCAGGTGCTAAGCCCCCGAGTGTTCGACCTCAACCGCACCGTCGACAGCATGCGTAGGCTCTTGGAGCGTGTGATCGGTGAGCACATCGAGCTTCGCACCGAGCTCTCTGCCGAGCGCCCCATTTTCTCCGATCCTGGGCAGATCGAGCAGGTGATCCTGAACCTGGTGCTGAACGCGCGGGACGCGATGCCGAGCGGGGGGCGGCTCGGCCTGTGCACGCGCGACATCACCATCCCCGCCGGACGCGTCGGGGCGCTGCCAGCGGGGGACTACGTGGTGCTGGAGGTCAGCGACACGGGTGAAGGGATCGGAGCGCAGGATCTGGGCCGGATCTTCGAGCCGTTTTACACCACCAAGAGCGTGGGCAAGGGGACGGGGCTCGGGCTCTCGTCGGTCGAGGGGATCGTCAAGCAGAGCGGCGGGGGCATCGAGGTGAAGAGCTCGCCGGGCGAGGGAGCGACGTTCACGATTTATCTGCCCCGCTCGGACGGAGAAGCGGCCGCAGACTCGGAGGCGGTGTCGCGACAAGGCGCCGCCGCGAAGAGCTTCGAGACCGTGCTGGTGTGTGATGACGACGAACAGGTGCGAAAGTTGGTCGTCAACCTGCTCGGGATGCGCGCATTTCGGATCTTGGAGGCCCGCAACGGCGTCGACGCGCTGCGGGTCGCCGGCGCCGACCCGGGGAAGATCCACCTGCTCGTCACCGATCTGGTGATGCCCGAGCTCGGGGGAGCCCAGCTGGCCAGCGAGCTTCGGCAGAAATATCCGGAGCTGCGCGTACTGTTCATGTCCGGCTACAGCGACGACGCCGCGCGGGTTTCGGATGAAATGGGTGTGTCGACGCGGTTTTTGGCGAAACCCTTCACCCCAGGTGAGCTCACGTCGTGCATCTCCGAGCTCCTGGGCGTCGGCGCAGAGCGCCGCGAGGCGGCGCAGGACGGGCCGATTTCCGGTTGATCGGCGGCGGCGGCTGGGTAAGACCAAGGCCGCCATGCGTTTGGAGCGGTCCAACGTCGGGAAGCGGCTCGCGCCGCTTTTGATCTTGGTGTCTCCCGCGGCCACCGGCGGCTGCAAAAAGCAGGAGGCGGAGGCCACGCCGGCGCCCGCCGCGGCGTCCGCGGTCCCGGCCGCAGCCGCAAGCGGCGCCGCGCCGCTCTCGAGCCTGGTCGTCGACCACGGCGAGCTCGACACCAAGGCGCCGGATGAAGCGCCGACGCTGGCCGCGACGATCATCGCCGCCACGGTCTACAAACTACCGAACGTGGACTCCAGGCGGCTCGGGTACCTGCGCCTCGGTGGCATCGTCAAGCGCGACAAGAAGCCGGTATCGGGCAAGGGCTGCAAGGGGGAGTGGTATCGGGTCTATCCGATGGGGTACATGTGCACCGACGAGGTCACCATCGACGTCGACGATCCGTTGGTGCGCGCCGCGAGCCGCAGGCCACAGCTCGACAAGCCGCTCCCGTACCGCTACGGCTTCGTGCGCGCGACCGCCCCGCAGTACCTTCGGATCCCGACCAAGGCCGAGCAGCTCAAGAGCGAGTTCAAGCTCGAAGAGCACCTCGAGTGGTTTCGACAGCACGAGGCGGAGGTGCAGCGGGTGGAGATCGGCGCCAATGACGTGCCGCTCGATCCGCGCGGCATCGCGCGTCCGGGCCTCAAGCACCCCGAAGGCTTTCGGCTGTCGACGCAGCTCAGCAGAAACGAGCTGCTCGGCGGCGATGGCCCGGACGATCCGATCCCGTTTTGGCTGGAGGACGGCCGAAAGATCCCGAACGTCTCGGGGTTCCAGGTGCCGGAGTACGCCATCTTCGCGGACCGGGTGCGGCGCAAGACCGGGCTCAGCTTCGTTGCCGCGTTCAACACCAAGGACGCCGATCTCGAGCGCCGGTTCGCGGTCACCGTCGACCTGCGGCTGATCCCGACCACGAAGGTGAAGCCGGACACGGGCTCGCCGTTTCACGGCATCGAGATCGCCGAAGCCATGCCGATCCCGTTCGCGTGGGTGTTGAAGCGCGACGTGACCACCTACAAGCTGATCAAGGGCAGGGACGAGGCGCGCCCGGCGGAGGCCGTTCCGCGCCGGGCGATCGTGCCGCTGAGCGGCAAAGCACGCATCGAGGCCGGGGCCCGCTACTACCAGACGCTGCGCGACAAGACGCGCTGGCTCAAGGCGGACGACCTCGGCATCGTCGCCGAGCCGCCGGAGTATCCCGAGGTCGCGAAGAAGGGCGAAAAGTGGATCGACGTGTCGCTCCGGCAGCAGACGCTGGTGCTGTACGAGGGCAAGCGCCCGTTTTACGCGACGCTGGTCTCGACCGGTCGCGACCGGCTTGGGGATCCGAAGGACTCGCTCGCGACCCCGCAGGGCACCTTTCGGCTCAAGAGCAAGCACATCGCCGCCGCCATGGACTCGGAGGAGAACTCGAGCGTCTCGGGCGGCACGCGGGCCAACACCGGGTCGGGGGGGCTCGGGCCGGCGGCGCGCGCCACCGTCGATCGGCTCTTGGCGGCCGAGAAGAGCGGCAAGAAGCTCTCGGACGAGGACCAGCGGCGCCTGGCCAACATCAAAAAAGGGCGCCACCCCGAGTACGGGGTCACGATTCGCCGTGGCGCCAGCGGCTTCGAGCTGCGCGACGTGCCCTGGATTCAATACTTCGCTTCCGGCTACGCGCTGCACGGCGCCTATTGGCACGACGTGTTCGGCGTCCCGCGGAGCCACGGCTGCATCAACCTGTCGCCGATCGACGCCCGCATCGTCTTCAACTGGACCGATCCGCCCGTGCCCGACGGCTGGCACGGCGTGAACATCGGCCCCGACATGGGTGAGGGGACGACGATCTACATCCACGAGTGAGGCGCCCCGCGGCCTCCGCTGTTTCGTTCACAGGAAGGCGCGAAGGACGGAAGGTACTAGTGGAGTTCGACGGTTGAGCTCGACGCGGTCCTCGCCGTCCGGTAGCCGCCACGGTGGCGAGTCGCGCCGCCGAGATCGAAACTCCAGTTGGGGACCGACGACGTCGGTCCCCCTTCCGACCCGTCGACGCACGACGCTCGTTCGGTGGTGAGATGCGTTTTGCCCGCTCTCCGATCCGCAAGCGTCGTCGCCGCGACGCTCGCTCGCTGGTGAAAATCAAGGATCGCCGACTTCGAGCGGGAGCGGGCTGATGGCGAAGGCGGCGTTGATGAGCCCGACGTGGGAGTAGGTCTGCGGGAAGTTGCCCCACTGCTCGCCCGTCTCCGGGTCCACGTCCTCGCTGAACAATCCGACGTGGTTGGCGTAGCGGAGCAGTTGCTCGAAGCCCCGCTCGGCCTCGTCGACGTAGCCGAGCCGGGCGAGCGCCTCGGCGTACCAGAAGCCGCACACCGTGAACGTGCCGTGCGTGTCGCCGATGCCGTCGTGGTGGCTGTAGCGCCGCATCAGGTGCCCCCGCACGCTGAGCTCCTTGGCGAGGCTGCGCACGTGCGACTCCGCATAGGCGTGGCTCTTCTTCAAGAACCCGAGGTTCACCATCATCAGCAGGGCCGCGTCGGCGTGATCGGTCTCGACCGAATCTCCGTAGTAGCCGAGGTCCGGCCGGTAGCAGCGCTGTTCGATCAACGAGCGAGCGCGCGCCGCGAGCCCGGCGGCGAAGCCCTCGAGATCCGGATCTTTCAGGCGTTGGCCGATCCGGCTGCCGACGACACCCCCCACCCAGTGCATCAAGAGCGAGAAGGTGTGCACCCGCACGTCGCCGCGGATTTCCCAGATCCCGGCGTCCGGCTCCTCCATGGTCTGCGCGATGCGCTCGAGCAGCCGGCGCACCAACCGGTCCGAGCCGCCCGTCAGGTGTTCCTCGAAGCGGATGTCGAGGAAGAAGGGCGCGATGGCCGCGACCATTTCGCCGTAGACGTCGTTCTGAAATTGCTTGTAGGCGGCGTTGCCGTGCCGCACCGGGGGATTGTTCTGGTAGCCGGAGAGGTACTCGAGCGCGGTCTCGTGCAGCTCGCGCTCGCCGGAGATGCCGTACACCGGCTGCAGGCGCTCCGGCGAGGCCTCGGCCAGGTTCTTCAAGAAGCTGACGAAGGTCTCCATTTCCTCGTAGTGCCCGATGCGTCGCATGGCCCGCAGCGTGAAATACGAGTCGCGCAGCCAACAGAAGCGGTAGTCCCAGTTGCGTCCGGAGCCCGGGTATTCGGGGATGCTGGTGGTCGCGGCCGCGGTGATCGCGCCGGTGTCCTCGTACTGATGGAGCTTCAGCGCGAGGGCCGACCGCAGCACTTCGCGCTGGAAACGCCCCGGGAGCGTCGTGCGCTTCACCCAGCCTTCCCAGTAGGCGTGGGTGCGGGTCAGAAAGCTCTCGCACGTCTCGGCCAGGGGGGCCTCGAGCGGCGCTCCCCAGGTGAGCGCCACGTACGCCTCACGCTCGAGCAGAAATTCCCGCTCCTCGTTGATGTAGCTCAAGGGGAGGTTGGTCGTCAGCCGCAGCGCCGCCCCCGGGATCGGCCACTGCAGGTGGTTGGAGGCCAGGTGCGGAACGGGATGGAGGCGTCCGTAGTCGTAGCTCGGCCGGCACCGGATGCGGACCCGCGGGTTTCCGCTGAGCCGCCGCAGGCGCCGCATCAGCATCGTCGGCTTGTAGAAACGCTCGTACTGCTTGAAACGGGGCGCGAAATCGATGAGCTCGAACGAGCCATCGGCGGCGTGGAACACCGTGCGCAAGATATTGGTGTTCGATACGTACGCTTGCTCCGTCTCGAAGGCCTCGCCCGCTGGCTCGATGCTGAACACCCCGCCACGCTCGGCGTCCAGCAGCTCGCCGAACACGAAGCTCGAGTCGAAGCGGGGCCAACACAACCAGGCGACGCGGCCGCGATCCGTGATCAGGGCCTGGTAGGCGCAATTTCCGATGAGGGCGAGCTTCACGGGGGGTGCGGAAAAATTAGCCGATTCATCGCGCAATCCCGGTCATGCACTCCGACGAATGCGCATCATCCGAGCTACTCTAGCAAAAGGTCTTTGGAATTTGTCCCCCCAAATTTCCGAATTGTTCAGGCCTCCCGCGCCGGCGCGAGATTTTGCTGAACCCTAGGTGACGGTGTGACATAGGAATACGTATGGCCAAGCCGCGACTCATCATTGCCTCTGCGCGCCTCCCGGTCACCGTCGCCCGGCGTCACGATGTCTGGGAAGCCTCACCGAGCACAGGTGGCCTCGTGACGGCGCTCAAAGCCGTGGCCGAACGACGCCCGTTCGAATGGATCGGCTGGCCCGGGGCGCACGTCCCGGAGGCGGAACGGCACGACGTGACCCGCAAGCTCGCCGAGCACAAGACCGCGCCCGTGTTCATCAGCAAGACGGACATCGAGGGGTTTTATCAGAGCTTTTCCAACGAAGTTTTATGGCCGCTCTACCACAACCTGCCCGATCGCTCGCGCTTCGACAGCGCGGGGTGGAAGGCGTACCAAAAGGTAAATGAGCTGTTCGCCGCGGCGATTTTCGAGCGTGCGCGGCAGGAGGACGTGGTCTGGGTCCACGACTACCAGCTCAGCCTGGTGCCGGACATGCTGCGGCGCCGGGGCCTGAACTGCCCGATCGGCTTCTTTCTGCACATCCCATTCCCGTCCGCGGAGACGTACCGCACCTTGCCGGCGCGCGAGGAGATCTTGCGGGGCATGCTGGGCGCCGACCTGCTCGGTTTTCACGCCTACGAATACGTCAGTCACTTCCGCAATGCGGCGCTGCGTGTGCTCGGGTGTGAGTCGGGCACGGAGAGCATTCGGGTGCACGCCCGCACCGTCAAGCTGTCGGTGCTGCCGATCGGGCTCGATCCGGGGGAGGTGCGGGTGATGGCCGAGGGTAGGGAGGCGCGGCAAGAGTACGCCAGCGTGCAGAGCACCTACGCCGGCAAGAAGATCATCGTCGGCGTCGACCGCCTCGACTACACCAAGGGCATCCCCGAGAAGCTGCTCGCGTTCGAGGAGCTCTTGCGCGCTCACCCGAAATGGCGCCAGCGGGTGGTGCTGATCCAGATCGCGGCGCCGTCCCGCACCGCCGTCGACGAGTACCAGCGGTTGAAGCGCGAGGTGGACGAGCTGGTGGGCCGCATCAACGGCCGGTACGGCTCGTCGAGCTCGATGCCGGTGGTGTACGTCAATCAGTCGGTCCCGCGCGAGCGGCTGGTCGGGCTGTACAAGGCGGCGGACGTGGCGCTGGTGACGCCCGTCCGGGACGGCATGAACCTGGTCGCCCTCGAGTACGTCGCCGCCCGCGAGCAACAGGGAGGCACGCTCATCTTGAGCGAGTTCGCGGGCGCCGCTCACTGCCTGCCGGGCGCTCGCCTGGTCAACCCGTACAACATCAACGAAGTCGCTCAAGCGTTGGCCGATGCGCTCGAGGCCCGGCGGCCCAACATGGAGGGCTTCCGCCACATGCTGCGCTTCGTGACGGAGAACACCAGCATGCGCTGGGCCAATGCCTTCTTGGACAAGCTCGAGAGCTGCCAGGTCGACGTGCGCCCCCGGGCTCAGCTCTTGCGCCTGGAAGAGCCGGACATGGCGGCTCGGGTGCGCGCCGCCGAACGCCCGCTGGTGCTGCTCGACTACGACGGCACGCTGCGCTCGTACGTGCTCGACCCGAGCGATGCCGCGCCGAGCCAGCGCATCCTGGACGTGTTGCACGCGCTGAGCGAGCTCGCGACGGTGTACGTCATCAGCGGCCGGAGCGCCGACGTGCTGGAGGCTTGGCTCGGCGCGCTGAACATCGGGTTGGTGTGTGAGCACGGCCTCGCGGTGCGGCACCCCGGCGGGCCCTGGGAGAGCCGCGTGGAGGTCAGCATGGACCAGATGAAGCGGCTGGTGGAGCCGCTGTTTCAGGATTTCACCCGGCGCACGCCCGGCAGCGCTTGCGAGTACAAAAAGGCCGGTCTGGCCTGGCACTACCGCGCCGCCGATCCCGAGTATGGCGCGTTCCAAGCGGGTGAGCTGCTCGCGCTGCTCGAGGACGCGCTCAAACGCCGCCCGTACAACGTCCTCAGGGGCAACCGGGTGATCGAGGTGCGGCACCAATCGATCACCAAGGGGCAGTCCGCAGCCCAGCTGCTCAAGCGCTACGCGCGCTCGGACTTTCTGTTCTGCGCCGGGGACGATCGCACGGACGAGGAGATGATGGCCAGCGTCCCGCCGGCCTGGCGCAAGCGGTCGATCTTGTGCTGGGTCGGCAGCAGGAACGCGCACGCGCCGCACTGGGTGGAGTCGAACGGCGCGCTTTTGACGCAGCTGGAAACCATGGTCGCGATCTGGAAACAGGCGCGTTTGCCGGCCCGGCGGCGGGCTTGATGCCGGCGTGCCGGTGTTGCGGTGCGGCGGGGACCGGTTCGCCGTCGATGGTCGAGGCCGGCACGGCGCGCTATGAAATCGGGCCATGGGCATTCTCCGGTTCAACCTGCTCGGGTTCCCGGTTCACATCCAGCCTGGCTTTTGGCTGCTTGCGTTGCTCATCGGCTCCGCGGGCAAGCAGGGCTTGCTGCAGAGCTCGATTCTGATCGCCGTGATCTTCGTCTCCGTGCTCGTGCACGAGCTCGGTCACGCCTATGCGGCGCGCAGCTACGGACAAAAGCCCACCATCTTGCTGCACATGATGGGGGGGCTCACGTCTTGGGTGCCCACCCACGACATCGGCCGCCGCCGGGGCATCATCGTGACCCTGGCCGGGCCGCTGGCGGGCTTCGCGCTCGGCCTGGCGGCGTTCGCGATCGCCGCCGCGGCGGCTGGGGAGCGCCGGATCGACGGCTACGAGGACTCCCAGCTTTTGTGGTCGATGCAGATGCTGGCGTCGATCAACTTCGTCTGGAGCACGATCAACCTGCTGCCGGTCTTGCCGTTCGACGGCGGGCAAATCATGGCCCTGGCGCTCGGCAAGGAGCGGCGGCGGATGGCGGCCACCATCTCGCTGATCTTCGGGCTGATTTGCGCTGCCCTCTTGCTCAAGCTCGGCTGGGTGTTCGCGGCGGTGATCTTCGCCATGGGCGGCATCACCAGCTACCTGGCCGCGAACCGTCAACCCGAGGGCGGCGACGAGCCCCGCCCCGAGGCGCTCCAGCAACTGCTGCGGCAGGCGAAGGAGGAGCTCGACGCCGGCAAGCTCGAGGCGGCCGCGAGCATGGCGGGCGCCGTCTGCTCCGCCAGCCCGGACGCCGAGCTCCGCCAGCGCGCCGGTGAGGTCGTGGCGTGGGCCGCGGTGATGCAGCGGCGCGCTCCAGAGGCCCGCGCCGCGCTCGCGCGCCTGCCCGCGCCCGAGCGCGCGGACGTGCTCCTGCTCTCCGGGGTCGATGAGATCGAAGAAAACTGGGAGCTTGCCGCCGAGCGCTTGCTGGTCGCCCGCCGGCAGCGCGGGGATCGGCGCCCGCAGGTCGCGGCGGCGCTGGTCCGAGCGCTGCTGGGGGCCGGGCGCGCGGGGGAAGCGGCGGATCTGACGCGTCAGATCTTGGAACAAACGGATCCAGAGGACGCCCGCAAGGTGGCAGAGACGGCGCTCGAGGCGGGCGCTGCGGCAGAAGCCGGAGCGCTTTGGCTCGCGCTCTTCGAGCTCACGGCGGCCTCAGGGGACGCGCTGGCGGCGGCGCGCGCGTTCGTTCGCGCCGAGCGGGTGCCCGCGGCCATCGAGACGCTCGAGGCGGCGGTGCGCGCCGGCGGAGACGCGATCTCCAAACAGATTCAGAGCGATCCCCTGCTTCAGGCCTTGAGCGGCGACGGCCGCAAGGCGGGCGTCCTGGCGGGGCCGTGATCCGGGCTCGAGAGGCCCGAATTGATCGCGGGCCGTGCGGATGCATGATGGAGGGATGGACATCGGGCGCAGGGGCGTGGCGGTGGTGCTCGCGGGTGCCCTTCAAGCCTGTCCAGGCTCGCCGGCGAAGGGCGGCGCTGCCGCGGAGGCCGGGGTGAACCGGACCGAAGGAGGGGAGGCTCAGGTGGCGCCGGCCACCGAGGGCCGGCTCGCCGAGCGGCGCGCGTTGGTCCGCCACCTCGCCCAACAAGGCATCCGCAATTCACGGGTCCTGGCGGCGATGGAGAAGGTGCCGCGCCACCTGTTCGTGCCGGAGGCGTTTCGAGAGCTGTCGTATCGCGACCGCCCGCTGCCGATCGGCCACGGTCAGACCATCAGCCAACCGTTCGTGGTGGCGCGGATGAGCGAGGTCGCGGACGTGCAGCCGCACG
Source organism: Pseudomonadota bacterium (assembly GCA_023418705.1). GTDB lineage: Bacteria > Myxococcota_A > Polyangia > Polyangiales > Polyangiaceae > JAEZYZ01. The sequence continues at coordinate 45,953 of JAEZYZ010000447.1, read as the reverse complement.
AGACGTGTTTGGAGGTGGGCACGGGCAGCGGCTATCAGGCGGCCGTCTTGGCGGAGCTCTGCAAGAAGGTGTATTCCATCGAGTACCTGCCGGAGGTGGCCAAGCTCGGCGCCGGGCAGCTGCGCGGCGCCGGCTACGGTGCCGAGCGGGTCGCGCTCAGGGTGGGCGACGGCTACGGCGGTTGGGCCGAGGCGGCTCCGTTCGACGCGATCTTGGTCACGGCCGCTCCCGAGCACGTGCCCGCGCCGCTGCTCGAGCAGCTGGCCGTCGGCGGCAAGCTCGTCATCCCCGTGGGTCCAACGGACGGGGAGCAGGTGCTCGAGCGGTGGACGCGCACGCGGCCGGGCGCCGAGCCGTCAGCCTTCGTTCGGGAGCGGCTGATGGGGGTGCGGTTCGTGCCATTCCTCGGAGATCGTGCCGAGCGCCAGGGGCGCTGACCGGACGGTTCGCAAGCCATTGGCCCTCGCGTCGGATCCCGATCAACGTTCCCAGCGCGGCAAGACCCGGGTCCGCCGGACGCTCGCGATCCTGTTCGTGGGTGGCGCGCTGCCGATCGCCGCCGCTGCAGCCCTGCAGCACCCGCGGCTGAACCCTCTCGCCGAGCGGTGGGGTCTCGCGCGCGCCCCCGAGCCCTTGCAGACGAGCGGAGGGCTGCGTCGCCTGCGCGATCTCTCCGCGGCTCGAACGAGCCATGAGACGGCTCCGGTGCCCAACGACCCACCGGTCGCTCCCGATCGACCCTGTCCTGCGGGCATGGTGCCGGTCCAGGGCGACTACTGCACCGAGGTGCGCCACACGTGCAAGCGTTGGCTCGACGACCCGAAGCTGCCGTACGCCCGCTGCGGCGACTACGAGCCCTCGGCGACGTGCGTGGGTGAGCGGGTCCCCATGAGGTTTTGCATCGACGTCTACGAGCACGCCGAGCCCGGCGACGCGCTCCCGCTGAACCATCAGAGCTTTCAGCTCGCGAGCGCGGTCTGTGCGGCCCAAGGCAAGCGGATCTGCACCGAGCGCGAGTGGAATTTCGCCTGTGAGGGCGAACGCATGTTGCCTTACCCCTACGGGTTCTCGCGGGAGCCGAAGTGCAATCAGGATCGCAGCGACCTCTACGAGCTGCAGGGGAGCCCTCGGCGGCAGGTGCTCAAGGACTGGCGCGAGCCTGGCAGCGCGCGGCCCGAGTGCAAGAGCCCCTTCGGGGTGATCAACATGGTGGGCAACCTCGACGAGCCGGTGCTGCGGGAGGGGGCGCCGCGCCACTCGCGGTTTCGCAACGCGCTGAAGGGCGGGTGGTGGATGGCGGGGCGAAACCGCTGCCGGCCGGCGACGACCGCCCACGACGATCACTACAAGGACATCCAGATCGGCGTGCGCTGTTGCGCGGATGTGTCAGGCGATTGATGTGCGACAGCCGCGCCAAGCGCGTGGCATCGCTCATGCGCTCCGCAGATCCGCGACAGCGCTGGAATTTTTCATGATGTGCGCTGGCACGCCGGCCACCGCCACCGGTTTCAGCGCGGCGCTGGCGGGTCTCGCTGGTTGACGCTTTCGGGAGGTGGTTCAATAAGGGATCGATGGCGCGGGACCAGTACCAGGTGTCCACGGCGCTGAGCGCGCCTGGCGGGTGCTCAGCGCGGGGCACCGTCTCGACCCTGGCGCTGGTGCTGCTCGCCATCTCGCCAGGTTGCCGGCAAAACACCGAGCGACGAGCGCCAGCTCCCCAAGCGGCCCCGCCGGCGGCGCCTGAAGCCAACGCCAGCGCCGCCGAACCGGAGCTCGGTGGCACCAAGGCGGGCCCCCTGGTGGCGATCGGGCCACGCGCCTCGCAGAAAGCAGCGGAGCCTTCCGCGTGCCCCGCAGACATGGTCCTCGTCGAAGGGGACTATTGCCCGGAGGTGGAGCACCACTGCAAGCGCTACCTGGATCCACCCGGGCGCTACCAGCACTTCCGCTGCGCCGAATACGGCCCGAGCACCTGCACCTCCAAGCGCCGTGTGCGCATGCGCTACTGCATCGATCGGGACGAGTACGCGGCCGAGGGCACCCCGCTGCCCGCCAACCACCAGAGCTTCACGCACGCCGCGCGCACGTGTGAGGCGCTCGGCAAACGGGTGTGTTGGGAGAGTGAGTGGAACTTCGCCTGTGAAGGCGAGCAGATGCGGCCCTATCCGTACGGCTTCGAACGCGACGCGAGCGCCTGCAACGCCGATCGGACCGACATCTTGGGACCCTCGGGCAAGCTGCGGGACCTGCGCGCCCCCGCTGGCGCCCATCCGCGCTGCGCGAGCCCCTTCGGGGTGCGCGACCTTACGGGAAACCTCGAGGAGTTCGTGGCGATCGACCGCACACGCCCGGTTCGCCCCGCCATGAAGGGCGCCTATTGGCAGCCGGGTCGAAACCACTGTCGTGCTGCGCAGACCGCGCACGACAGCTTCTACCATGGAACGGAGACCGGGTTTCGCTGCTGCGCCGATCCTCAGGGATAGCCGCCGCGGTCCTCGAGCGTCAGGGTTTCGTCGAAGCCGAACATCAGGTTCAAGTTCTGGATCGCCTGCCCGGCGCCCCCCTTGATCAGGTTGTCGAGCGCGGAGAAGCAGCTCAGCGTTCGGGTGCCGCCGCTCGCTGGCCCAGCGACCACCCCAACCTCGGCGTAGTTCGAGCCGGCGACCGCAACCACCTCGGGGGGGCGGTCGGGGGGGACCCTTACGAACGGCTCTCCGTCGTAGCTCCGCCGAAACGTCTGCTCCGCCACCTCCGCCGTTGCTTCCTCCGGCACGCTGACGAAGGAGGTCGCAAAGATGCCTCGCACCAGCGGCGCCGAGACGGGCACGAACTGCAAGCTGAGGTCGCGAGCGCCCGCAGCGCGCAACGTGTGCTCGATCTCGGGCGTGTGTTGGTGCACGAGCGGGCGGTAGGTGCGCAGGTTGCCGGCCCGCACTGGGTGGTGGGTGGTGGCCGTTGGCGTCACGCCGCTGCCGCTCGAGCCGGTGACCGCCACCGTGTGGACGCTGCCCGCGAGCAGCCCCGCGCGCGCCAACGGCAGCAGGCCGAGCTGGATGGTGGTGGCGAAGCAGCCCGGCGAAGCGACGTATTCGGCACCCCGGATCCGTTCGCGATAGAGCTCGGGCAGGCCATAGACGAAGCGATCCATCAAATCCGGCCGCGGGTGGGGCGCGCCGTAAAAGCGCGCGTACCCTTCGGCGTCTTTGAGCCGGAAGGCGCCGGAAAGATCGAGCACGCGTTGCTTGCCGCTGATGGTGGCGTCGACCACCTGGATGCTGACGGCGGCGGGCAAGCCCATGACCACGACGTCCACGTCCGCCACCGCGCGATCCGGCGGTGGGTTCTCGAACACCAGATCCGTGGCGCCTTCGAGGTTCGGGTGCGCGGCCGCGACGGGTTGGCCGACGTGGTCGGCCGCGCAGACCCGCACGAGCTCGAAGTGGGGGTGGCGGAGCAGGCGCCGGATCAGCTCGGCGCCGGCAAACCCAGAGGCTCCCAGGAGGGCAACGGTCGGCCGCGGCATGCTCGAAGCTTAGCGCGCCTCGGCCTGGTGCGGGATGGGCCGGGGCGGTTCAGAGAAACTCGCAGAGATAGGCGGACGGCAGCTCGGCCCGAACATCGAAGCCGGTGCTGCTCGGGATCTCGAACTGCGATCCCGCCGGATACGCCCGGAAGTCCCCGCCGCCCACCTTCACGAACAGCTCCCCGCTCACGACCGTCATGCGTTCGGGAGCGCGGGTGTCGAAGTGGAAGGTCCCGGCAGCGATGACACCGACCGTCATCCGTCGCCCGTGTCGCTCGAACTCGACGCTCTGAACCCCACCATCGAAGTAGCTGTTGTGCTTCAACATGGGCGGCTTTTATCACGCTTCGAGCAAGAGGGAATAATCCCCGAAACACCATCGGCGTCTCGACGTGGCGAAACGGCTCGGGGTGGTTTTGCCGAACGCGTCGAGGCGGGTGCCCGACACCGCGACTTTCGAAGCCCGAGTCCGGCATCGGGCGAGCGCACGCCGCGGTCCGACAATTGCAGTTCCACTGGCTGGGAGCCGTGAAGCCGGCAGTTCCGGCGTCGGCTGCCGCAAGGATCAGACCCCCGAAACCCAGCAAGGAGGGAATAGATGCATCCCACCGACCCCAAACCGATACTCCCGGTGACCGAACCGCCCGAGCAGCAGCAGAGAAGCTCCGAGCAGCGCGCGGTGGGCGGCAGCTCCGGCAGTGAGTCCGGCGGCTACAAGGCCCGGGCCGAGGAGCGAAAGGAGCAGTTGAAACACAGCGCGGGCGAGCAAGCAGAGAAGCTCAAGCTGCGGGCCGAATCGGCGATCGAAGGCCAAAAAGAGCGCATCGCGGACCAAATCCACGGGGTGGCGGACGCCATCCGGCGCACCGGTGACGCCTTGCGCGAAGAGGATCAGGGCGCGCTCTCCAACGTCACCGGTCAGCTCGGGGAGCGCGCCGACCGCGCCGCGGAGTACCTGCGCGGACACTCGAGCCGCGAGCTGCTCTCCGAAGTGGAGCGCTTCGCGCGGCGGCAGCCGAGCATCTTCATCGGTGCCGCCTTCTCGCTCGGTCTGGCCGCAGCGCGCTTCCTCAAGAGCTCGCAGCGCGATGAAGGTGAGAGCTACGACGACGAGGAGGAGGTTCGGTTCGGCGAAGGGGAGTCACCGCTGACGCGATCCGAGCCGGGCTTCGACGTCTCGACGGGCTCTTCGTACCAGGAGGGCAGCAGCGTCCCGGTGCCGCCCAGCACCCCCCCCGAGAGCTACACCTCCGCGCGTCCCGGTACTCCGGCGACGAGCCCCGTCGAGACCGGATCCAGCGGCTCGACGGCGGGCTGGGAACGCACGCCGTTGAACTACCCCAGCGAGGCGAAGGAGGGACAGAAATGAACCCGACCCCGGTGACATCGGACCGACCGGTGAAGGAGCTCATGCGGGACTTCACCAACGACTCCATGCTGCTCATGCGGCAGGAGATCGAGCTCGCCAAGCGAGAGCTGAGCGTGCAGGTGCAGGAAGCCAAGAAAGACGCGGCAGCGACCGCCGTCGGGGGGGCGGTCTTGTACGCCGGCTTCCTGGTGCTGCTCGGAGCCGTGGTGCTGGCCCTGGGCACCGCGATGGCCTTCTGGGTGGCCGCGCTGATCGTGGGCCTGGTGGTGAGCGCCGCCGGCGCCCTGTCCGCCATGAAGGGACTGAAGGGAGCCCAGAAGATCGACCCGGTCCCGCACCAAGCGCTCACCAACATGAAAACGGACATCCGGACCATCAAGGAGGCCGCACGATGAACAAGTTTGATGAACAGTATCAGTCGAAGAGCGACGAGGAGCTGCGGCGCGACATCGAGCGCACGCGCGAGCGGGTGCGCGGGGAGGCCGAGCAGCTGAGCGAGAAGCTCACCCCCGCACACTTCAAGGACGAGGCGAAGCGCTCGTTCAAAGAGAAGGCGCGAGGACAGTACGAGACCCGCAAGCGCGGCATGCGGGAGGGAGCCGACCGTGCGTGGGGACGCGCGCGGCACGGCGCCGAGGTCACGGTCGAGCGGGCGCGCGACGGCAGCAGCCGCGCGCTCGGTGCTGGCCGGCGGGTGGCGCGCGAGAGCCCGATCCCGGTCATGGCGGGCGCCGCGGCCATCGCCGGCTTGACGTGGTGGCTCATGGATCGGCGGCGCCACGAGCCCCAGGAGGAGCTCCACGCCTCGGCGACCGGCGAGCACCACTACCAGCCCTTCGGCGACGATCCCTACTATCCCCTGCGGGGCCCGGCGGAGGAGGCGGGGCCGTTCGAGCAAGAGCCGCTCGTGGAGGTGGAGATGCTCGAGGAGCGCGGCGAGAAGCACGGCGAGGAACTCGGCGAGGAGCTCGGCGACGACTACGGCAGCGCCAGCTACTCCGAGCGGGCCCGCCGCCTGCGCCACCAGGCGCGCTCGCGCACCGACGACGCCCGGCACGCCGCCTCGAGCAGGCTGCACGACGCCCGGCGCCGGATGAGCGACGCCGGCCGCTCCGGCTACCAGGCGAGCCGCCGGCGGGCGTATCAGGCGCGCGACACGGCGTTCGAGAACCCGCTGGCGGCTGGCGCGGTGGCGCTGCTGGCAGGCATCGGCATCGGCTTCCTGTTGCCGCGGACGCGACGTGAGGATGAGCTGTTGGGGTCGCGCCGCTCCCAGTGGCTCGGGACGGTCAGAGAGAAGGCCGGGTCCTTCTCGAACGCGGCCATGCACGGCGTCTCGGAGGCGGTGGCGACGGCGCGCGGCCTGGCCGAAGAGCGCCTCGACCCGAGCACCGTTCGCCAGAAGGTGCAGCACGCCGGGGGGCAGGTCGCGCGCGACATGAAGCACGACGTGAAGGACATCTCGCGTTCGGCCTTCGAGGCAGGAAAGGAGGCTGCGAAGCACGAGGTGCGGAGCAAGCCCGGTGGCAACGGCAACGGCCACCGATTCTCCTGACCTCACGTCCGCAAAACAAAAGGCCGCGGTCCGCAAGGCTCCGCGGCCTTTCCTTTGTCACAGAAGGGGAAACGAGATCCGTTTCTGTTCACAGGCGCAAGGACGGAAGATTTTTCTACGACGTCGGTCCCCCTTCCGATCTCCTACGAAGACGAGGGCCGAAGCAGGCACCACGAGCTCCCTTGAACTTTTCACAGGAAGGCGCGGAAGATCGGAAGATTTTGGGATTGGGGATGGGGTCGCTCCGAAGCGGGCGTCGGTGCGTGGGGCGTCACAGCGATTCACGTCGCGCCGATCGACGTTGCGGTCTCAGCGTCGATCGAAACCTGCGTAACGAACGAAGGGGCGCTTCAGTCGCCGCTCAGCTGAATCGGGATCCAGAGCGTGCGCATCTTGGTCGTGGCGCCTTCGCGCGTGTAGCCCGCGAGGCCGTAGAGCACGTTCCACCAATGACCGTTCGGCGTCTCGCCGTAGGAGAACGCGGGGAAAATGTGGAGCTGCCAGTCGAGACCCCCGCTCACCTTCTTCTCGCTGTAGTAGACGTTGCCGACCAGCTGGTTGACGCTCTCGCGATCGGCGAACCGCCAGAAGAACGGGAAGGCGACGGTCGCGCGTTCCTCACGGCCCACGAAGTCGAAGAAGAAGGGGGGGATGACAGTGTGTGATTGGTGCCCGTCGCGCCCGATGTACAAAAACGGGTGAATGTTGGTGGACCACCCGCGCAGGTGATGGGTGTGCTGAAAGAAGGGCGTGACCCAGGTGCTCTCGCGGATGCCGTAGCGCTCGAAGTGGGCCCAGAACGGGAAGAAGACCTGGTTCGACTCCCGCGGGCTGGTCTTGGACCACAAGAAGGGAAACAGGAGCTTCTCGTCGAGGCCGATCGTCGGGTCCCGGTAGTGCCAGTACAGGGGCGTTATCATGTCGAGCTCCGTCCGCCCTCGGTGGCGCGCATAGCCCCACGTGACGAACGTGCTCTCGCCCTTTTCTCCGCGGGACATCAAAAACAGCGGATTGACCAGCAGCCAGGAGTTTGCCTGATACCCGTAGTGGAAAAAGGGCAACACGGTGGTGTGTCGCTCGTTCTGGCCCCAAATGCTCCAGTAGAGGGGCAACAGGTGGAACATGTCCCGAGTCTGGGTGTGCTCGCGGTAGTAGGGGCCCCAGATGTTGAGCCAGGACAGGTCGCGGTCGTCGTAGCGGTAGTAGTGCGCGAGCGGTGGGATGACCTCGTATTTGACCTTGGCGTTTTGGCCGTAGAAATAGAGTGGGGCGACGCCGAAATCGATGTCCTGCGCCGTGCGCGTGTCGCAGTGGCTCCCCCCCTCCCAGGAGCAGAAGGCGGGGCCGACCAGGGTCAGGCCGCCCTCGGCGTTGGTGTTGTGGTAGGTGAGGAGGGGCGGGATGATGGTGTAGCCGCCGTGCTTGCGTTTGCCGGTGAAGTAGAGCGGCGCGAGCCAGTTGTCGCGCTCGTCGGGGGCGACGCGATTGACGAACGGACCGACGACGGTGGTCCGGCTGTCGGTGGTCCTGTCCCGAAGGTTCCAGAACAGGGGAAAGAGCACGTCGTCGGCGCGCTCCGCGCTGCGGCGATTGTAGTAGAGGCCGCCGAAGAGCGACGCGCGGTCGGTCACCGACGGCTCGGTCTTCGAAGGCTGCTGCCGCTCGAGCCACAGCGGGAAGAGCGTGCGAAACCGGTACTTCCCGGCGCTCTCCTCGTAGTAGGGGCCGTAGAAGCGGCGCTGTAGGTCGCCGGCGGGCGCGGTCGGGTCGTCGACCTGGGCGCTGGTGCCGATGCGCGCAGCGACGCTCGGCTTGATCTCGAGCGGATCGTCCGGCAGCGACGGCTCGGCGCCGGTTGGCAGCAGGGACTCGTCGCCCGTGGGGGCGGCGTGGGTCTCCGGCATGTCCTCGTCCGACGGCCCCGGAGACGAGGGCGGCGCCTGCTGCGGGCCGGTCGGCATGCCGCCGCCGAACGGCGCGACGCCAGGGCCGTAGGGATCTTGCGCGAGCGCCGCGGGAGAGGCGAGCACGAGCAGACCACCGGCGGCAGCCACCGTCAGGCTTTTTGCGACGCTCAATCGCCGCCCCCGGTCGTCAATTCGGCGGTGGTCGCCTCGGGGGTCACCGCTCGAACGCGCTCGGCGACCAGGACCGGGGCGCCCTCCAGGGGGACCTCCTCTTGGCTGTGCTGAGCGAGGTCTTTGAGCTGCACCACGCCCCGGTCGAGCTCGGCATCCCCGAACAGCACGCAGACCCGGGCGCCGGCGGCATCGGCCCGCCGCAGCCGGCTCTTGATCGAGCGATCCCGGGCGTCGACCTCCGTGCGCACGCCCAGGCGACGCAGCTCCCGGGCGAGCCGGAGCCCCTCGGCCTGAGCGCGCTCGCCGATCGGCGCCACGAAGCAGAAGGGGAGCTTGGGTTCTTCGGCGGCGGGCATCGCCAGCAGGATGCGCTCCAGCCCCATCGCGAAGCCGATCGCCGCGACGCTCGGGCCGCCGAGGCCTTCCACCATGGTGTCGTAGCGCCCGCCCGCGGCGAGCGTGTTCTGCGCGCCGAGCTCGCCCATCGCGGAGCGGATCTCGAACACGGTACGCGTGTAGTAGTCGAGCCCGCGGACGAGGCTCGGGTCCACCCGGTAGGGGGTGCCGAGCGCGTCGAGGCCGACGCGCAGCTTCTCGAAGTGCGTCCGGTCGTCGGGGTCGAGGACCTCGAGGATCGAAGGCGCCCCGCGAGCGGCCTCCTGGTCGCGAGGATCCTTGGAGTCGAGGATCCGAAGCGGATTGCTCTCCAGTCGAGCTTGGGCGTGCGGGCTGAGCGTGGAGGCTTTCGGCCGCAGGTAATCGAGCAGCGCCTCGCGGTAGCGTTGCCTCGAGGCCGCGCCGCCGATCGAGTTGATGCCCACGTCGAGCTGTCCGATCCCGAGCTCGGTGAACAGCTGGCACAGCATGTCGATCATTTCGGCGTCGGCAGCGGGTCCGGGGTCGCCGTAGACCTCACAGCCGGCTTGGTAAAACTGCCGGTACCGCCCGCGCTGAGGACGCTCGGCCCGGAACATCGGGCCCAGGTAGTACCAGCGACTGACCGGTTCGCGCGCGTGGACCGAGTGCTCGACGTAGGCGCGGGCGGCGCTCGCCGTCCCCTCTGGACGGAGCGTCAGCGATTCCTCGTGCCGCTCGAAGGTGTACATCTCCTTCTCGACCACATCGGTGGCCTCGCCGATCGACCGCACGAAGAGCTCGGTGCGCTCCACCACCGGGGTGCGGACTTCGGCATAGCCGTACAGCTCGACGACACGGCGAAATGCCGCTTCGAGACGCTGCCAGCGCTCGATCTGGTCGGGGAGGATGTCGTTCATCCCCTTGACGGCCCGAAACTGCATGTCTTTCCCGAAGCTTGGAGCGACGCGCCGGAGTTTGGCGCGCCGAGTGGCGCTTATGCTCGGTGCCGGCAGTCGGGTCAAGCAAACTTGCCGTCCCGGCGGTCGCATCGATCGTGAGGGACGCCTGACGCTTCCATGCTAAGCCGGGGGTCTGCACGCATGCGGGCCGCCGGCATCGATCTCGGGAAGGTGCGCGTGGGCGTCGCCGTCGCCGACGAGCTTGGACTGATGGCGCACCCTCGACCGCACCTGGACGGGAAGCATCCCGGCCGGTTGGTCGAAGCGTTGGCGGCCCTGGCGCAGCAGGAGCAAATCGAAGTGTTCGTGGTCGGGCTGCCGCGGTCTTTGTCGGGGGTCGAGGGCTTGCCGGCGCGGCGCGCCCGCCGCTTCGCCGAACGGCTGCGGCAGCGCACCGGTGTCCCCGTGGAGCTCGTGGACGAGTGGCTCACCACCCGCGAGGCGGGCGACCGGCTGCGCGCGGCCGGCCTGCGCGAGCACGAGTTTCGCGACCGCATCGACAGCGCGGCGGCCGCCATCTTGCTGCAGAGCTGGCTCGATGCCCAGCGGAAGCCCGAGCCGTGAAGGGGCGACGCAGGCAGCTCTCTGGTGAGACGGCGGGGGCGCCGGTGGCCCGGCGCCGCCCATCCCGGCGCCGGCGCCGCTCGCGGCGCCCCGTGGGGTGGTGGCTCGCCGCGGCGTGTTTGGCGGCGGTGCTGGGGGCGGCGACGGTTGCGATCCTCTGGGCGCGCGGTCCAGGACCGGGCCAAGGGCGCGTCGTGCTCATGGACTGGCCCTCGGGGCTCGACGCGACGGCGGCGGCCGAGCGGCTCGCCACGGCGGGCCTCACCCAGAGCCCGCGGGCGCTCGCGCTGTACCTGCGCGTGGTGCGGCCCGATCTGGATTTCGAACCGGGACCCCACCTGCTCAACGACGCGCTCTCGCCCCGCCAGCTGGTGCAGCGTCTGGCCCGAGTGCCGGGGCGCCAGGCGGCGCGCGTCGTGGTGCCCGAGGGGTTCAACTCGCTGCAAATCGCCGAACGGCTGCAAAAACACCAGGTGTGCGGCGCCGCCGCCTTCCGCCGCAGCTTGAGCGACGAACCGCTGTTGCGGGAGCTCGGGATCGCCGCGCCGAGCGCCGAAGGCTTCCTTTTTCCGGCGACTTACGACTTCGCCGTCGACTCGTCACCGGCGGCCGTCATCCGCACGATGGTGCGGCACATGCGGCGGCGGCTCGAGCTGTTGGGCGCCAAACATCAGGCCGCGCTGCAGCGCCTGAAGCGCGAGCGGGGCTGGGGCGAGCGGGAGCTTCTGACGCTGGCGTCGATCGTCGAGAAGGAGGCCGCGGCCCCCGACGAGCGTCGGCTCATCGCCAGCGTCTTCTACAATCGCCTGAGCGACCCGGCGTTCCGCCCCCTGCGCAGCTTGCAGTCGGATCCGACCGCCGCCTACGGCTGTCTGGTGGCGCCCGAGGCGGCCCCGAGCTGCGCGGGCTTCCGCGGTCAGGTCACGCCCGGGATGCTCAAGGATGCAGGCAACCGCTACAACACCTACCGCCATCCTGGGCTGCCGCCGGGACCGATCGCGAGCCCGGGCGAGGGGGCCATCGAATCGGTGCTCGATCCGGCGCAGAGCGACTATTTGTTCTTCGTGGCGCGCGGCGGCGGCCGCCATGCGTTCAGCCGCACCTACGGCGAGCACACCGAGGCCGTTCGCCGCCGGCGCGAGCAGGTCGGCGCGCTCGACGCGGACCCCTGAACGAGCAGTTGCCCCCCGTCGGGTCGAGTACTAGTACGCGGGCACGATGAGCGCCTACGAACAAGCGGTGAAGACCGTGCGGTTTCTGTCGATCGACGCGGTCGAGCAAGCGAACAGCGGACATCCGGGCACGCCCATGGCGCTCGCCGGCATCGGCGTCGAGCTGTTCACCCGGCACCTGCGCTATAACCCGCGGGATCCCGCCTGGATCAACCGCGACCGCTTCGTCCTGTCGTGTGGGCACGCTTCGATGTTGCTCTATTCGTTGCTGCACCTGGCGGGCTACGACCTCGAGCTCGAGGACTTGAAGCAATTTCGGCAATGGGGCTCGAAGACGCCGGGCCATCCGGAGTACGGCTACACCGCGGGCGTCGAGACGACCACCGGGCCGCTCGGGCAGGGGGTCGGCAACGCGGTCGGCATGGCGCTCGCCGGAAAGATGGCCGCCGCGCGCGTCAACACGCCGGAGCAGCCGATCATCGACTACAAGGTGTACGCCATCTGCTCGGACGGCGATCTGATGGAGGGCGTCGCCAACGAGGCGGCCAGCTTCGCCGGGCACTTGAAGCTCGACAACCTCATCCTGATCTACGACGACAACCGCATCACGATCGACGGCAGCACGTCGCTGAGCTTCAGCGAAGACGTGGGGCTCAGGTTTCAGGCGCTCGGCTGGGCGGTGCAGCACGTCGATGGTCATGATGCAGCGGCGGTGCGAGCCGCGCTCGATCGCGCCAAGCTCGAGCGCGGTCGGCCCTCCTTCATCGTCGCCCGCACGCACATCGGCTACGGCGCGCCCAACAAACAGGACAGCTCGGCCGCGCACGGCGCCCCGCTCGGCGCCGACGAGGTGCGCGCGACCAAACAGGCCGCCGATTGGCCGCTCGAGCCCTTTCACGTGCCCGAAGAGGCCCGCAAGCCGTTCGCCGAGCGCGTGGAGCAAAACCTGGCCGAGTACGAGCGCTGGCAGGCGACCGCCGCCGGCCTGAAGGGTGACCAGGCGGCGCGCCTGAAGCAGCTCAGCGAGCGCCAGCTGCCTTCGGACCTGTTCGAGCAGCTGCTGCGAGCCGCCGAAGGGAAGCCGGATGCCACCCGGTCTCTGGCCGCGAAGGTGCAGCAGCGCGCCGCCGCGCTGCTGCCCGCGCTGGTGGGCGGGTCGGCGGATTTGGCCGAGTCGGTCAAGACGCTCATCAAAGATGCGGGTCACGTCGGGCCCGGTGAGTTCGCCGGACGCAACCTGCACTTCGGCGTGCGCGAGCACGGCATGGGAGCGGTGCTCAACGGCATGGCGCTGTCTGGGTTCTTCATCCCGTACGGATCGACCTTCTTGATCTTCAGCGACTACATGCGCCCGAGCGTGCGCCTGGCGGCGTTGATGCACCAGCAGGTGATCTTCGTCTACTCGCACGACTCGGTGTTCTTGGGCGAGGATGGCCCCACCCACCAACCGATCGAGCAGATCGCCACGCTGCGGCTCGTGCCGAACCTGGAGGTCCTCCGCCCCGCCGACGGCGTCGAATGCGCCGCGGCCTGGACGCGCGCGATCGAGCGGCGTGATGGACCGACCGCGATCATCCTGACGCGGCAGAAGCTCCCCGCCTTGCCGCGCCCCGCCGGCTTCGATCCGAAGCTTGCCTTGCGAGGGGCCTACGCGGTGGTGGACACCGAGCAGCCTGACCTCGTCCTGATCGCCACCGGCAGCGAAGTGCATGTGGCCGTGCAAGCCGCTCAGGCGCTGGCCGAGCGCAAGCAGCTGTCCGTGCGTGTGATCTCGGCGCCCTGTTGGGAACTGTTCGAGCGCTGGCCGGCCGAGGAGCAAGAGCGGCTCTTGCCCCGCGGCGTGCGTCGCGTGGCCATCGAAGCTGGGCGCGCGTCGTCCTGGCGTTCGGTGGTGGGACCCGACGGGATCACCATCAGCGTCGACCGCTTTGGCGCGTCGGCACCCTGGGAACGGTTGGCCGAAGAGCTCGGCCTGACCGGCGAGCGCGTGGCGCGGACGATCGAAGCGGCCTTGTGAGCGGCTGCGGAGAGGCCGCCGGGTCCGAGCGCCGGCGCTCGTCCGCACCCCCTTTTCGTCGCCTCGCCGTCGGAGTACGGTGCAGCGGCGAGGAGACGAACCACCGTGGCGCTGCCCATCATTCTCGTGCCGCACCCGCACGTGCGCGCTGATCCGAACGTGCTTGGCGGCAGTCCGTACGTCATCGGGTCGCGGGTGCCGGTCCGTCGGCTCTACGCCTTTTACCGCGACGGGGTTCGCGTCGAGACCATCCTACGGCGCTTCCCGAAGCTCGAACCGGCCAAGGTGCTCGACGCATTGGCGTTCGCCCTCGACAACCCCGAGGTGATGGAGGCCGACATCGAGCGCGAGCGCGAGATGCTCAAGCGCATCGGCCATCGGCCCGCCACGCGCAAGGCAGGTCCGGAGCAGATCGAGCTGCCGTTTGCGGCCCAGACCAGCGCGTTGCCAGCAGGCGCAAAGCGCCGTCGTTGAAGCGGGAAAGGGCGCCTGATTCCCGACATGTCAGCCCTATTTCCCTAACGATTCCAGTAGACTGGCGCCAACGTTCGGATAACGATGGGCGCGCTGAGAAGGCGAATGGCGCTTTACACGTGTCGGAAACCGGGCGATACGGCCTTGGCAACGCCGGAAGCAGCAAGTGAGGGTCACACGCAGCCGAGCGCTCGCCGTTCGACGCTGCGGTGCCAGATAGGCTCTCCGTGCTTCGGGCAAAGGGATCCCGGTTCTCGGTATTGAGGAGGTAATCGATGGTCGCGAAGCGATGGAGTCGTGGGGCGATGGCGGGCGCAGCGTCGCTGCTTTTGGTCCCGCTGCTGGTGGACTGCGGTGGCAAGGGGATGCCGGGTGTGCCGGGCGTCCCCGGCGCGAGTTGTCCGGCGGACATCTCGGATCCCTCCGCCGTGTTCAACGCAAACTTCGGCCTCGACGGACAGGTCGAAGGCCAGGTGAAGGGCGCCTTGGCCGCGGGGGCGAACCTGCAGCGCTTGGCGGCAGAGATCGAAGGGGAGGTGGCCATGGCCTGCGGCGAGCTCGCCAAGGATCTCGGTGCCGCCGATATCGAGCCGAAAGAGCAGGGGCCCGGCAAGAAGGCGGAGGCCGCTTGCCAGGCGGCCGTCAAGGCCATTGGAGACATGAAGGCCAAGGCGCAAGGTCAGCTCAAGGTCGAGGTGGTCCCGCCCAAGTGTTACGCCTCGATGAACGCGATGGCCGAGTGCGCCGGGCAATGCTCCGCGGACGTGAAGCCGGGGGAGGCCAAGGTCGAGTGCGAAGGCGGCGAGATCAGCGGCAAGTGTGAAGGCGAGTGCAAGGGCCAGTGCACCGTCGAGGCCGGCGCCCAGTGTGAAGGCAGCTGCGGTGGATCGTGCAGCGGCAAGTGCGAGGGCGAGATCAGCGGCCAGTGCGACGGCAAGTGCACCGGCAAGTGCGACGGCAAGGACGTCAAGGGCGCCAAGTGCACCGGCGTTTGCGACGGCAAGTGCGCGGGCGAAGCCAAGGCGAGCTGCAAGGGCACTTGCAAGGGCAGCTGTGACGCCAGCTGCACGATGGAGGCCAAGGGCTCCTGCTCGGGCATGTGCTCTGGCAGCTGCAACGTCGAGTTCAAGGAGCCGAAGTGCAGCGGCGAAGTGAAGCCGCCGGAGATGAGCGCGGAGTGCAAGGCAAACTGCGACGCTCAGGTGAGCGGCAAGGTCGAGTGCGTCCCGGCGCAGGTCAGCGCGAGCATCGAAGGCAGCGCGGACGCCGAGGCGGCAGGCAAGCTGAAGGCGGCCCTCGAGAAGCACCTGCCCGCCCTGTTGAAGGTGACGATGGGCATGAAGGGCCGACTCGAAGGCGTGGGTGAGAACGTCACCGCCGCCATCGAGGGCGGCAAGGCAGCGGTGGAAGCCGGCGGCGCAGCGGCGCTCAAGGTGGCCGGCTGCTTCGTCGCCTCGGCGCAGGCCTCGGCCGAGGCCTCGGTGCAGATCAACGTCTCGGTGCAGGCCAGCGCCTCGGCCAGCGCCGAAGCGGGCGCCGGCTGAAGCCAACGGATCGGCAGATCGATCGCCGAGCGACGGCCCTGCTCACCTCCGGGTGGGCGGGGCCGTCGCCATTTCAGGCCCGGCTGGCGCCGCGGCGGTCGAGCTCCGCCAAGAGCTCACGAGCCCGAGGATCATCGAAGCGCGCCGCGCGCTCGGGCGCGTCCGACGGCCCGGGCCTGCAGCGGCGCCGCGCGAGCAGCGAGCGCCGAACCGCGGCGCGGCACCGCTGAGCGAAGGCTTCGTCCCGTTCCGCCTCGCGAACGAGCGCGGCGTGCGCGCGCTCCAGAAGCTCCGAGCTCTTGCAGACGAGCAGCGCGTCGCAGCCGGCCCCAACCGCGGCGACCGCCGACCGTTCGATGTCGAAGCGATCGCTGAGCGCTCGCATCTCCAGGTCGTCGCTGAACAGGACCCCTTCGAAGCCGAGCTCGCCCCGCAACAGGCGGGTCGCGATCTTGTGGCTCAAGGTGGCGGGGATGCCCGGATCGAGCGCGGTGTAGACGACGTGCGCGGTCATCAGCGAGGCGACCTTCCGCAAGCTGGCGGCGCGGAACGGCGGCAGCTCCACGGCATCGAGCCGCGGCTTGTCGTGGGCCACGAACGGCAGGTCGAAATGGCTATCTTGAGCGGTGTCGCCGTGGCCGGGGAAATGCTTGCCGCACGCGAGCACGCCGGCCCCCTGCAGACCGTCGGCGAAGGCGGTCCCGAGCCGCGCGACCACGTCCGGATCGGAGCCGAACGCCCGGTCGCCGATCACCGGATTCTTCGGGTTGGTGTCGACGTCGAGCACGGGGGCAAAATCGAGGTTGAAGCCGAGCGCCCGCAGCTGGGTCCCGAGGATGGCGCCGGCGCGCCGGCAGAGCTCCGGATCCGCGGTCGCACCGAGCACCCGCATCGGCGGCAGTTGCACGACCGGCGCGCCGAGCCGCGCCACCCGGCCGCCCTCCTGATCGACCGCGATGAACGGCGGCAGCTCCGCCGGGCAGCGCTCCGCGACCCTCTTGCAAAGCCGTGTCACCTGCTCGCTGTCGGCGACGTTCCGGGAAAACAGGATCACCCCCCCGCGCTCGCCACGTTCGAGGGCGGCCGCGAGCGGCGCCGGCAGATCGTGGCCGTCGAAGCCGCAGACCAGAAGCTGTCCGCAAAGCCGGACCAGGTCGAGGTCGTCGTCCATGGGCTAGGGGCTCAGGCCGGCAGCTCCATGTCTTTTTTGGCGGCGTCGGTCATCTCCGCCAAGATGTCCCTCAGCTCGCTCGCGTTCGGGCCTTCGACCATCAGGCGCAGCTTCGGCTCCGTGCCGCTCCAGCGGACCAGCACGCGCCCGTCCTTCCCCAGCTTCTCCTCGACCAGCTGGATTTGCTTGGACAGCCGCGGCATCTGATCGAGGGGGCGGCGGGTCGGCAGCTTGATGCTGTCCTGCACCTGGGGCACCCGCTGCATGATCGAGCAGAGCTCGCTCAGCGGCTTGCCTTCACGGACCAGCAGCGCCAGCACCTGCAACGCGGCGACCACCCCGTCGCCCGTGGTGGCGTGATCGAGGAAGATCAAATGGCCGGATTGCTCGCCGCCGAAGCTGTAGCCGTGCTTGCGCATCTCTTCGACGACGTAGCGGTCGCCCACGGCCGTGCGCTTGAGCTTGCCGCCCGCGGCCTCCAGGGCGCGCTCGAGGCCCATGTTGCTCATCACCGTGGCGACCAGCGTCTTCTTGGCGAGGCGCTGCTGCTCGAGCAGCCGCGTCGCGCACAGGGCCATGACGGCGTCACCGTCCACGATCGATCCCTTCTCGTCCACGACGATCAGCCGATCGGCGTCGCCGTCGAGCGCGATCCCGATCTGCGCCTTGAACTTCACGACTTCGCGGGCGACGTGCTCCGGGTGCAGCGCCCCGCAGTTCTTGTTGATGTTGCGGCCGTTGGGCTTGCAGCCGAGCGCACAGACCTCGGCCCCGAGCTCTTCGAACACCGCCGGCGCGACCTTGTAGGCAGCGCCGTGGGCAGCGTCGACGACGACCCGGACGCCGTCGAGCGTCAGGTCGTTCGGGAAGGTGCTCTTGGCGTAGACGATGTAGCGCCCCGAGGCGTCGGCGACCCGTTCGGCCCGGCCGACGCGCGCTCCGGTGTGACCGTTCTTCAGCTCGTCGCCGTCGAGCAGCCGCTCGATCGCCAGCTCTTCGGAGTCCGGCAGCTTGAAGCCGTCGGGACCGAAGATCTTGATCCCGTTGTCGTCGTAGGGGTTGTGGCTGGCGCTGATGACGACCCCGGCGTCGGCACGCATGCTGTGCGTGAGGTTGGCGATGGCCGGCGTCGGGATCGGTCCGGAGAGCAGGACGCGCCCGCCCATCGCGCACACGCCGGAGGCGAGCGCCGTCTCGAGCATGTAGCCGCTCAGGCGGGTGTCTTTGCCGATGACGACGCGCGGGGCTCGGGATTTGCCGCGGCGCGCGACCAGCGCGATCGCGCGGCCGAGCCGCACGGTCAGCTCGGGCGTCATGGGGGACACCCCCGCGCGCCCTCGGATGCCGTCGGTGCCAAACAACTGCCGCTCTGCAGGCTCAGCCATTCTCTTGGAACTCCTCGGTGGATCGTTTCGCGGCCCGGTCAGTCTCGGAAGTTGACGAACTGCAGGTCGAGCTCGAGCTCGTCGGCCGCCTTCAACAGCTGGATGGCGTCCTGGAGATCATCGCGCTTCTTGCCGGTGATCCGCACCGCGTCCTGTTGGATGGCGGCCTGCACCTTCAGCTTCGAGTCCTTGACCAGTTTGACGATGTGCCGGGCTTTTTCGCTGTCGATGCCCTCTTTGACGGTGACGACGATCTTGCTGGATCCCTTGGGGCCCTTCTCGGGCTTTCCAACCTCCAGGTGCTTGAGGCTGACCTTGCGTTTGACCAGCTTCTGCTCGAGCACCTCCACCGCCGCCTTCGCGCGGTCGTCGGCGTTGGCGCGCACGACGATGCCCTGCTCGGTACGCTCGAGGGCTGCGTCGGTGCCCTTGAAGTCGAAACGTTGGGCGACCTCCCGCTGCGCCTGTGTCAGGGCGTTGGTGACTTCGGCCCAGTCCACCTTGGAAACGACATCGAATGACGGCATGATTCGAGAGAGGTGGGCCTCACGGCCCGGCGGCAGCTTACATGTCCACGGCGGGGTCGGAGGGCAAGCCGAGGAGCAAGGCACGCGCCGCCCCCACCAAGAACGTCGATCCGGTCACGACCACCACCCCGTGCGGCCCGACCCGTTCGCGGGCGCGGGTGAGCGCGTCGGCGATGTCGGTGGCGACCTCCCCCGAGACGGCCTCGGCGATCTGCCTCGGATCGACGGCGCTCCGGACGGGCGGGGCGACGAAGAAGCGGTGACCCGCGACGTGGTCGAGCCGCGCCAGCATCGCCCGCCAGTTTTTGGTCTCGATCGCGCCGAACACCAGCGCGATGTCGCGCCGCGACTCGACCTCGCCGAGCACGCTCGGGTCGAGCATGTGTGAGAGCGCCACCGCCCCGTCGGGATTGTGGGCGGTGTCGAGCAAGGTCAAGTCTTGCCCGTTGCGGTGCAACAGCTCGTTGCGCCCCGGCCAGCTCGTCGCTTCGATGCCGCGCGCCATGGCGTCCGGCGGAAAGCCGAGCTCGCGCCCGATGGTGGTGGCGACCGCCAGGTTGGAGCCGAGCATCGCGATGCGTGGGTAGGCGAGGGGAGCGCCGCTGATCGGCTCGGGGCTGCCGAGCGGGACCCGGCGAGCTCCGACCTCGGCGATGCGCTGGTCGATCACCGCCTGCGCCTCCGGGTGGAGCTTGCCGAGCACCACCGCCGACCCAGGCTTGATGATCCCGGCCTTCTCCGCGGCGATCTGCGCCAGCGACTCGCCGAGCTCCTGCATGTGATCGAACGCGATGCGCGTGATCGCGCAGGCACGCGGCGGCGGCACGACGTTGGTGGCATCCAGCCGCCCCCCGAGCCCGACCTCCAGCACCGCGAGCTCCACCGAGGCCTCGCGGAAGGCCAGGAAGGCCGTCAGCGTCGCGACCTCGAAGAACGTCAGATCCGGGGCGTGGTCGAGCACCTCGTTGAGCAGGCGCACCAGCGTCGCTTCCTCGATCTCCGCGCCGTTGATGGTGATCCGCTCGGCGAAGCGCGTCAGGTGCGGCGAGGTGTAGCGGCCGACCCTCAGGTTGGCCGCTTGCGCCATCGCCGCCACGAAGGCGCACACCGTGCCCTTGCCGTTGGTTCCGGCGACGTGCACCACCTGAAACGAGCGCTCGGGGTGGTTGAAGCGAGCGCAGGCCTCCTGCATGGCCTCGAGCCCCAGGCGCCGGCCGCGCGGCACCAGGGCGTAAAGCCGACTGAGCGTGCTCTTCAGGTCGGTCACTTGGTTTTGCCGCCCAGGTGGCTCAGCAAGACGCTGATGGTGGATCGCATCGCAGATCGCGCGATGATGGCATCGACCATGCCGTGGCTCATCAAAAACTCCGGCCGCTGAAAGCCCTCGGGCAGCTGGGTCTTGAGTGTGGTCTCGATCACGCGCGGCCCGGCGAAGCCGACCAGGGCGTTCGGTTCGACGAGGTTGACGTCACCGAGCAACGCGGTGCTGGCGGCCACCCCGCCGGTGGTCGGGTGCAGGAGCACGCTGATGAACGGCTGCCGGATGGCACGAAAGCGCCCCAGCGCTGCCACGGTCTTTGCCATTTGCATCAAGCTCAGAATGCCTTCCTGCATGCGCGCGCCTCCCGATGCGTGCAAGAGCACCACCGGCAGCCGCTCGCTGGTGGCCCGCTCGAACAGCCGCGTGATGCGCTCGCCCACCACCGATCCCATGCTGCCCCCCATGAAAGCGAAGACGAAGCAGCCGTAGGCGACGGGGCGCCCCTCGATGGCCGCGCGTCCGGTCTCGATGGCCTCCGTGTGCTCGGTGTTCCGCCGCGCGCGCTCGAGCCGGTCCGGGTACGCCTTTCCGTCGTGAAACCCGAGCGGATCGGAGGGCGCGATGTGCTCGTCCCAGCCCGCGAGGGCGCTATCGTCGAGCAAGAGATCGCGCCAGGCGCGCGCCGACATGGGGTGGTGGTGGCCGCACTGCGGGCAAACTTCCCACGAGGCGGCCAGCTGCTCGGAGGTCAGAACGCTGCCGCAACCACCGCACTTGCGAAATAGGCCCTTGCCGAGGGATTTTTTCTCGGCAACGGACATCTGGGCAGGCGTCTTGGCGGGCAACGACACGGGGTGCTCAGTCACTCTCGTCGGCGAATCAGTGCGGGGGCCGAATTGCGGCCCGTTCGAGGGGGTGCGCCCGGGGAGGCGCGGAGGCTGCGCCGGAAGACTAGCGGAAAAGTTTAGCGATCTCGATACCAAAGGATGGCGAGTCCGGCCGCCTCGCCGGAGCTTGTCGGCGGCTCCTTCTGGCGCAACACTGCCGCCGCCCTGATGCCGGAGACTTCCCCCGCTTCCGTCGGCCGGCATCCGACCGTGCCACTGCTCGGGCGCGAGCGCGAGCGCGCCCAGGTGCGCGCTGCGGCCGCTCTGGTGGAGACGTCGGCAAGCTCCCGTATCGTCACGCTGCTCGGGGAGGGCGGCATCGGCAAGACCCGTCTGCTGCGGCAGCTGGAGCGGGAGCTCGTCGACAACGGCTATCGGGTCTGGTCGGCGTCGGCCCCGTCCCTGCCGTTGAGCTTTGGCCTGTTCGGGCGGCTGCTCCGGGCCCGCTTTCAGCTAGCGGACAGCGCCTCGGGGACCTCGTCCGCTGACGCGGTGCGTCGAATCGTGGCGGAGGTCGTCGAGCCCGGCCAGGTCGCGGACGTCTGCTACCTGCTGGGCCCGCTCATCGAGCTGCCGTTCGAGCAGACGGCGCTCACCCGAGCCGTCGCCGAGGACGCCCAGCAAGCCCACCTGCTGCGGCGTACCCTCATCCGCCGGTTCTTCGAGGCGGACGCGGCGGCCACGCCGATTTGCTTGAGCCTCGACGATCTACAATCGGCCGACGCCGACTCGATCGAGCTCTTGGGATATTTGAGCGAGAACCTGGCGGCGCCGGTGCTCCTTTTGTGCAGCGCCCGCCCCGAGCTGCTCAAGCGCTACCCGGAGTGGCTCGAGCTCGGTCGCGGCAGGCACGAGCGCATCGACGTCGGCCCGCTGCTGGAGCCGGACGCGCTCGCCCTGATGCGGGCGCTGCTCGCTCCGTGTGTCGGTGGGCCACCCGAGCCGCTGGTCGAGGCCGCGGTCGGCACCGCCCGCGGCAACCCGGGGCTTTTGGCGCAGATGCTCCAGATCTTCCACGACAGCGGCGTGCTGGCGGCCGCCTCGGACTCGGGCTGGACCGTTCATCTCGACAAGCTCGCCAGCGCGCGCCTGCCCCTGACCGCGGACGACGCCGTCACGGCGCGCATCGCCGCGCTGTCCGCGAACGAACGCAAGCTGCTCGAGCACGCGGCCGTCATGGGCAGTGTGTTCTGGCTGGGCGGGCTGGTGGCCTTGGGGCGCGTCGACCGCGATCCCCCAGAGCTCTGGACGGAGGAGGCGTCGAGCGACGTCGAAGCGCTCCGGCGCACGCTCGAAGACCTGATGCGGCGCGACTACGTGCTCGAGCTGCCCGACTCGAGCTTCCCCGACGAGGTCGAGTTCGTCTTCAAGCACAACCTGGAGCGGGAGAAGATCGCGGCGCTCACCAGCTCGGCCTCCTCCCGGCGCTATCACCAGATCTTGGCCGATTGGCTCTCGCAGAAGGACAGCGTGCGCTCTCAAGAGGAGTACTCTGCCATGCTCGCAGGCCACCTGACCCGGGCGGGGTCCCGATCGCGCGCGGGGCTCACCTACCTGGAGGCCGGCGATCTGGCGCGGCAGAACTTCGCCTCCAAGAAGGCGCACGAGTACTACACGAGCGGCCTCGAGCTGCTCGGCGAGGGCGACGCGGGGCGGCGCATCGAGGCCCTGCACAACCACGGTGACGTGTTGCTCCTGCTCGGGCGGACCGACGAGGCGCTGGGCGCGTTTCGGGAGATGCTGGCGTTGTCGTACCGCCTGGGCCTCAAGGCGAAGGGCGGGGCCGCGCACAACCGGATCGGGCGCTTGTACCGCGACATCGGCAACCTCGAGGCGGCCGAGCGCCACCTGTCCACGGCCCTCGGGCTGTTTCGGGACGGCGGCGACGATCGTGGGGTCGCCGCCAGCCATGACGACCTCGGCAAGCTGCTGTGGGTGAAGGGGGAGTACGATCGCGCCCTCGATCAGCTGCTGATGGCGCTCGAGATGCGGAAAAAGTTCGGCGATCGGCGCTCCATCGCGCTCAGCTTGAACAACATGGGGCTGGTGTGGATGGACCATGGGCGCCCCAAGAAGGCGCAAGAGGCGCTGGAAGCCGCCCTCGCGATCAGAAAAGAGGTGGGGGACGTGCTCGGCCTGGTCGAGACCCTGAACAACTTGGGGCGCCTCGCCCAGGATCAGGGCAACCACCAGGGCGCCCTCGAGCTGTTCGAGGAGGCCCACCGCCTGGCCGCCGGCGTCGGCGAGCACAACCGCATCGCCGTGGTGCTGACGAGCATCGGCGAGGCGCACTACCGTCTGGGCAACGCGAGCGAGGCCATCGGCATCCTCAAGCAGGCCGAGCGGCTCTGCGACGAGCTCGGCGACAAGATCCACTTGGCGGAGGCCAAGCGGGGGCTGGCGAAGGCCTACATGATGAACCGCGAGCCCAAGCTGGCGCGCGAGACCATCAAGCAGGCGGTCGATCTGTTCGCCGAGGTGCGCAGCAAGTTCCACCTGGCGGTTGCCCTGCGCACGCTCGGGGAGATCACCGGGGCCGGGGCTTGGGGCGAGGGGCATCAGGTCAAGGCGGTGGACTATTTCATGCGTGCGATCTCGATCAGCAAAGAGATCGGCAATGAGCAGGAGGTGGCGCGTAGCTACCGCGCCTTCGCCGACTACGTGGCGCGCTCGCCGCATTTTCAGGGCAACGCCGCGATCCAGCGCGAGGCCATCCGGCTGAGTGAAATGGCGGACGAGATCTTTCGGCGCCATCGCATCGAGGTGAGCGGATCATGAGTGGATTTCGACAGGTCGGCGTCAAGCTCCGCAGAGTGGGACCGGTGCCCGTGCCCGTGCCCGAATATCAGACGCCAGGCTCGGCCGGCGTGGATCTCTCCGCCGCGCTCGAAGCGAAGGTCACGATCGCCCCGGGCGAGCGCCGGCTCATCCCGACGGGCGTCGCGCTCGCCATCCCCGAAGGCTACGAGGGGCAGGTTCGGCCCCGGTCGGGGCTGGCGCTCCGCGCGGGCCTGTCGATCGTGAACAGCCCCGGCACGATCGACGCCGATTTCCGGGGAGAGATCGGCGTCGTCCTGATCAACCACGGCAGCGAGCCGTTCGTCGTCGAGCCGTTGTCGCGGATCGCCCAGCTGGTGATCACGCCGGTGGTGCAGGCCCGCTTCGAGCTGGTCGAAACGCTCGACGACACCGCCCGCGGCAGCGGGGGCTACGGATCAACCGGCGTCTGACGAGAGCTCCTGCAAAAACCCCGAGATCTTGCGCGCCAGTCGATCGCGCTCGAGATCCCGGGTGATGATGTGGCGCGAGCGCGGCAAGATCAGCAGGCGCTTGTCGTGGCTGCCGAGCCGGCGAAAGACGCGGTCGGCGTTCGACACCGGGCACACCCGGTCGAGCGCCCCGTGGGCGACGAGCACGGGACAGCGCACCTGGCCCAGCAGGCCGAGCACGCGCTTGCCGGCCGCCTGGATCTGGCAAGCGCCGCGGACGGGCTGGGCCGAATAGGTGAGGTGGGTGCGCCGGCTCTCGGGGTCGGCGATGTCGGCCTCGAGCTTCGGCACCCAGAAGTCGGGATGGGGCAGCCGACGCAGGCACTCGAGCGGCCAGGCAGGGAAGGGGGCGCAGAGCGACGTGGCGTTCGCGAGCAGGATCAACCCGCAGATCCGCGCCGGCTGGGACACACACAGATCCACGGCCAAGAGCGAGCCCATCGACAGACCGGCGACGATCACCGGGGAGGCCTCGCTGGCGAGCTCGTCGAGGCTCCGCTCCGCCGCTGCGAGCCAATCGCGGTAGCCGGTGCGCATCAGATCGCGCACGTGGGTGCCGTGCCCCGGCAAGAGCGGGGCCGACGTCGAAAGGCCGATCGCGCGGGCCAGGTCGGCCACCAGCTCCACCTCGAGCGGGGTGCCCCCGAACCCGTGCAGCGCGAGCACCGAAGGGGCGCGCCCGGAGCGGCGGATCGGGTCGGGGCGCCCCTGGCCCATCAGGGCGCCATTACGGCGCCGCGACCAGAAGGGCGGGTCAGCCTTCGCCGCGCTTGATCCCATACGCACGGATCTTCTTGTGGAGATTGGTCCTCTCGACGCCCAGCAGCACGGCCGCCCGCGAGATGTTCCACTCGCAGCCCTGCAGCGTCTCCACGATGAAGCGCCGCTCGGCGCTCTCGCGGTATTCTCGCAGCGTCATGCGCCGGCCGCTGCCGTCCACGCGCGCGGCGACGGCGGGCTCGCTGGCGCTCGTGGTGTGCTCGTCCTCGTCGAAGGGGTTGTCGTGAGGATCCTCGGGCAGATCGGCGATGGTGATCACGTCGCTCGACAAGATCACGGCGCGCTCGACCACGTTCTTCAGCTCGCGCACGTTGCCGGGCCACTGCCGCCGTCCGAGCGCCGCCAGCACGTCCGGATCGATGCGCTTCGGGCGGAGCCCATTGTCCTTGCAGAACGCGCGAACGAAGGCTTCGGCCAAGATCGGGATGTCGTCGCTGCGCTCCCGCAGCGCCGGCGGGCGCAAGGGGAACACGTCGAGGCGGAAGAACAGATCCTCCCGAAAGCGCCCCTCCGCGACCGCGCGGGCCAGGTCTTTGTTCGTCGCAGCCAGCACGCGCACGTCCACGTGGATCACGTGCTCGGAGCCAACCCGAACGATCTCGCCGTTTTGCAGCGCTCGCAGCACCTTCGCCTGAGCGGTCAGATCCATGTCCCCGATTTCGTCGAGGAACAGCGTGCCGCCGTGCGCCTGCTCGAAGAAGCCGCGCTTGCGCGCGTGCGCGCCCGTGAACGAGCCCTTCTCGTGGCCGAAGAGCTCGCTCTCGATCAGCTCGCGAGGAATGGCGGCGCAGTTGACCTTGATGAAGGGGGCGTCCTTGCGAGGGCTCAGCCGGTGGATGGCGCGGCTGACGAGCTCCTTGCCGGTGCCGCTCTCCCCGGTGATGAGCACGCTCGCCTTGGTGGGCGCCACCTTGTCGATGTCCTGAAACAACTTCTGCATCGGCGCGCTGGTGCCGATCATCTCGTAGCGAGCCTCGAGCTCGCTCTGCATCTGTTCGACGGTGCGGCTGAGCCGCGCCGTTCGGATGCAGTTTTGCACGCTGACCAGGACGCGCTCGCGGTTGAGCGGCTTTTCGAAGAAGTCGCTCGCCCCGAGCTTGATCGCCGCCACCGCGTCGTGCACCGTGGCATGCCCGCTGATCACGATCACCGGCAGGTGTTTCGTGCTGTCGTCTTGGCGCAGCCGCTCGAGCGCCTCGAGCCCGCTCATGCCGGGCAAGTTCAAGTCGAGGATCGCCAAGTCGACGGGCTCGGCGGGGTTGCCGAGGGTGCTGAGGGCCTCCTCGGCGCTGGCGACCTCGAGGACGCGATAGTGTTCGCCACTGAGCACCATGCCGAGGGTTCGGCGGATATTTTTCTCGTCGTCGATCACGAGCACGGTCGGGGACACCGTGGAGAGCGACACTTGATCGGCGGCCGGGGCCATGCGCGAGAGACTAGGTCGGGATCGGGGCGGGCGTCGAGGGGCGCACCAGCCCACGGGCACGGTCGGGCGGGATCAATCCTCGCTTTCGATTTTTGCCAGAAAGCCCTTGGCCGGCACCACGAACGGGCTCTCCGGGTATTCGGCGAGCATGGCCGTGAGCACGCCGCGGGCTTCCTTGCGCTTGCCCATCTGCATGTAGGTTTCGCCGAGCAGCACCAGGGCCTCGGGCTCGAGCCCGGAGCCCTCGAAGTTTTTCAGCGCGTATTCGACGCGCGCTACCGCGGCGGCGAACTCGTCGCGCCCCAAGTAGAAGCGGGCCACGTACAGCTCGTGCCGGACCAAAAGGCCCACCATCACCTCCAGCATGTACTCGAGCTCGCGGCGGCGCTTGTAGCCGGGGTAATCCTGCAAGAACGAGCGGATGACCCGGTGGCCCTCTTCGACGTTGGCCAGGTCCCGCTCTTCGAGCGGCGGCAGGAGCAAGGACGGACGACTGTCTTCGAACAGCGCCTTGGCGATCTTGTAGCGGGCGTAGGGGACCTCGGCGTCGTTCGGATAGTCGTGGATGAAGGCCTTGTAGCCGCTGATCGCCTCCGGGAATTTGTCCTGGTGGAAGTTGGCGTCGGCGATGCGGAGCTGGGCCAGGCGGGCGTAGCGGCTGTAACCGTACTTGCGGCTGACCTCCTCGAACATCGGGACGGCTTCTTCCCAGTCGCGATCGAAGTACTCGATCAGCGCCTCGTCGTAGGCCCGCTTGGCGTTCTCGGTGTACTTGAGCGGGCTCTCCGCCGGTCGGTCGTCGCCCACGCAGGCGGTGGCAAGAAAGAGCAAAACCAACGGCAGCTGACGCATGGGGCTCGGCAGGGGTGCTAGCGGTTCGGCGCCGCCCTGGCAAGGAGCTTGCACGCAAGCGGCGCGACCGCGGGGGGACGACGCCTGGGAAAGCCAGGCCCGGGAGTCGGTCGCCGCCCCCTTGATCGAATCGGCGCTTGCGATAGGAATGCGGGCCATGGCCGAGCTGCCCGAGAAGGTTCCGATGACCCCCCAAGGCATGATCAAGCTGCGCGAGGAGCTCGCCCGCTTGAAGGAGGAGCGGCCCAAGATCTCCCGCGAGATCGGCGTCGCCCGGGAGCACGGCGATCTCAGCGAAAACGCCGAGTACCACGCCGCCAAGGAGCGGCAGGGCATGGTCGAGGCGCGCATCAAGGACATCGAGGACAAGCTGTCCCGAGCCGAGGTGATCGATCCGTCGACCCTGAACGGCAGCAAGGTGCGGTTCGGCGCGACCGTGGCCCTCTTGAACATCGACACGGACGAGGAGGTTTCCTACCGCATCGTCGGCGCCGAAGAGGCCAACCTGGACGAGGGGAGCATCTCCGTGTCGGCCCCGCTGGCGCGCGCGCTCATCGGCAAAGAAGTCGGGGACGAGGTGACCATCGACTTGCCCGCGGGCAAGCGCCGCTACGAAATCGTGAGCGTGGACTTCAGCTGAGCCTCCCCGGGCTTGGCTTCCGAAGCCGGCGGTCATGCCGAAGCTTGCGACCTCTCGCCTCCTGGCGCGCGCCGTGCTCGCGGCCTGGGCGGTCGTGGCCGCCGAGCTCGCGATCGTGCTGGTTTTTAGCCGCTCCCGGCTGGCGAGCGTGTGGGAGGTGCAGTTCGGGCTGCTCTGGCTGCTGCCGACCGCGCTGCTCGCCGGGACCGCGGGAGGGCTGCTTGGGGCGGCGCTGCTCTTTGCGTTCCGTCACGTCGAGCGACGCGCCTTCCGCTGGGGGCTGGCGCTCGGCGTCGGCGGGCTCGCGGGGTGGTCTGCCTGGTCGGTGAGCTTCGGGCGCCACTTCGACGCCTGGCCCGTCCGGGTGGGGTTCATCGCCGCCTCGGGCGCGCTCGCGGCGGCGGCCGTCTTTGCGACCTCGCCGCGGCTGCGGCGCCTGGCCGAGGCGCGGCCGCGTGCGTGGCTCGGTGGCATTTGCGCGGCCATCGTGGCGGTCGAGCTCGCCAACGCGCTGGTTCTGGTGCGGCTCTACCCGGGCTTCCATCTCAGCTTGGCGGGGGCGGCGTTGCTGCTCGCGCCGCTGCTGCTCGTCGTGCTGCCCTGGCCCGCCGGCAAGCCCCGGGCAGCCTCGACCGGGTCCGCGCGCCGAGGCCTGGTGTTGCCGCTGGTCGCGGCCGGGCTCGTCGTCGGATCGGCGCTCGCGGCGGGCGCCGCGTCGGCCCGGCTGGCGCACTTCGACAACTTCCGCCTGCTGCTCGTTGACCGCGCGCCGATCGCGGGACAGCTCGTGCGCCTCTCGGCGCGCCTCGCCCCACCCAGCGCCGGCGCCGCCGCGGCCTGCAGCGACTGCGAGGCGCAGAGCGCCGGGACGGCGGGCGGCCCCGACCTGCGCGGGCGCGATCTGCTGCTGATCACGGTCGACGCGCTGCGGGCCGACCACGTCGGCGCCTACGGCTACCAGCGACCCACCACGCCGGGGCTCGACGCCTTGGCCGCGCAGAGCGTCCGGTTCGAGCACGCCTATGCGCCGACGCCCCACACGTCCTATTCGGTGACCTCGCTCATGACGGGCAAGTACCTGCGGCCTTTGCTGCTGCAGGGCGCCGGCGAGGATTCGGACACCTGGGCCAGCTTGCTCCGCACCTACGGCTACAAAACCGCTGCGTTTTACCCGCCCGCCGTCTTCTTCATCGACGGCGAGCGGTTCCGAGCCTTTCGCGAAAATAGCCTCGGCTTCGAATACGAAAAGGTCGAGTTCGCCGAGGGCGAGCGGCGCGTCCGGCAGGTGGCCGCGTTCCTCGAAAAGCAGCCGGCGGACCGGAACGTCTTCGTGTGGGTCCACCTGTTCGGGCCGCACGAGCCCTACGAGCTGCACCCGGGGCACCCGTTCGGCGACCGGGACGTGGACCGCTACGACTCCGAGATCGCGGCGGCGGACGCCACCATTCAGCGGCTCATCGGGTTGTTCGAGGCGCGGCCCGCGCCGCCGGTCGTGATCGTCACGGCGGACCACGGCGAGGAGTTCGGGGAGCACGGCGGCCGCTACCACGGCACCACCGTGTACGAAGAGCAGGTGCGGGTGCCCATGCTCGTGCACCTGCCGGATCGCAAGCAGGGGCGCGTCGTGAGCGAGCCGGTGCAGACCATCGATCTGCTGCCGACGGTGCTCGGCGCGCTCGACATCCCGCGTCCGCCTCGCATGCGGGGTCGGGATCTGGGCGCGCTCTTGCTGTCCGGCGGCTCGGGCAAAGGGCTGGCCTTCGCCGAGACCGAGGAGCAGACCCTGCTCGCCGAAGGGCACCACCGCCTCATCTGCGAGCGCAAGATCGGCGCCTGCCGCCTGTTCGATCTGAAGCAAGATCCGCGGCAGCTTCGGGACGTGGCCAAGGAGCAGCGCGCGCGCTTCGAAGAGCTGCGCTCGAGGGTGCAGGCCCTGGCAGCGTCCCACGGCCGCTACGAGGCCCAGGGCCTGCGCGCCGAGGGTGGCGGCCTCCCGCCGGCCATATTGCGCGGGATCTCGGGCGACGGCGACGCAGCCCCCGACATCGCGGCGCTGCTCGACGACGCGGATCGCTCGATCCGGCGCAAGGCGGCGGAGGTGCTGTTCGAGCTCGAGCGGGAGGAGACGGCTCCGGCGTTGCGCCTCGCGCTCTCGCGCGACGAAGATCTGGAGGTCCGCCAATACTGCGCGCTCGCGCTGACGCGGCTGGGGCAGGGGGCCCCGCTCAGCGTCGAGCTCCTGCGCCACGAATCGCTGCACTGGCGGCGTCTGGCGGCGCTCGCGCTGGCCGAGCAAGGCGACGATCGGGGCGAGGGGATCTTGCTCGCCTGGTGGCAAGACGAGCGCGCCCGTTCCTACGACCGGGCGCGGCAGCTGCTCGAGGCGTTCGCCGAGCTCCGCGCGCGCGCCGCGGTCTGGCCGCTGACCCGCTCGCTCGGCGACGTCCGGCTCCGGCCGCACATCGCAGCGGCTCTGGCCCGCATCGGCGATCCGGCGGCGCGCGGCCCCTTGGTGCAAGCGCTGGCAGAGGAGCGCTACCAAAGCGCCCGGGTCGCCCTGGCCAAGGCGCTGGTCGAGCTGGGCGCCGAAGGGGAGCTCGCCCGCCCGCTGGTGCGCTTCTTGGGCGTGCCCGATCCGATCCCAGGCGGGGTGGGGTTCGCCGTGGCGACCGGGATCTTGCAGCACGTCGGGGGGCCGTCGAAGCGAGAGCTGAAGCGGCTCCGGGAGCAGGCCTCCCTCGGCGCCAAAGTGCTGGTGGTCGTGCCCAGTGGCGGCAATGGCCGGGGCGTCCGGCTGTTGGCCCGCGCCCGGACCCGTGGGGATGCTCCAGGGCAGATCCGGGTTGGCGTCCCGCTGAACCACTTCAGCTACAACTCGAAAGGCGAGCTCAAAACCCGGCGAGAAGTCCCGAAAATCGACCCATCCCGCAGCGCCCGCCTGGACGTGCCGGTGACCGCTGAGCCGGTCGAAGTGTTCACGCTCCTGCCGGAGGCCGTCGGCGCCCGAGCGGGGCGCGCCCTGCACCTGGTGGTCTTCGCCGATCGGCAGGTCGAGCTCGACTCGATCGCGCTGGTCCCACTGGCCGACGAGATCCCGCCCCCGCCGCCGAAGCCCTGGAAGGGGGCGCCGCCGGCCGACCCCGACGGCGTGCTCCCGGCCTCGGCCCAGAGCGGCCCCTGAAGGCCCGAAACGTCGGCGCCAGGAGCTCTTCAAACACGAGTCATTTGCTCAGAAGGTGGTATAGAGGCCGCGGTGACAGACCGGGACACAGCAGAAAAAGCCTCGCGTCGGGCCCGCCGCCGGGCAAAGCAGGAGCCGCCGCCCGAAGCGCACTCGGACGCGCCGGATGCGGACGAGCAGGAGTCCGACGAGCAGGCGTCGATGGACGAGGGCTCGGACATCGCTGGTGAGGGGCAGCCAAGACCGGCGAATCGCCGCGAGCGCCGTGCGGCCAAGGCCCAGGCCACCGAAGACGCGCGGGAGCGCAGTCGCGAGGTGAGGGACGCCGCCAGGCGCCGCCGGGCGCAGCGCTCCAAGGAACGTGAGCGGGCGCGCTCCCACGGGCTCGACACGGGGGAGCTGGTCGACGACGCGCTCGCGCGCGGGACCCAGGCCGCCAGCAGCTTCCTGAAGCGGAACGCCAGCCTGGTTCAGTGGCTGGTGTTCTTGCTGATCATCGGGGGCATCGGCTGGCAGATCTACTCGTGGCGACGAAACAAGCAGCTTGAAAAGGCGTCGGACCAATTGCTCGAGGCGGTCCGCGCCGACCTGGGCAACGTCGGCACGGGCGGCCCGGACGAGATCGATCCGCTCCCCTCGTTCGCGACCGCTGCCGAACGCGAGAAGGCGGCCAAGGAGGCGTACGAGCGCGCGGCGGCGGCCCACCCCGGAAAACCCATCGCTGTGATGGCGAAGCTCGGCCTCGCCGGCGTCTTGTACGAGCAAGGCAAATACGACCCGGCCATCTCCGCTTATCGCGAGGTCCGCGACTCCAAGCTGGCGGGCCAGTCCACGGACATCCGGTACCGGGCGATCGAAGGGATCGGGCTCGCCCAAGAGGCCAAGGGAGAGCTCGACGCCGCCATGAAGACCTTCAAGGAGCTCGGGGTCAGCGATGTGGTGGGCTTTGCGAACCTCGGGACGTACCACCAGGCGCGCTTGCATTTGGCCAAGGGTGACAAAGAGGAGGCCAAGCAGCTGCTCTCGAAGCTCAACGAGAAGCTGCAGAAGGACAAGGCCCCCCTCGAAACGAGTGGCTATTTGTCGAACGCGGTCGAGGAGCTGCTCACCGAGATCGACCCCACCGCCGTGAAACGCGCGCCCGCGAACCTGATGCAGGATCCGGCGCAGCTGCAGGAGCTCTTGCGGCAGATGCAGCAGCAGATGCCGGCCCAGGGCGCCCCGACGGCGCCGAGCCCCCCCACGGAGCAGTAGGAATTGGGGCTGCTCATGCCGTCGACGCGCTCGGTCCTGCTCGGGATCGGCCTGCTCACCGCCGGCTGCGGGTTGGTCCGCGCCGGTGCGAACCCCGAAGCGCCCCTCTGGATGCACCGACCGAGCGGCGCGCTCGACATCGTGTACAAGCGACCTCTGGTGGCGCCCGCGCGGGCAGAGACCGAGGCGTACCAGCGCGGGCGGCCCGAGATCGATCCCGCCCACCGCAGGGTCTTCGTCGGGTCGAGCGATCAAGGGCTTTATGCGCTGCGGGCTGAAGACGGCCGGGTCATCTGGCGCTTCGAGACGCTCGGGTTCGTGCAGTGCGAGCCGCTGTATGACGCGAGCGAGAACGTGGTGTACTTCGGCTCGAACGACGGCGCGCTCTACAAGGTGGGGGCGGACGACGGCCGGCTGATCTGGCGATTTTCGACCAACGCGGAGGTCTCCGCGCGGCCGGTGCTCGATGGCGGGCGCCTGTACGTCGTGAACGCCAACGACACCGTGATCGCGCTCGAGCCGAAGAGCGGCAAGCTGCTCTGGAGCCAGCACCGCACGCCCGCGATGGGCATGGAAGTGGCCGGCTATTCGGGGCCGCTCGTGTTCCGAGGGCGCGTCTACGCGGGCTTCAGCGACGGCGTGGTGATGGCCTACGACGCCGTCACGGGCCAGGAGCGCTGGCAGCCGGTGGATTTGACGGCGGAGGCGGAGCAGACGTTGGGAGAGCTGCCCACCTACTTCGACGTGGACACGACGCCGATCGGCGACGTGATCGACGCCGGTCCCGTCGTCTACGTGGGCAGCTATGCCGGGGGCGTGTTCGCGCTCGACGCCGCGACCGGGGTGCAGGTGTGGTCGAATCCCGCGGTCGCGGGCGTCAGCGACCTGGCGTTGTGGCAGCAGCCCGCACACCCACCGCGGGATGGCATCGGGCCGGACATCCCGGCGCGCAAGCTGCTGATCGCCGGGACCGGGACGACCGGCCTGTGGGCGCTGGATCCCGAGACGGGGCGCGAGGTGTGGCGCAAGCCGCTCCCGGTCGGCGGCGTCTCGGCCCCCGTGCCGATCGCGGGCGCCCTGATGGTGTCGACCACCATGCTCGGCGTGTTCTTGCTGTCGCCGATCGACGGCTCCATCATCGACGGTGTGCACACGGGGGAGGGCACGGCGATGACGCCGGCCACCCACGGTACGCGCGCCTTCGTGGTGACCAACGGCGGCGACTTCATGGGCATCCACGTCGCGCCGCCGATCTGAGCCGCTCGGGGGCGCTCTACCACCTATTTTCACCAGGGGCTCTTTTTGCCGCCCGAACGGCGCGCTCCGGCCACCGATAATGGTGACATGACGTGCCGCCATCGCCTGCAGGCCGGACTGGCTTGGCTCCTTCTGCCGTTGGCAGCCTGGAGCTGCTCCTCTGACAGTGACGACGCTGGCGGCGGCACGACGAGCGGCGGCACCGGTGGGCTGCTGGGCGGCAGCGGCGCGGGCGGCAGCGGGGCAGGCCTCGGCAGCGGATCGGGGGGCAGCGGCGCGGGGCTCGGCAGCGGCAGCGGCGGCGGGTTCGGGGGTGGCGATCCCGCCGGCTTGCTCGACGGCGTGGACGGGCGAGCGCCCGGGTCCTCCGACGGCGTGGTCCCGGTGTTGCCCGGCGAGGAGTGCGCGGGCGAGGTGTTCGAGGGCGAAGCGCTGCCGCTCGAGCTGCTCATCATGATGGACCGCTCGGTCTCCATGGGCGATGACCGGCCGGAGTACCTGCTGCCGAACGGCGGCACCAAGTGGGACGCCGTGCGCGTCGGCTTCGAAGATTTTTTCGCGCTGCCGCAGGTGCAGATCCTCAAGGCGGGCATCGACTACTTCAGCCAAAGCAGCTGCGAGGCGGAGGACTATTCGACCCCGGAGGTCGGGATCGGCCCCGTCTCCGCGCAGCGTGACGCGCTCCTCGACAGCTACGACGACCACTCGCCGGGCGGCAACACGCCCATCGGTCCGGCGCTCGAGGGCGCGCTGATGCACGCGGCGGACTGGAAGCTCGACCATCCCGGCGCCCACACCGCGGTCGTGCTGGTGACCGACGGTGTGCCCAACGGCTGCGGCACCACGACCGCCGACCCGCAAGGCGGCGCGGCGATCATCGCGCCGATCGCCGAGTCGTACGCCACCGCGTCGCCGCCGATCCCGACCTACGTGCTCGGCATCCAGGGCATCGAGGTCAGCGCCGACGACTTCCGCCACGTCGTGACCACCATCGCCAACGCCGGCGGGACCGAGCCGGTGATCGTGGAGGCGGACGACGACCTTGCCGCCAAGTTCTCCGGAGCGCTCGAGGGCATTCGCGAAGCGGCCGCGCCCCCGTGCAACTACGCCGTCCCGCTCCCGCCGAGCGGCGAGCAGCTCGACCTGGCGCGCGTCAACGTCGTCCTCGTGCCGGAAGACAGCGGCCCCGAGCCCATCCTGAACGTCCCGGACGCCGACAGCTGTGAGCACGGCGGCTGGTACTACGATCCGCCGGAGGAGCCGGAGAGCATCCGGCTTTGTCCGAACACCTGCGACGTCGTCAGCACCTTGAAGGGCGCGGGCTTCCGCGTGGTCTTCGGCTGCGGCACGGTGACGGTCGTGCACTGAGCGCCCGGTTTGCGGCCGCTGGCTTGACGCTGACTCGAGCCATTGATATCATTGATATCAATGGCTCAGTTGATCGTGCGGAACATCGAGGAGGAGGTGGTGGAGGCGCTCAAAAAACGCGCAGCCCGGCACGGGCGCTCCGCCGAGGCCGAGCATCGTGAGCTCTTGCGAAAGGCGCTCTTGCAGCCGCCCGAGAGCCTGAAAGACCACCTGCTGGCCATGCCTGAAGCCGGGGACGATCGCGATTTCGAACCGCCGCGCACGCCGGCCCGGCGCGTCGACCTCTGATGTTTCTGCTCGACACGAACGTGGTGTCGGAGCTCCGCAAGGGAGACCGCGCTAACCGCCATGTCTTGGACTGGTTCCAGAAGCTCGATTCGGCGGAGGTGTTCCTGTCCGTGCTCGTCGTCGGCGAGCTCCGCCAAGGCGTCGAGCGCTTGCGGCGCCGCGATCCAAGGCAGGCCGAGCGGCTCGACCGCTGGCTCGACCGGCTGGTGCGGGACTACGCCGACCGCTTGCTGCCGGTGGACGCCCGGGTCGCCGAGCTGTGGGGGCGCCTGAACGTGCCGGATCCGATCGCCGCCGTGGACGGCTTGCTTGCGGCGACGGCGCTCGTGAACGACCTGACTCTGGCGACGCGCAACGTGAAGGACGTCGCACGCACCGGCGCTCGCTGCCTCAATCCGTTCGAAGCCGCCCAGCCCTGAGCAGCAGGCGGAAGCAAACCGCGCCACCGAGAGCGCTTTGGAGCGCTTCAGCGCGCGCCTGAGCGGCGGGCAGAAGCCAACCGCGCTACCGAGAGCGCTTTGAGCGCGCGCCTCGGACCCGCCTCTCCTGGCGGTCCAAGAAGTTCGCATAAGATACATTATGTAAACTAAACGGGTCGTGCACGGGAAGGCTCCAGCCGAGCCCGAGCACCGGGTGCACGCCCGGGCGGACCCCCGGAAAGCCGCGTCTTGGAGATCCCGGCGCAGCCGAGCGCGGGCGGGCGCACCACGCCGCGCCAGATGCGTTCCGGAGATCCCGGCGCAGCCGAGCACCGGCAGTGACGCCCGTCCGCGTGGAGCTGCGTTCAGAACCGGCCGGAGATCCCGGCGTAGCCGAGCCCGAGCACCGGGTGCACGCCCGGGCGGGCCCGGCGGGCGGCGGCTTCGTCCGAGCTGGAGCTCAGGATCAGCAGCGTGATGCCGCCCACCAGCCCGACGCCTCCCGCCACGTAGCCGATGGCGGCCAGGGTCTCTTGGTCCGCGGCGTCGCCGTCGAGCGCATCGATGCGGTCCCTCCGGTCGGGAGTGCAGTCGGTAGACCCCTGCTCGCCACAACCGTAGGTCGCGAAGAGGTCATCGGCCTCGTCCTGGGTCGACGCGCTCTTCAAGAGAAAGATCGTGCCGACCGTGGCGCCGACGGCGGCGAGCCCGAACCCGGCGTAGGCTGCGATCCGCATCGCGCTGCTGCTCTCGCTGGCGGCCAAGGCGTCGTCGCTGGTCAGGGAGGCCTGGGCGGCCGATCCGGGGCCCGAAGCGCCGGGATCGCCCCCGGCTGCCGTCGCCGAAGGCTGGAGCGTGAGGACGACGGTCGGCTTGGAGCTCGGCTCGATCACCACCCGCTCCGGATCGCTCTGCATCCCATCGGCGAACGCCTGGAAGGTGTGCTCGCCCGGATCCACCGGGTGCGGCACGCCGACCAGCGCGGGGGGCACCCGCACGCCGTTGCGGGTGATCCGGACGTCCTTTGGCCCGGCGTTTTCGACCACCACGTTGACGTACGGGAGCTTCGCCTCGACCTCGCCGAGCTCGCTGTCTGCCGACGCGACGGCGTCCTTGAACACCTGGGGGGCGTTGTCCGCGAGGCGTTCGCGCGACAGCTTGAGGTAGTACTCCCGCGCCTTCACGAGCTGGCCGAGGGCGGCGTGCGAGCGCGCCAGGTAGAGCAGATGCACGGGCGCGTGGACCAGGTTCTCGGCCCGGTTCAGCAGGTCGATCGCCTCGGCGTAGCGCTTGTCCTTGAAGGCCGTGATCCCGGAAACAGCGGCCGCGCGCGCGCCCGCGCGCTCCTCGTCCGTCTGGGCGCCCGCCGGGGTCACCAGGTGCAGGGCGGCGCCGGCGAGGAGCGGGCCGACAAAGTCTCGCATTTTCCCAAGCTTCACGGGCGCGGATGCTAGTCGCTCGCGTGAAGGGTGCGCAAGAGCGAAAGGCTTGGTCGCCCGGAGGCTGACGAGCCGTCGGGGCCGCCTTCGGCGTCCGCCCCTGGTGATGGTCGGCCCTTCACCAGGGGCGTCCCGTCCCTTGGCGGTCACTCCACCATGCAGTTGATCATCCAGGTGTGCGGGTGCAGGTCGTCGGTCTGCACCACGACCGGCATGCCGTCACGCAGCTGCTGAAGCTGCTCCTCGCTGAGCTCGATGTCCTGATGCTGATGGCCGTCGTCGCTGGAGGACACCATGACCGGGCCCGTCGCCGCCAGGTGGGAGGACATGATGAAGAGCTGGTGCATGTGGCCGCTGCCGGTCGCGTTGCCGGTGCAGCTGTAGCTCGAGCTGCCGCCCCCACCTTGCCCCGCGGCGCCTGCCACGCCTGGGTCTCCGGCCTCGCCCCCCGAGCCCGCTTGCCCGACGCCCGCCGAGCCACCGGTGCTGCCAGCCGAGCCGCCGGAGCCGCCGGTGCTGCCGCCGGAGCCGCCGGTGCTGCCACCGGAGCCGCCGGTGCTGCCACCGGAGCCGCCGGTGCTGCCACCGGTACCGCCGGTGCTGCCACCGGAGCCGCCGGTGCTGCCGCCGGAGCCCCCAGTGCTGCCACCGGAGCCGCCGGTGCTGCCACCGGTACCGCCGGTCCCATTGCCGCCATCGGCCTCATCGTCGCCGCAGCCAATGCCGAAACCGAGCGCCGTGCCCGCGAGCAAGGACGTCTTCAAGAATTGATGTCTCGAGATCTTCATTTTGCCTCCACACAGCATCGCGACCCTCGAACCTCATCGAACTTCGGCGACGCTTCGCGCGGCGCATTCTGGCACGGGCTTCTTGGAAGCTCGCACCAGAAAATCGTGCTCAATGCGTTTGGCGAGCGCTCGAAAAATTCGGAGAGCGCTGCATGCGACGGTCACGTCTCCGGCAACTTGGGCGCAAGTTTCTGTGATCCAATCCCCTTCGAGACGAAGCGCGAGCGCCTGCTCTGCCCGTTCAGGGCGGACACAAGCTGCGTCCGTCGCCGATCGCCGTCGGGAGCATCAAACTGAACCGGCCATCGGCGTCCGAGCGGGTCTCCCCCACTTGAACGACGGACGCTGCGGTTCGCGCGTCGCTCGTGACGTTGCGCTCGACGTCCACGTAGACGAAGGCGCGGATCAAGGCGTTTGGCAAGCCTTGGTCATCGGCCGCACCTTGGCCTGGCAGCGACAGCTGCCCGTCGTGCACGCTCGGCAACGTCAAATCGATGCGGCCGACGTCGCACCCTTCTTCCTGGGCAACGAAGATGTCCTGGTGCACGAACCAAGGCAGGCCGCTTTGCTGCGATGGCCGCACCTGCACATGGAAGTGCCCGGGGTCCGCCTGCAACGCGAACACACCATCGGGGCCGAGTTGTTGCGCGGTCGCTCGCGGAAGGAAGGGTTCCTGCCCGAGCTGCGTCTGCAATGCGTCGTAGCGTTCGGCGCGCGGCACCGGCACGGCCTGCACGTCCGCCCCGACCGCGGGCTGCCCCATCCAAGAAACCACCGCGCTGCCGACCAATGGCGCGGCTCGACGCAGCGAGATGTGGCGGCCGGCCTGGTACTCACCCACGGCGCTGATCTCTTCCTCCTTCTCGCCCGCCGCCAGACCCGACCCCGCGGGGGGCACCACGTGCAGGCGGTACTTCCCCGGAAACAGCCTGGCGCGGAAGCGACCCTGGGCGTCGGCCGTCACCTCTTGCCGAAAGGAGGCGAGCACCACGTCCTCGAGCCCGCTGATCTCCGTTGCCAAGAGGGTCACGTTCGCGGGTACGGGCTCGATGTCTCCCTCCTCCTCCGCGGTATCGACGACCCATTCGACCTCCACCGGCGGCGGCAGGGCCTTCAGCTGCCCGACAACGGCTTCTCCGACGCTAAAGATTTCGAGCCCCTCGCGCACCATCAAGAAGGTGGGCGCCACGGTGTCTTCGGGGGGGCGCAGCCGAACGAGCTCCTGTCCCGTGACGTCGTTCGGATCTCCCACCACTGGGGCGTAGCGCAGCTCGGCCGAGTACTTGAGTAGATCCTCGTCCTCGATCGGACTGCCGAGCAGCACCTCGTTGGAGAGGACCTTCGACGTGGTTCGGTCGATGATGTCCAGCGTCCACCCGTCGAGCGACTGCGTCTGGTCGGGCCGCCATTCGATGGTGATGTCGAGCTTCGACGGGGGCGCCTGCGTCAGCATGAGCTCCACACGGGCGGCACCGATGGTCTGGTTGCGGTAAAGCTGCGGGACCGCTACACAGTCGCTCGACTCGGTCGGCGCCGGCCGCGCGTAGATGTTGTAATCGCCGGCGGGTAGCTCGAGGCTAAACCGGTGGTTGCCGTCGGTCTGGGCGCTGTAGCTGTACGACGAAAGCCCGAGCAGCCGGCGTGTGGGCACGAACGTGACGGTCGCCGGAACGCGCTGAGGACACGTCGATGGCGCCATCTCGTCGAGCCGCACTTCGCCCTCGACCACCGCGAGCGGGCCGAGCGGCACGTCGAGCGGCCCCTGTGCGGGCACGGTCAAATCCTGCAAGAACTGGACGCCGGTGTATACGGCAGAGCTGGCGGACGGGACGACCTCGAGCAGCACCTGGGCGAACGTGGTGCTTGGGGCCGTGCAGGTGCCGGCGCTGCAGCGCCCTTCCCCGCACTCGGCGTCATGTTCGCAGCTATTGCGCGTGCCCTCGAGTTGCTCCCGGCTGCTCATGCTGACCGAGCAGGCAGCGAGCGACACGGCGACGATCGCGGTGGCCGGCAGTCTCATGGCGCACTCACTCGGGAGCCGGGACACTCCGCAAGGGTGATCGGATCCGTCGGATCGTTGCCGTAGCTGATCCACCAGGTCGCGGTCGCCACCTCACCTCGGTCGACGGCGGCGGCGGTCGGGATCAGATTGGCGAAATTGGAGGGGGCTGACAGGATGAACGTGAGCGAGTGGCACCCAGGGACGACGTCGATCAGCCACTCGTAGGAAAGGCTCCGCGGCTGATCGAAGGTGGACGGCTGGATGAAACGCGAATCGAACGGGAGTGTGCCGGGCCGGTAGTCCAGGTACACCAACATCTGGAGTCCGTCGGGTCCATCCTCGGAGCGGAATGGGAGGTTGAAGCTCTGCCGCTCCTGGTCGGCATCCAGGTGCAGCACCTCGGTCGGCACCGGCGTCGCTTGTGCGAGGTTGAAGATGGGTCCGATTCGCTCGCTCTGTTCGAGATCCGGCGGATCGGAGAGCAAGCACCCGGAGAGGAAGGCCACGGGAGCGGTGCACAGCACTGAGCGTGCCAAGCGCGTCAACGCTGCGAGATTCCTCAGCGTTCGGCGGCTTGGGCGCGCGGAATCGGCCCGCGTCGAGGCCCCCGACACAGGGGCGCGGTGCATGAGCTCTGACACTGCTGTCATACGGAGCATGGGACGTGCGGACTTTCGGCACCCGGGCCGGGCTGAGCAGCAGTTTAGCGCAACCCCCCTGCCCTGCCGAAACCCCTGCAGCGCCCGGCTCGAAGGCGGCCAGCGAAGGCCTTCTCGAGCAGCCGTTCCGGGACCGGAGCCCCCGGTCAGAGCACGAACTGGTCGCCGAGGTTCAGCACCGTGAGGTTGACGTCCGAGAGCGCCGCGCACTCCCGCTCGATCGCGGCCTGGTGAGCCGGCTTGAGGTGATAGAGCAGCGTCGGCAGGTGGTCGGCTCCGCGCAGCTTGCGCAAGTCTTCGACCAAAGTCTTCGGGGTATGGTGACCGCTGATCGTGGCAAGGTCCTGCTCGGCGTTCGGATAGCTCACCTCCATGAGCAGGGCCCGCAGGTCGCGCTCTGCGTTCAAGATCTGCCAGAGCCGCTCGGTTGGGCCGGTGTCGCCGCTATAGGCGAGGCTGCTCCCGTCGGCGGCGCGCACCACGAACCCAGAGGACTCGACGGTGTGGTTCACGAGCACGGCGCGGATCTCGAAGCCCGACAGCTCGATCGGGCGCTCGGGCTCGAGCTCGACGAACCGCACGGTCGGGTGGGCGGGGCTCGGAATACGCCGAAAATCGGGCCACAAGCGATCATTGAAGAAGTGGTCCCCCAGCGCTTGCAGCGTCCCGGCCGTGGCCGCCACGACCAGCGGTGCGCAGCCGGCCTGGCAGCGGTTGTCGGAGACCGTCGCCAGATCGCGCACGTGGTCGAGATGCGCGTGGCTGATCACGCAGGCCTCTAGCGCGAACTGCTCGGGCAGGTCGAGGGTGCGGGTGAGCGCACCGGCGTCGATGGCGAGCACGTCATCGAGCAAGAATGCAGAGGTGCGGTGCCTCGGGGTCTCACCGCCGTGGCATCCCAAGACC
This sequence comes from Pseudomonadota bacterium, assembly GCA_023418705.1. GTDB lineage: Bacteria > Myxococcota_A > Polyangia > Polyangiales > Polyangiaceae > JAEZYZ01. The sequence goes on along the minus strand of JAEZYZ010000447.1, from coordinate 4,579 downwards.
TTGAGTTCCATGCAGTAGAAGGGCGGCGCACGCGAATGTGCCGGTATCCAGAGTGTAGTGCGCCGCGGCCCTTCGGGCACGGATTGGACCCGGCGCAGGTCAGCCGGTGCCCCGATCCCGGAACACCGGCTGTCGCGGCGCGCCAGGGGCGGCTCAGCCCATATCGAAGTCGTCCATGCCGCCCATGCCGCCCATGCCGCCCATGCCACCCATACCGCCCATGCCACCCATACCGCCTCCGGCGGGGGCCGGCGCGGGCGGCTTCGGCTTCTCCGCCACCATGCACTCCGTGGTCAGCATGAGGCCCGCGATGCTGGCGGCGTTCTCCAGGGCCGTCCGCACGACCTTGGTGGGATCGATGATGCCTTGCTTGAGCAGGTCGATGTACTGGCCGCCGCGAGCGTCGTAGCCGTACGAGTCCTTGCCCCCGCGCACCTTCTCGAGCACGACCCGTGGCTCCTCCCCCGCGTTGGCGGCGATCTGCCGAAGCGGCGCTTCGGCAGCCGACATCACCAGGTTGGCGCCGAAGCGCTGATCTTCGTTCAAGCCCTCCAGGTCCTTGATCCGTGCGCTGGCGCGCAGCAGCGCGACGCCGCCCCCGGGTACGTAGCCTTCGGCCACGGCCGCGCGCGTGGCGGCGAGCGAATCATCCACCCGCGCCTTGCGCTCCTTCATCGCCAGCTCGCTGGCGCCGCCGACGCGGATGACCGCGACGCCCCCGACCAGCTTCGCCAGCCGCTCCTGCAGCTTTTCCTTGTCCCAGTCGCTGTTGGTCTCGTCAATCTCGCGACGGATCTGCTCGATGCGCCCCTTGATGGCGGCCTTCTGGCCCTTGCCACCGACGATCGTCGTGTTCTCCTTGTCGATGGTGACGCGCTCGGCGCGGCCAAGGTCCTTGAGGTCGACACTGGACACGCTGCGGCCGAGGTCCTCCATGAACGGCGTGGCACCGGTCAGCGCCCCGATGTCTTTGAGCATCTCCTTGCGGCGATCTCCGAAGCCGGGCGCCTTGACGGCAGCCACCTTCAGCACGCCGCGGAGCTTGTTCACCACCAGCGCGGCCAGCGCCTCCCCTTCGACGTCCTCCGCGATGATGAGGAGCGGCGCGCCCTGTTTGGCGATTTGCTCGAGCAGCGGGACCAGATCCGGCAGCGAGCTGAGCTTCTTCTCGTGCACCAGGATGTAGGGATCCTCGAGCTCGACGACGAGGTCTTTCTGGTCGGTGACGAAGTAGGGCGACAAGTACCCGCGATCGAACTGCATGCCCTCCACGACCTCGACGGTCGTCTCGAGCCCCCGCCCCTCCTCGACCGTGATCACGCCGTCCTGGCCGACCTTCTCCATGGCGTCGGCCAGCATCTCGCCGATCTCCTCGTCCCAGTTGCAGCTCACCAGAGCGATGTGCTTGATGTCTTCGCGGCTCTTGGCTTTTTTCGACTGCTTCTGCAACGCGGCCACCATCGCCGTGACCGCCTTGTCGATGCCGCGTTTCAAATCGATCGCGGCGTGGCCGGCTTCGACCAAGCGAATGCCGTCGCGGTAGATGGCTTGGGCCAACACGGTCGCGGTGGTGGTGCCGTCACCCGTCTCGTCGTTGGTGCGTGACGCGACCTCGCGCACCATTTGAGCTCCCATGTTCTCGAGCTTGTCGTCGAGCTCGATCTCCTTGGCTACCGTCACCCCGTCTTTGGTGACGACGGGGGCTCCCCAGCTGCGCTCGATCGCGACGTTGCGGCCGCGCGGGCCGAGCGTGACTTTCACGGCGTTGGCCAGCGCGTCGACACCGCGCTGCAGGCTCTGGCGAGCTTTGCGCTCGAAGACGATTTCCTTGCTGCTCATCAGGTCCTCCTGGGCGGAGCAGCGCGCCGCCGCCGACGCGGCGCGCGCTGCAAAGCTTCCGCGCGGCACAATAGGCAAGCCGGCCCGAAGGTCAAGTCCCGGACCGTTCTAAAATCCATGCGATCGATCCCCTTGCATTGCGGTCCGAATGGCGATAGTTACCCGGCCCCCTCGCCGAGCTGCCTCGGCACCGGGCGGCATCGGACGAGCCAGGGCTTCGCCAGGGCTTGAACGGCGCCCCCCCGACCGCTAAGTTGTCGGTCGGATTGGGGGATCGTCTAATGGCAGGACGCAAGATTCTGGTTCTTGTTATCTAGGTTCGAATCCTAGTCCCCCAGCTACATCGACCCGAGAGCCAGAACTCGGGTCACTGGCCCCATCGTCTAGCGGTTAGGACATCGGCCTCTCACGCCGGTAACGCGGGTTCGATTCCCGCTGGGGTCACAACGATTTCAGGCACTTGCGAGCTCGGTGATCGATTCAGGTGATCGATTGCCCCGAGCAGCGCCGCCGGAAGCGCGGGGAATGGCTCGCCGACACGGCCGCGGAACACCTGGGCCTCCCGCACGTAGCCCTCGGTCGTCGAGTAGTGCCGGTGGCCCGCCGCCGCCTGGATGTGCCGCGCGTCGTCGCTCGGCGCCGACGAGCTCGAGGTGCTGCCGCTGGTCGCTGAGCGACTCGCCGGTGCGGGTCGCCGCTGCCGAGGCGATGATGCTTGCTGGTGCTGGGCCGCAGTGGCCGCGCCGACCGACCGCGCCAGCGCCAATGACCTGAGCCCGCCGGAAGTCCGCGGCGGCGCGCTTGTACGGCGCGAAGGCCGGATCGGCGTCGAGCTGCGTCAGGCCCATCCGGCGCGCCAGGCGCGTTGCTCCCGCCCACGAGCGGCCGCTCTGGCTCTGTGCGGGCCCCGGGCGCGAACGTGCCATCGGGCCTGCGCTCGGCCCTGCCCGTCGCCTGCTCGGGCGCCTGCGCACCCAAGGGCAGCTCATCGGCGGGCAGAACCTCGATCCGGGGCACGCCAGCGCCCTTGCCGTGGCCGGCACGGAGCGCCATCAGCGGGGCCCTCCGGCGCTGGAGATGCTCAGTCGTCGAGCGGAACGGGTGGGCTCGAAACGATGTGCCGGATCACTACTGCGTCCTCGCCGAACGTGTAGAACACCCAGAGATTGCAGTTGGGCACCCGGCGAAACCAGCAGCGCCGACTCGGCGGGACCAACGTTGGTGCGTCGAACGGACCCGGTAGCTCGCCAACCGTCAGCCGCGCCAGGGTTGCAGCCAGCGCTTGCGCGGCCGTAGTGCCGGCGGGAGCGACGCGACGGGCTGCGTGGTGAAACTGCTGCGTCAGCCGGAGGACCCGCCGCACGGGTCCGGCCCCTCGCCGGTTTCCAGCCAGCGCAAGTAAGCTTCGCCGTCAACGTCCAGCACGCGATCCATCTGCTCGAGCTCCTCCGCCGTGAGTTCCTCGGGGAACCGGTAGAGGCGCTCGCGACCAGAGGCGCGGGCGGAGTCAGACATGGCTCTACTATGCATCCGGGCGCATAGTCCGCGCAACCGGCTTGTTGCGATGGCCAGGCCACGCAGGGTTGACGAGCCCAAAGCCGCGTCGGCCAGACCGGCGGCGCTCCCCTGCCCCTCGAGCTTCCCTACGGACAAATAAACACGCCCCCCGCCGGGGGATTGATCGGCGGGGGGCGCAGCTAAGATGGACGGAGGTGGGAGGGGTTGACCGTTCCGTCCACGGCGCAAGCTAGCTCACTCGGCACGGATTGCAAACTCTGCGGCGCCGAAAATCTGACGTCTCGCCCCTCCCGCGCCCGCCCCATTTTCATGCTTCAACGCCGTGCGGGCGTCACGGTGAGGCGGCCGGCCGGAAGTCCCAAGGGCGCGCGGCGTTTGGGAGGCGCTCACGCCGCAACCAATCGACCACCGCGTCCGCCCAGCGTTCGCGCGCTTCGAGCGTCGGGTGGATTCCATCCGACATGCGCTCGAGATCGGGGACGAGCCGCGTCGAATCCAAGAAGCGACAGGGGCTGACGTTGTCGCGGATCACGTCCATCAGCCGCGTGTCGTCCGTCCAAAGCGGGGGCCCCACCCAGACGCACGGGCGCCCCTCGAGCGCTTGCACCAGGCGGCGAACGGGTTTCGCCCGTTGCTCGGGCTCGACGATTTCGATTTCGTTCGCCCCGAGGGTGATCAAGACGAGGTCGGGCTGATAGCGCAAGAGCCACAGCCTGAGCTCCTTGCTGTGGGCCCAGTTGGGGATGAAGCTGGCGGTCTTGAAGTGCAGCACGCTCTTCGAACCGGCGCCTTTCAAGCGCCGCCCGAGGGGCAACCCGAGGGCGCCGGCGAAGGAATCGCCGATGTGCAACACGGTCGTCTCGGACGGCAGCGCGGGCGGTGGACGCTCACTGGGCCGAGGGGACACCACGGCGGGATCCTCGGGCTCGTTGTCCGCCTGGGCGTTCGCGCCGGCAGCCGCCCTCGCGTCGCGCGCGCGCAGCGCGCTCATGGGGTGGGCCTCGGCGGCCTGGCGCCGCGGGCGTCGTTGGTCGCTGGTTGCCGCGTGCGCGGAGGCCCGGGAGGTCGCCGGGACCAGCCCGCGCACGCCGCGCGGGGCGGCAGCGCCGCCATCTGCAGGGGCGGCAGCGCACGCGGTGCTCAACGTCAGGGCGGCCGCGGCCGCCCCTCCCGAAGGCCTCGCGCCGCGGTGCGCGCGCGTCAAGGACAACAGGCGGCGGTG
>JAEZYZ010000371.1 GCA_023418705.1 Pseudomonadota bacterium | reverse complement strand
GACCGTGACCTCGCGACCACCGGCCGCGCTGGCGCGGGAGACGGTGACCTCGGGAGCGCCCACCGCGCCGGCGCGGGGACCTGTGACCTCGCGAGCGACCGCCGCGCCGGCGCGGGGACCTGTGACCTCGCAGGCGCCCACCGCGCTGGCGCGGGAAGCTGTGACCTCGCGACCGCAGGCCTCTTCTCGGTGGTTCGCTGCCCGGTCAGCGTAACCACGAGGGCTGGACCCGCCATTGCGTGCCCTTGGAGGCGGCGCAACACTTCGGGGTCATGAGTGCCGAACCAGCCGCACCCCGCGGAGAAGGGGACGCACCTTCCGATCTGAGCGCGCGGCTGCAGCAGCGGCTGGCGGGGCCGGTGCTGCTCGCCGCCCTGGCGTCGGTGCCGGCGGTGTTCCTCACGTTGTTCGACGACCCGGCGCGCAGCGCGGGGGTGTTGCTGAACACGCTTTCAGGCGGCGTCTTGATCGCCGAGGCGGCCGTGCTGTTCGCGCTGTCCGACCACAAGCTCCGTTGGCTGAAGCAGAACCGGCTGCTCGTGGCGATCACCCTGTCGATCATCCCGGCGGTGATCTTGGCGGCGGGGCCGGTGCAGCTGCTCCGCCTGCTGAAGCTGGTCGGCGCGCTGCGCATCGTCCGCGTTGCCCGCATCATCAAGGCCGGTCGGATCCTGCGCGATCGCGCGGGTCTGGACAAAACCTGGCAGCGGGTCATCGGCGTCGGGGTCACGCTCCTGGTCGCGGCCTTCGTGGCCCTCGTGCTCGCCGATCCGACCTCCCACTCGCGTCAGATCCTGGACGGCGCGGTGGCCTGGCTGGGCGTCAGCGGCGCCATCCTGGCGGGGGTGGTGCTGGCCGTGGCCACCTACGTCGTGCGCGCCGCCCGCGCCAAGAAGAACGGGTCGCCCGCCAGCGTGGCTGTGACGCCGCGGGGTGAGCCCGAGCGCGCCGCCGAGCCCGTCCGCATGACCAGCGGGCCCGAGCGCCCCGAGCTCACCGAACGGAGCCGCCACTCTGCGCCGATGTGACGCGCTAGAGCACCGATCCGTTTTGCCAGCCGAGAGCCCCGAGGGAAACCCTCAGCTTTGCTCGCGGATCGGCGCTCTAGATCTAGATCGCCAGATCGCCTCATTTTCCACGACGAACGATCTGCGGCGCAAACCGTTCGTCGCTCTAGCGCGACCGCCTCGAGGTCGCCTTCCACTCCTCCGCCAGGATGGCCCAGCGCTCGTGGTCGCGATACCGGCCGCCGATCTTCAGGTACTTCGGGGAGTAACCCTCTTGGCGAAAGCCGAGGCTTCGAACGAGCGCGATCGAACGCTGGTTGTCGGGCTGGATGTTCGCCTCCAGCCGATGCAGCCCGTATTCCCCGAACGCCCGCTGCATCACCTGCGAGAGTCCAGCGCGCAGGTAGCCGCGTCCCTGGTGCGGGCTCAACGCGTAGTACCCGAGATAGCCGGAGCCGAAGTTGCCCCGAACGATCTCGTTGATGTTGATGACGCCGGCGAGCTCGTCCGCCTCGGTGTAGACGAGGTGTGACAGATGGGTCCGTCTGCGAGCTCGCCTCAGGAAAGCTCGGTACTGCTCGATCGTGCTCGGCGGGTAGGCCCACGGGCGGTGAAACGCGCGGCTTTGTTGCACCGCCTGCACGAAAGCGGCGGCGTGTCGCATCGCTGGCGGCTCGAGCCGCGCGCGGACGGTGGGCGCTTGGGGCGGCATCTCGAGGGCTAGGCTCCGGGGAGAGGATCGTGCGGGCGACGCGAGCCGACCTGTGTCCGCTGTCAAAGCGCCGGCTGGGCCCCGCGACGACGATCAGTTTCTTGCCCGGGGGCGCGGGCGAAGACTCGACGTGCCGAATGGAAAAATATTATCATGAAAAGAATGGCCTTCGGACAGGAACGGCGCGCGTGACGTCGAGATCGAGCCTGCGGGTGGCGAATGCCTGGGGCTCGCGGCGGGTCGCGCCGGCCGCGGATCATGTCCTGGGAGCTCTGCTCGAGTGCGCCCGCGGCATGCCGCAAGCTCCCGCGTTTCGGTTCTTGGGTCGGCGCGCGGAGCTGGACACCGTCTTCGACTACGACGAGCTGTTGTGCTGCGTCGCCGGGGCCGCCGGGCGGCTCCGAGAGGCAGGTGTCGAGCCAGGGGACCGCGTGCTCCTGCTCTGTCCTCCGGGCCCGGAGTATGTGGTGTCGCTCTTCGGTTGCTTCTACGCGGGCGCGATCGCCGTGCCCGCTTATCCGCCGCAGTTCAATCGCCCGGCTGAGCGGATCGTCACCCTGGCGCGGGACGCGGCGCCGCGGCTCGCGCTCACCACGGAGCCGCTGGCCGAGCGGCTCGCCGACTTGCGTCTCGGCGTCCCGATCGTGCCGGTGTCGCTCGCGCGGGGGGATCCATCAGCGGTGCGGCCGAGCGCGCAGGACCTGGCGCTCATCCAGTACACGTCCGGCTCCACGAGCACCCCGCGCGGCGTGGTGCTTTCCCACCGGAACCTCGTCCACAACGCGGCGCTGCTGCGCGAGGGGACGTGCGGCGGTCCGGAGGACCGGGTGGTCGCGTGGCTCCCTCCGTACCACGACATGGGGCTGATCGGCGCCATCGTCACCCCGGTGTGCTCCGGCATGCAAGCCGTGCTGATGACGCCCAGCGCGTTCATGCGGCGCCCGATCGGGTGGCTGGAGGCCATCTCGCAGCACCGCGGGACCATCAGCGTGGCGCCGAACTTCGCGTACGAGATGTGCGTGCAGCGCACGACCCCTGAGCAGCGCGCGCGGCTCGACCTGTCGTCGTGGCGGGTCGCGCTGAACGGCGCCGAGCGGGTGCACGCCGAGACCCTCGAGCGGTTCTCGCGCGCGTTCGCGGGCGCCGGCTTCTCGTCGCGGGCGTTCACCCCCTGCTACGGCTTGGCGGAGGCCACGCTCGGGGTCGCCAGCGCAAAGCCCGACGCAGCGGCGGTGGTGCGCGACTTCGATCCCGCGAGCCTTCAAGCAGGGCAAGCGCGCCGGCGCGAGCCCGGCCAAGCCGGCAGGACGCTCGTCGCTTGCGGGCGGCCGCTGGCGGGTGTGTCGGTCCGCGTCGTGGACCCCGAGACGCGCTCCGAGGTGACCGAAGCGACCGTCGGCGAGATCTGGGTTGCCGGACCCAGCGTGGCGCGGGGCTACTGGAATCAACCCGAGGCGTCGGCCGCGACCTTCGGCGCGACGCTCGAGGCGGACCCCGGGACCTCCTATCTCCGGACGGGCGACCTCGGGTTCGTGCACCAGGGGGAGCTGTTCGTCACCGGACGCATCAAGGATCTGATCGTCGTCCTGGGAGCGAATCACTATCCGGAGGACATCGAGCGCACGGCCGAGGCCGCGCACCCGGCGGTGCGGGCGCGTGGGGTCATCGCGTTCGCCTCCGAGGTGGCATCGCGAGAGCAGCTCGTGGTGGTGGTGGAGATCGAGAAGCCGGCGACGTCGCCGAAGGAGGCCGTCGCGCGCGCGATCCGTGAGGCCGTGGCCCGCGAGCACGGTCTGCCCGTCTTCGACCTGGTGCTGGTCGCCCCCGGCGCCACGCCGAAGACCTCGAGCGGCAAGCCGCGACGCCAGCGCTGTCGCGCGCGCTACGAGGCGGGGGAGCTCGAGCGGCTGGCGGGCGCGCTTGCGCCCGCCACGGACGCCAGCGCGGGTCGCACAGAGCGCGTCGCCGAGGTGGCCGCCGCCACGGCCTGCGTCCTCGGCGTGGACGGCGTGGGTCCCGAGGACGACTTCTTCCTGCTCGGGGGGCACTCGCTGATGGCCACCCAGCTCGCCTCCCGGCTCGAGGCGCTGTGGGGGGTGGAGGTTCCGCTGCGCCTGGTGTTCGAAGCGCCCACGCCCAGCCGCATGGCCGCGCGCTTCGAGGAGCTTTTGCCGAAGGCCGGCGGGTTTCGGATGGAGCGCGTGGACCGCAGCGGTCCGCTCCCGCTGACCCACTCCCAGGAGCGCATGTGGATCCTCCACCAGCTCGATCCCGGAGGGGCCGCCTACAACGTCTCCGGGGCGCTCCTCATTCGGGGGCGCCTCGACGCGGGCCGGCTCGAGCGGGCGCTCCGAAGGTGCGTGGAGCGGCACGAGACGCTGCGCACGCGCTTCGTCACGCGCGACGGGCGGCCAGCGGTCGAGATCCTGCCGCAGCTCGCGCTCGAGCTGCCCGTGATCGACGTCTCCGGCGAAGCGGATCCGAAGGCGGCCGCGAGCCGGCTGGGATCGGCGCTCGCCCATCGGCCCTTCGATCTGGAGGCGGGCCCGCTGCTGCGCGCGGCCCTCTATCGCTTGGGCCGGGAGGGGCACGCGATCGTCGTCTCGATCCACCACATCGTCTCGGACGCCTGGTCGATGGGGGTGCTGCTCTCGGAGGTGCTCGAGCACTACCGCGGGGGCGCGGGCGACGACGCCCTGCCGTGGCGCGAGGACGCGCCGCAGTACGTCGATTTCGCCGCCTGGCAGCGCGCCTGGATCGAGACGGAGCGGTTCGAGCGAGAGCTCGCCCACTGGCGCGCTCACCTCGAAGGCGCGCCCACCCTCGAGCTGCCGACCGATCGCCCGCGCAGCGCGTCGCTCGGCTCCGCGGGCGATCTCGAGCCCATGGAGCTGCCCGCCGAGCTGTTGGCCGCGGTGCGCGAGCTGGCCCTCGCGCAGGCGGCGACGCCGTTCATGGTGATGCTCACGGCGTTCCAGGTGCTGCTCTACCGCTACACCGGGCAGACCGATTTCGTCATCGGCGTGCCGATCGCCAACCGCAACCACGCCGCCTCCGAGCACCTCATCGGGACCCTGGTGAACACCCTGGCCCTGCGGGTGCGCTTGCGGCCCGAGCAGACCTTCGAGGAGCTGCTTCGAGCGACGCGCGAGTCGTGTCTCACGGCGTATGAGCACCAGAACCTGCCCTTCGAGCGGCTGGTCGCCGAGCTGCACCTGGAGCGCCGTCCCGGGCAGTCGCCGCTCGTTCAGGTGATGTTCGACTACCAGAACCCGCCGATGCCCGGCGGTCGCGCCGGCGAGCTCGCCATGGAGCCGCTCTTCATCTCGAGGCGGGCGAGCCACTTCGACTTCAGCCTGCTCATCCTGGACACCGAGCTCGGGCAGGTGGCGGGGGCCGAGTACCGGAGCGAGCTCTTCGACCGTGCGACCGTACGCCGCATGCTCGAACACTACCGCGCGCTCCTCGAGGGCGCCGTTTTCGCGCCGGCGCGCGCCGTCTCCCGTATGCCGCGCTTGCCGGAGACCGAACGGCGGGCGCTGGGCGAGCTCGGCACGAGCTCGCGGAGCGTGCCGAGCCCGACCGAGACGGTGGTCGAGCGGATCTGGCAGCAGGCGCGGCGCGCGCCGGACGCGCCGGCGGTGAGCGACGCGCTGCAGACCCTCAGCTACGGCGCGCTCATCGAAGCCACCCGGAGCGTCGCCGCAGAGCTGGCGCGCGCCGGCGTCGGGAGCGGCTGCCGGGTGGCCGTGTGCCTCGGGCGATCCCGCTTTTTGCCGGTGGCGCTGCTCGCGATCCACTGGCTCGGCGCGGCGTACGTCCCGCTCGACCCGGACTACCCCGGCGAGCGACTGCGCGCGATGCTCGAGGACGCGGGGCCGGCGGCGGTGATCGCCGACGCGACGTCGCGAGCTCGCGTCGCGCAGTGGGGCAGGGCGCCGCTGCTGACGATCGAGGCGCTGCTCGACGGCGACGGGCGGCCGGGGGACTCCGTCGACCGCCCGTCGGCGGATCCGAGGTCACCCGCCTACGTGATCTACACCTCGGGGTCGACGGGGAAGCCCAAGGGCGTGACGGTGACGCAGCGCAACGTCTCGAACTTCCTCCAGTCGATGGCGGTCGAACCCGGGATCGATGCGCGCGATCACGTGCTCTCCGTCACGACTATTTCTTTCGACATCGCGGTGCTGGAGCTGCTCTTGCCGCTCACCGTCGGCGCTCGGGTGACCCTGGTATCACGTGAGGTCGCCATGGATGGTGCGGAGCTCGCGCGCGCCATCGATCGCGCGGGCGCCACGCTCATGCAGGCCACCCCCTCGACCTGGCGGATGCTGCTCACCAGCGGTTGGCAGGGACGCTGGGAGCTCACGGTGCTGTGTGGGGGCGAAGCGCTCCCGCCCGCGCTCGCCGAGGAGCTGACGGGCAAGGTGCGGGGGCTGTGGAACATGTACGGGCCGACGGAGACGACGGTGTGGTCCACGATCCAGCGCATCGACGGCGGCGGCGGGGAGATCGCGATCGGCAGGCCGATCGCCGGCACCAGCGTCTACGTGCTCGACCCGCACGGAGAGATCGTGCCGCCGGGCGTCGCCGGCGAGCTGTACATCGGCGGCGAGGGCGTGGCCGAGGGCTACTTCGAGCGGCCGGAGCTCACCCGTGAGCGCTTCTTGCCCGACCCGTTTCGCCCTCGCCCGGGCGGTCGCATGTACCGCACCGGGGATCTGGGGCGGATGACCGGCGCCGGCGTCTTCTATCACCTGGGCCGCCTCGACCATCAGGTGAAGATCCGCGGCCACCGCATCGAGCTCGGCGAGATCGAGGCGACGATGAGGCGCGTCTTCGAGCTCGAGGCGTGTGTGGTCGTGGCGCGCGAGCTGTCGCCGGGCGACGCTCGGCTGGTGGCCTACTATGTCGCGCGCGGCGCCGGGCCCCCGACGGCGGACCTCAAGAGCGGGCTCGCGGCGCTGCTTCCGGGGCACATGATCCCGAGCTTCTTCGTCGCCCTCGAAGCCCTGCCGCTCACGCCGAACGGCAAGCTCGACCGCAAGGCGCTGCCGGCACCCGACGTCCAGGCGAGCCGCGACGAGGCCGCGACCGTCCCGCCCCGCACCGAGACGGAGCGGCAGGTCGCCAGGCTCTGGGCGGAGGTGCTCGGCCACGCGCACCCGAGCATCCGCGACAACTTCTTCGACCACGGCCACTCGCTGCTCGCGACCACGCTGTTCGCCCGCATCGAGAAGGAGCTCGGGGTCAGTCTGCCGCTGGCGAGCCTGTTCGAAGGGCCGACGATCGAGGGCATCGCGCGGCGCATCGACGCGATCGCGACGGCCCCGGAAGCTGCCGGGCAGCCCTTCGAGTTTCTCGTGCCCATCCGTCGCGGCGGGCGCGAGCCGCCGCTCTTTTGCATCCACGGCGCGGGCGGCGTCGTCCTGAACCTCGAGCGCTTGGCCCGCCACCTCGACACGGGTCAGCCGTTCTATGGCATCCAAGCGCGAGGCATCGACGGCAGGTCCCCGCCGCACCCCACGATCGAGGCGATGGCCGAGGCCTACCTGGCCGAGCTCTGCGCGGTGCAGCCCGAAGGGCCTTATTTTTTGAGCGGCTACTGCGGCGGCGGCATCGTGGCCTTCGAGATGGCGCAGCGGCTGGCTCGGGCCGGCGCGGAGGTCGCCTTCCTCGCGCTGATCGACACCTACCGCCCCGGGGTGAAGCTCGCGCAGCCGGGGCGCGCCGCTCGCCTGCTCCGCAAGAGCGCCCAAGGTCCGTGGGCGTTGCTCTCGCATGGTCGCGAGCGACTCCGGGAGCGCCTTGCCGCGGAGGCCGAGCGTCGGGTCATCGCGCGGCATCTGCAGGAAGGGCGCGCGGTGCCTCACGAGCTGCGAGGCAGCTGGCTCACGGCCAGCTTCCTCGACGCCGCGTCCCGCTACACGCTACAACCCTTCGCAGGCGATCTGGTCGTGGTGCGGGCGACCGACGTGAGCGCGGATCTCGCGTGCCAAGAGCCCAACTTGGGCTGGAACGACTATGTGCGAGGGGAGCTCGAGCTCGTCGAGACGCCCGGAGACCACTTCAGCCTCGCCGAGGAGCCCCACGTGCGCGTGCTGGCGGCCGAGCTGAAGGCTCGGATCACCGCCGCGCTGCGCCGGGCCGGCGACCCGGCGTCGCGGCCCCCGTCGCGCGTGAGGGAGCTGTCATCGAATCAGGACCCCGGCACGGCCCCGACCTGGTCGCCGCCCTTGCCCCCGGCAGCTCTGGGGGGTGACGAGCTCAGGTGTCGTAGGCGATCTCGGTGAGGCGCCCGCGCCAGTACGGCTTTTCGCCCTCGGGCAGCAGCCAGGCCACCTCGCCGTCGAGGGGGATGAGCAGGCCAGCGCGCTCTTGGTAGTTCCAGAAGCGGCCTTCCCACGGCGTCGGGATCATCTGCTTGCCAACGCTGCGGCCGCGCGCCTCCGCGCGTACCGTGTGGATCAGGCCCGCCTCGTCGAAGCCGAACAGCAGCGTGAGCGTGACGGCACCATCAGCGAGCGTCGCACGCGCGGAGCGATCGTCGACCGCTTCCCACTGAACTCCCTGGCTGGGGAGCAACGCGGTCGGATACCAGGTCGCCTCCGCAAAGAAGCGCATCAGCTCGCCGCGGGCGAGATCGCTGTTGCCGCGCAGCCTGGCTACGGTCAGCCATCCGAACAGCGCCGCTCGCAAGATCCCCTCGCCAGCGATATACGCGTCGTGCACCCGGACGCTCAGCGCAGGCAGCAGCTTGATCTTCGCATCCCAGACGAAGCCGGGCCGGCGCAGGATCACCCGCTGCTGCGAGGTGAAGGGCCTCCAACGATCGGCCTCTTCGCTCAGGTTGAACGTGCCCGCGTGCCGCGCGCGCACGCCGTTCACGTGGGGTTGGCCGGGCCGGAGCACGGTCTCGAAGTAGCGCCGCACCGGCGCTGGCAACCCGTCGAGCTCTGCAAAGTCGACGACGCGCGGCGCTTCGGGTCGCCGAGCCGCTTCCAGGTTGGCGAGCAGCTGGCGCGTTCTGCGCGCCCAGCGGAGGGAGCCGAAGCCGAGGAAGGTCGACAGGGCGGCGGCGAGCAAGAGTGAGCCTAGAACGGCGGGCGAGGCCATGCTCCCCGAGGCCTTAGCCGTGACACGGCGCCAGGTCGACTGGGTTCTGGGGTGACGTTCAATCTGAGTCGCGCTCCCGTGGCGCGGCGCTGTCACATGGGACCACCCCCGCCACCCCATGGGACCGCGGGGGTCTGCCGCTGCCGCGAGGCCCCTCGAAGTACCGGAAAGCGGCGGCAAGCGGGCGCTCGAACGAGCTGGCACCCGAATTGCGATGGCGGCCCTCGCCTCGGTAATCTCGCCGAGCGCATCACCCGGGGAAAAGCCATGAGAACGAAGTTCACCAAGGGGGCTCGCTGTTCGCTGTTTCAAGCTGCCGCGCGGCCGCTGGGGCGCCTGATCGCCGTCATGAGCAGCGCGATCGCCGTCGGCTGCGGCGCCGATGCCGGCACGCAAGGGGCCGAGCTCGGGAGCACGTCGCAGGCGGCCACGTTGCAGCCCGTCGCTCCCCCCGCGCCTCCAGAGCTGAAGCTGAAGCTGAACGATGACCTGGCGGCGCTCACCGAGGTCATCCTCCCGGCGGTGGCGCGGAGCGAAGGGCTCGATCGGATCGAGCCCGAAGATCAGCAGCTCTTTCGCATGGCGAAGCGCGAGATGAAGAACGAGACCAGCGCCGGGGTCGACGTGCTGCTCGACACGGCGTTCGGGTGCCACAACCATCACCCGCTCACGATCGAGCTGCGTGACCTGGTCGTGGAGCTGTCAATCGACGAGCACACCGCTGAGCTGGACGTGACCCAGGACGGGCTCGACGTGGATCTCGATCTGGACGACCTGGTGATCACCGGCAGGTTCTGGCTCGACTGGCCGAAAGACTCGAAGGTGGTCTGCGCGCTCGGCAACAACTACCGGGTCGACGTGCCGTTCACGGTCGAGGGCGCCAGCATCCAGGGGAAGGCGGCGCTGGCGGCCTCCGGGGGCGGGGTGCGCGTTCCCTCGCTGGAGATCGAGCGGCTCGCGCTCGGCTCCGTCGACATCGACCGCGACGCGCTCAATTTCGCCACCGACGCCGTGCTGCTGCTCGGAGACGTGATCGCGTCCGCCGTTCAGGAGCTCGCCGACGGCAACGTCGACGCGGAGCCGGAGAACGGCATCTGCGGCACGCCCGGGGCCGTCGCCGACCTGGATCGCTGCATCGAAGCGGCGCTGGCCGAGTACCTGGTCCCGGACCTGGAGAAGGATCTCAAAGCGCTCCTGAACGAAACGCTGGCCAAGACCTTGCCCGGAGCCCAGTCGTTCTCGCTGGGGACGTTTTCAGCCAGCGTCGATCCAAGGGTCACGAGCGTCGTGACGACGCCGAACAAGGATTCACTGCGAGTGCACATCGACGCGCCGATCGCTTCGTCCGCGCCGACCGCCGCCTGCGCCGCGGGCCTCACTCGGGCCACGCCCCTCGGCGCCACCGGCAGCTTTCAGTCCATCGCCGACGCCGACCTGATCGTCCCCCTCAACAGCGTGCAAGACCTCGCCTACGAGGTGGCGCGGCAGGGGTTGCTCTGCGTGCCGTTGCCCACGGGGTCGCTCCCCATCGCGCTGAGCCTCGAGCCCGCCGGACCCATCACCATCGCTGGCGGCGACGGACCCATCTTCACCGGTCCGGTTCAGAACGGCGGACCGCTCCCTGGTGGAACAACGTCGACGACCTCGTCGAGCGGCGGAGCCACGGCTAGCAGCGGCACACCCATCGGCTCGGCCGTCGCGACGCAGACGGGCGCGGCGCAAAGCTCCGGCGGGCAGCAGACCGGCGCCCGCTTCGAGTCCCAACCCATCGATGCGGGGCAGATCGCCGAGAGCGACCGCCCCTTCGACGCGCCGGCGCGGGATCTCATCATCACCCGTCACCCCACTCGGCTGAAGGCCAGCTCCGGCGCCGTCTCCGGATCGCTCACGGCGACCATCGAGCTGGGCTGGGACCTCGCCCTGGACTGCGCGGGCCAGCTCAGCATCGAGCTCGTCACGGCCGCGTACACCGATCTCTCCGGATCGCTCACGGCGCCGGGGGTGAGCCTCGGCGCAACGACCAGCTCGGTAAAGGCGGCGCTGCAAGCGGCGGTCAGCGCGCTGCCCGCGGCGGTCGGCACGCTCCCGCTGGGCCCGAGCTTCCTCGGCCTGTCTCCGCTGCCCGGCGTGTACGTCAGCCTGACCGAGCTCGAGCGGTCGAGCACCGAGCTGGCGTTTGGCATCGACATCTCCAAGTACGTCCCGACCGGCTGCGGCAGCAGCGGGCCCTCCGGTCCCGGCTATGGGGATGACACACCGACCGACGACGACCCCCGGATCGACTTCGAGCCGCACGATCCGCGCTTCGGCGGCGCCGGGGACGTCGGCGACGGGCCGGACCTGGGTGACACGGGCCTTGGCTCGGGACCGGGCCAGGTGCAGACCGGCGCGCTCTAGATCAGCGCCGGGATCGACGAGCGACGGGTCGCTCTGCCGAAGGGCGGAGCGGCCCGCGGTCCTTTCCATCGATAGGGCGCGCGGTTCCCCGCGCCTCGCGCTCGAGCAGCGCGCGCTTGCGTTCGATGCCCCAGCGGTAGCCGGTGAGGGCCCCGTCGGTGCGCACGACGCG
Source organism: Pseudomonadota bacterium (assembly GCA_023418705.1). Taxonomy (GTDB): domain Bacteria; phylum Myxococcota_A; class Polyangia; order Polyangiales; family Polyangiaceae; genus JAEZYZ01. Next base: position 5,815 of record JAEZYZ010000371.1, on the reverse strand, counting down.
GTGGCAGGGGATGGCGACGGCGAGGGTGTTGGCGGCGCAGGCGCCGGCCACGGCGCGGACGGCGCGGGGCGCGCCGATGCGCTCGGCGATCTCGCGGTAGCTGCGGGTGGCGCCGAACGGGATCCGCTGCAGCGCCTGCCAGACCCGGCGCTGAAAGGCGGTGCCGCGCAGATCGAGCGGCAGGTCGAGGCCGCGCTCGGGCGCCTCGACGAAGCCGACGACGGTGGCCACGATCCGCGAAAATTGCCGATCGTCCCCGATCAGCTCGGCGTGGGGGAACCGATCCTGCAGCTCGCGCATCAGCGCATCGGGCTGATCGCCGAGCGAGATGGCGCACACGCCGCGCTCGGTGGCGGCGACCAGGATCGATCCCAACGAGCACGCGCCCACGGCGAACCGCACGACCTGCTGATCGCCGCCCGCGCGGTAGGCCGCCGGCTGCATGCCCAGCGCGCGCCGCGAGGCCTCGTAGAAGCGGCCGCTCGAGCCATAGCCCGCGGCATAGATGGCAGCGGTCACCGAGCTGCCGCGCGCCAGCGCCGCTCGAGCGCGCTCGGCCCGGGACGCGAGGCCGTATTGCTTCGGGGTCAGGCCGGTCACGTCCTGGAAGGTGCGCAGCAGGTGGTGTCGGCTCATGCCGGCGCGCGCCGCGAGCTCAGCGAGCGTGGGGAGCGGATCGGAGGCCTCGATGTGCCGGCACAGATCGGCGACCAGCTGCGCTTGCGCCGCGGACCGCGGCGGCTGATCGGGCTTGCAGCGCTTGCAGGGGCGGAACCCCGCCCGCTCCGCCTCCGCCGACGTGGAGAAGAAGCCGACGTTCTCCGGCCGCGGCGTGCGCGCCCCGCACGACGGGCGGCAGTACACCCCGGTGCTCTCGACGGCGTAGAAGAACCGGCCGTCCGCCGAGCGGTCCCGCCCGACGACGGCCGCCCAGCGCGGATCGCTCCGCGTGCGTTCGGAAAGCTTGGTTGCCCGGCTCGTCATGGTCCCGCTCGCTCCTTACGGTTAGCGCCGGTCGCCCGGCGCGGCACCTCGAATCGTGCGCCCGAACGACGGCGATGAGACGAACCTAGCTGGGCGCGCTCCGCCGCGCGCTCCGGAAGTTGCGCTCGAATTCGCTGGGTCGAGATGAGGGCGTCGCCGTCTGGTCAAGGCGCCGCGAGCGCCATCGTTTGCCGTCGCGGGTACTCGAGCTCATGCAGGGCCCCGCCCCATGTGGCCGCCAGGAGGCGCGGCGTGGAGGGCAGGAACAGCAGGTGGCGAATGAAGCCTTCTTGATCTCTCAGCCCGGCCTTCGAAAACCGCAGCTCCGAGACGGCGCCCGTCGAGAGCTCGTACAGCTCGACGGCGCCGCGGTCGTCGCCGCGCGCGAGCCAACGACCGTCGGGTGACAGCTCGAGCACGACGTGGCTCGCGTCCGCTCGCTCGACGCGCCAGCGCGGCTTGCCGGACGTGAGATCCCAGAGGATGAGCTCCCCCCGGTAGGCGCTCGCCAGCGTTCGCCCGTCGGCCGAGAGGGCGAGGGCACCGGCGCCGACCGGCGCTTCGCGCGGGGTCCAGTCGGAGCCACGTGCGTCGGCGTCGATGACGAGCCCTCGGTGTCCCGGTAGCCGGAGGAGCACGTCGCCGCTGGCGGCGTCCAGGATCTCCAGCGCCCCCTCCACGTTCGACCAGGCGATGCGCGCCGCGTCGCGCGAAAACCTCGCGGCGGAGGGCCAGCCGCGGGCCAGGCGAAAGCGGACGCGCCCGCTCTCGCCGTCGAGCAGGGTGAGGGTCGCGCGGTCGCCAAGCAGCACGTTGCCGGAGCGGTCGACATCGAGCAGCGCCGGGTTGGACTGTTTGGGCTCGTAGCGCCAGACGACCTCATTCGTCGAAAGCGTCCGCGAAACGACCGCCATCGGCTGCGCAAACACGAGGCGATCCCCCTCCGCTGCGATCCTGCCGTTCGCGTTCGGTGAGCGGGGATCGGGCGATCCCACCGTGCTCTGCGGCCGTCCCGCCAGATCGAAGCGGTCGACGGCTCCGTCGGGACGCAGCGCAAGGACGCTGCGCTGGTCCCGCGCCAGCTCCAGAGACAGCACGACGCGCGCGACCGGGCCGGTGGCGGCCTCCGCCCCGGTGCGGAGATCCCAGAGCCGGACGGTGCGATCGAGGGCGCCGGACAGCAGATAGCGACCCTCCGGCGAGGTGGCGAGCGCCGAGACGGCGTCGAGGTGCCCTTCGAAGGTGCGCGTCACCTGACCGGAGCCGAGATCGACCTCGCGAATGGCCCGCGACGAGCCTCCTACGAAGGCGCGCGTGGCGTCGTGGCTCAGCGCGCCGACGACGACATCGACCGGTGACTCGCCGGCAGGCAGATCCAGCCGCGGATCGGGCGCCGTGCGGGACCACACGCTCAGCCGCCCGTTGCCCACGCCGAGCAGCGTGTTGCCGTCCGGTGAGACGTCCCCATGTCCGCGGCGCGGTTCGAAGCGGGCCACAGTCCGCCCGGTCCGCGCGTCGACGATCACGGGCGTGCTTGCGGTGCCCACGGCCTCGAAGAGCGCCACCTCCGTACCGCCCGGCAGCCAGACGATGCGTGTCGTCCGCCAGGCAGAAACCCGGTCGACGCTCCAGAGATGTCGTTCCGTGGTCACGCTCCACGCATGAAGGCCGTATCCGTAGGCAGCCGCGAGCAAGATCTCGCCGTCTGGCGACAGCGCGAGGGCGTCCCAGTCTATCGGCATGACCTCCGGGATCCGAAGCTGAGCCCCCATGAGCTCCACCGTTTGATTCGGCGTCAGCCCCAACGTCTCGGCTCGGAGGCGCAGATCGGCGATGGGACGGCCATCGTGGGGATCGACGACCGCGATCTTCTTGATCGTCGGCGCGCCGGGCTCGACAGCGGTCACGGCCAGTCGTCGCCCATTGGCGCTGAGCGACACCCGCGGATCCCGTGTCCCGCGGATTTGCTGGTAGTACCGCGTCAGGCCCGAGGGCACTTCGAACACCCGCACGTCGGGGGACGAGCCACGGCTCACGGCGTAGGCCAGCGGCGCTTCTGCCGCGAAGCCCACCTCGCTCACCGGACCGCCCATTGTCAGCGACGGGCGGCCCCAGGGGCGCACCCAACGGAGCTCCGCCGGGACGCGACCCGCCTGCCCGGTTCGGGCGGCCTGGGGCGGCGGCGCGCGACGGCAGCCGGTGCCGAGTGGGAAGGCGGCGAGCATCGCCAGCAGCAACCACAGCCACGGCGGCGGTCGCCATCGGAACAGGGCCAGCGCTGCCACGCCCCGAGCCTGCACCGGCCGAGGGCTGCCCTCAAGCCTCGCCCGCTGCCCGCCCCCACGGAAGCGCCTCAGAACCTCTGCGGCCCCTTGGGTTCGTCGAAATGCAGCGCGGGGCGCTGCGTCAAAAACCACCGGACCTTTGCCAGCGACGCATCGCTGATGAGCTTGAACTGGATGCCCATGCCGAGGGGCGTCGTGTTGCCGAGCGGCGTGTCGCGGATCCAGCGCACCACCCCGCGCACCCACACCGGCCGTTGGTCGGGCAGGGTGATGGTGAGCTCCACCTCCGTGCCGATCGGCTTGAGCTCGGTCGTCGCGACGAACACGCCGCCTTCGGAGAGGTTGGTGGTGCGTCCCTTCCAGAAGTGGGACGCGCTCTCGAGCGTGATGCCGAGCTCGATCTGAAAGCGGGGGTGGCGGCGTCGCGGTTCTTCCATCCCTCGGTCCGTACGAAGAAGGTACGCACTCGGCGGCCAGAAACAAGCCGGACGCTCGGACGTGGGCTCGGAAGCGGAGTATCGAACCCCGATCGACGCACAGGGTGCGTGGTTCGCCAGGGCCATCGGGCGCGGCTAAGGGCTCGGGCAGGGACCCGCCGGAGCCCGGCGTCGCCTCGATCAAAAGGGGAAGAACAGCGGCAGGAACACCACCGCCAGCGCGACGAGCAGCAGGTTGAGCGGGGTGCCCACGCGCGTAAAGTCGGTGAACCGATAGCCTCCGGGGCCGTAGATGAAGGTGTTCGTCTGGTAGCCGACCGGGGTCATGAAGCTGTTCGACGCGGCCATCATCACCGCCATCGCGAAGGGCACCGGCGACGCGTCGAGGGCGCCCGCGATCGCGACGGCGACAGGGGTAAGGACCACCGCGGCGGCGTTGTTGCTGATGAACTCGGTGAGCACCGAGGTGAGCAGGTACAAGGTGGCCAGCACCACGTAGGGGCCGAAGCCGCTCGCAGCGCGGACGACGAGCGCCGCCAAGAGCTGTGCTGCGCCGGTCTGCTGCATCGCCAACCCCAGCGGGACGAGGCTGCCGATCAGGATGATGACCGCCCAGTCCACGCGCTCGTAGGAGTCGGAAGGATCGATGCAGCCCGTGACCGCCATCGCGATCACGCCCAGCAGCACCGCGAGCGCCATGGGCACCACGTCCGCTGCGGCGAGCACGACCACCGCGACCAGGATGCCCGTGGCGAGCCACCAGCGCTTGTGCTCCCGGGGCAGCACCACGTGCGTCACCAGCAGCAAATGCCCGGCCCGCTGCATCGCGTTGAGCTCCCGGCGGGTCCCCTCGACCAGCACCAGGTCGCCCGCCTCGAGCGGTCGATCGGGCGCGGGCAAGCTCGGGTTTCTGCCATGCCGCTGCACCGCGACGATGGTCGCGCCCGACTGTTCGAGCGGCGCCGCCTCGCGCACCTTGCGACCGATCAGCCGCGACCGCGGCGTGATCACCGCTTCCATCACCACCAGATCACCCCAGGCCCGCTGCTCGCGGCCTTGGCGGGGCATGGCGAAGTGCAGTCGGCCCTCGCGATCGGCGCGCTTCAGGGCCTCGCTCGGTCCTTCGACGAGCAGCAGGTCCCTCGGTTGGAGCGGAGCGTTCTCATCGATCTCGCGGCGTTGACCGGCACGCCGAATCGCCTTGAGCTTCAACGCCTCGAAGCCTTCATCGCGCACCTGCTGGAAGGTGGCGCCGACGAAGGAGGAGCGCGGCTCGACGACGAGCGCCGATTCGAACTCGAGGAAGGGGACGTGAAATTCGTCCTCGGGCGCCCCCCGATCCGGCAGCAGGCGCCTGCCGGCGCTCATCAGGTAGACGACGCCGCCGAGCATCATCAGCGCGGCGGGCGCCGTCATCTGGAAGAAGCCGAACCCGGGCTGGCCCAGCTCGACCAGCACTCCCGAGACCAAGAGGTTGGTGCTGCTACCGATCAGCGTGAGCGTTCCGCCGAGCTGGCTGCAGTAGGAGAGGGGGATCAATAACCGTGAGGGGGAAATCCCCTGGTGCCGCGCCGTTTTGAGGACCACCGGGATCAGCACCGCCACCACCGCGGTGTTGTTGAGGAACGCGCTCGCCGGGATCGCCAGCGCCATCATAGCGAGCACCACCTTGCGCTCGCTGCTGGAGCCGATCCGCACGAAGGTGTTTGCGATCATGTCCACCGCCCCGGTGCGCTCGAGCCCGGTGCTCAGGATCAGCACGCCTGCCACCGTGAGCGTCGCTTCGTTCGAGAACCCGCTGAGCGCTTCTTCCAGCGGCAGGATGCCCAAGACCAACAGCGCCGCGAGGACGATGAGCCCCACCACCTCGAACGGGAAGCGGTTCCAGACGAAGAGGGCGACGGCACCTAAACAGATCCCCAACGTGAGGATCAGCGGCAAGGTGAGCGGCGGCGTCGGCATTCTCCGGATCCTGCGGGTGCGTCGGGCCCGTCGCGACCGGCGGGGCGGGAGCTCCGGGCGGCCCCTACGCGACACCCACACCTGCCGGCGGGCAGCGGCCGAGCACCAACGGCGCCACCCCCGCCCTGGCGCCGCGCGGGGCCCGGG
>JAEZYZ010000342.1 GCA_023418705.1 Pseudomonadota bacterium | reverse complement strand
GTTCAGGTCGAGACCGAAGCGGTCGATGGGCTTCATGCCGAGCGAGGAGTGCTCGCGCTGGTGGTATTCGTCCTCCACCCAGGCGGTGAAGGCACGGTTGAGCGCTTCAAGGCTGGTCAGGTTGAGCCGTCGATTCAGAAAGCCCTCACGGACGTTGCGGAAGAAGCGCTCGATCTTCCCCTTCGCGGCGCCGTCACGCAGGGGTGTATGGCACAGGATGGTGCCGAGGCGCTGGCAAACCTGCGGTCGTGGGGGCGCTGTCATTTCCTGGCTTCCCCGGTCGCGCCATCCGGGTGGATTGAGCGCACGCGCAGAAGAGCGTGGTCGAGAAGGGCGCCCGCGCCGGTGCCAGGCCTCCATCGACGACGCGCTCCCCGAGGCAGCGATCGAGAGCTACAGTGCCAGCGTGCACCCCCTGGAACCTCTGGGCTACGGACCGTTCTTCTCGACGCAGCTCGAGCTGCTCGACGGCGCGCCCGATCTCGTGCCCGCACGCATCGCCGCCGACTGGGGGAGCCGCTATGAGCTTCTCGGCTGTCGCGCGAAGGTGGGGGAGCTGTCCGGCACGCTGCGGCGCACGGCGCCGGGGATCGCCCGACCCGCGACGGGGGACTGGGTGGCGGTCTCGGATGGACCGGAGCTTGCCATCGTCCACCACCTGCTCGATCGCAAGACGCTGCTCAAGCGTCGTGCCGCGGGCACGGGCGGTGGCTTGCAGGTCGTCGCGGCCAACGTGGATGTCTTCTTCGTGGTCACTTCGGCCAATCGGGATCTCAACTTGCGCCGTATCGAGCGCTACCTGGCGGCGGTTTGGGATAGCGGGGCCACACCCGTGGTGGTGTTGAACAAGCGCGACTTGGCCGAGGACCTGCCGTCGCTGGTCTCCGCGATCGAGGCGGTGGCGCCGGGCGCGGCCGTCGCGGCGGTCAGCGCCCTCACCGGACAGGGCATGGACGCCCTCGAGCCCCACCTCTCCAAGGGCGCGACCGTCGCTTTCATCGGTTCGTCCGGCGTGGGCAAGTCGTCGTTGATCAACAGGCTCTTCGGGCAGCCGGCGGAGCAAGTCGGGGAAACACGCAGTGACGGGAAAGGCCGACACACGACGACGCGCCGCCAATTGAGTGTGCTTCCGTCTGGCGTCCTCGTGATCGACACGCCCGGCATGCGGGAGCTCGGCGTCGCCGACGCCGAGCTAGGGCTCGACGCTGCGTTCCCCGAAATCGCGGCGTTGGCCGAGAGGTGCCGCTTCGGCGATTGCCAGCACGAATCGGAGCCGGGCTGCGCGGTGCGCGAAGCCGCCGCCCGCGGAGATCTGGGCGCCGAGCGGCTCGAAAGCTACCGCGAGCTGCGGCGGGAAACCGCGGCCGCCGACGCGCGTTCGAGTCCCGCCTTGGCAGCCAATACCAAGCGCCGCTGGAAGGTCATTCACAAGCGAATGCGCGCGTTCTCCAAGTCGGATCGCAAGCGAAGGTGAGGGGAGGATCTGCGGGCCGCACGAAAACCCGAGCAACCCACGCGCTCCCGGCGCCGAGGGGTGAGCATGCCGATGGAGCGTGCTAGCCTGATGCGACCGGCCATGACGGACAGCGCCAAAGACGAGCCTGAGATCCCCGTCGTCCCGCCAGGCGAAGACGAGCTCCCGTGCGACGACGGAGAGCCCATGGAGACCAATCGCCACCGGCAGCAAATGGTGCTGCTGATCCAGAGCTTGAAATACGCTTGGAGGGACCGCCACGACTACTTCGCCGGGGGCAACATGTTCGTGTACTTCTCCGAGACCCAGGTCACTCGCAATGATTTCCGCGGACCGGACGTGTTCGTCGTGCTCGACACGACCGACCGGGACCGCCGGAGCTGGGTTGCGTGGGGGGAAGACGGCAAGCTACCCGACGTTGTGATCGAGCTGCTCTCCGACCGCACGCGGCACGTCGACCGTGGCGAGAAGATGCGTATCTACTCGAGGCTCTGGCGCACGGCGGAGTACTTCCTCTACGACCCGTGGTCTCATGAGCTCGAAGGGTATCGGCTCGACCCGATCCACGGTGAGTACGTTCCGATCGAGCCGGATGCCCGTGGCGACTTGGAATGCCAGCGGCTGGGGTTCGGAGTCGGCATCCGACGCGGCAGGTACGAGGGCGTCGAAACACGCTGGCTGCGCTGGCTGGATGAGGGGGGCATTCCCCTGCCGACGACCGAGGAGGCGGCCCGCGCCGCCGAGCAGCGCGCGGAGGCAGCGCAGCAGCGCGCGGAGGCGGAGCGACGCCGGGCCGACGAAGCAGAGCGCCGGCTGCGGGAGCTGCTCGAAAAGGCGCGCTGAGCGACCGCGGGGGGCCGCGCCTCAGCGGCCCCCGGGTCGACACATGCGCCTCAGATTTCCAGGATGGGCTTGAAGCCGCCCCAGAACATGCGCGCGCCGTCGAAGGGCATGTCCTCTGACTTCATCTGCAGGCGAGGATCCTTCATGCCAAGCTCCCAGGCCTTGTCGCGGGTCGTCTTGTCTGGCCAGACGATGAACGCGGCGACCACCGTCTCCGTCTCCTTGGCATTCACGGCGCGGTAGAAGTCCGTGACCTCGCCTCTGGGCACGTCGTCCGCCAGCGCTTCGCAGTAGCTCAGCAGCCCGTGCTCCTTCATCACGCTGGCGAACGCCTCGGCCTGCTTGCGATAGGCATCTTCGCTGCCCTTGGGCAGCGGCAAGCAGAAAAAATCCACGTATGACATGCGGTATCTCCTTCGGACCGACGCGGGGTCGGATCCTCGCGGCTTTGCGAACCTTTCCAACCTAAGACCGTTCGGGCGGGCCGATCTCATCGGCGCCGACGAAAAAATTGATCTCGGCCTCGAAGCCCCAGGCCCGAGTCTGCCCGCCGGCCAGGGCACAAGCATGGGCACCGGCGGGAGGGGGACGTGTTCGCCGACGATCAGCGCTTGCGCTTGCGCTTGCGCGGGGTGGGACGCAGCGCCTGGGTGGTCGCCGCGAGGCTGATGAAGCCGGCGATGAAGTCGACCTTCTTGTCGGCTGAGCGCACGCCGAGGAAGATCTGCTTCGCGACCCCGCGCTTGCCGAGCCGCACCGGTACGATTTCGAGCTTCTCTTGGTACTCCGCCACGAGCCAGTCCGGCAAGGCGGTCACGCCGCGGTCGCAGGCGACCATTTGCAGCAGGATGTCCGTTGTCTCGATGGTTTTGTGCCGCTTGGGCGCCAACCCTGCGGGCAGCAAAAACTGGCTATAGACGTCGAGCCGTTCGGTCTCCACCGGATAGGTGAACAGCGTCTCCCCGGCGAGCTCCGAGGGGAGGATGAAGTCGCGGTCGGCGAACGGGTGCTGCGCGCTCACGACCAACACCTGCTCGTAGGCGAACACAGGCTCGAAATGCAGGCCCTTGCGCGGTAGCGGGTCGGGCGTGACGAGGACGTCGATGTCGTGGGCGAACAGCCCGCCGATGCCGCCGAATCGAAACTGCTGCCGGACATCGAGCTCGACGTCGGGGAAGGCTCGAAGGTAGGGCTCGACCACCTGCAGGAGCCAGCGGTAGCAGGGGTGGCACTCCATGCCGATGCGCAGCGTGCCGCGCTCGCCCCGCGCGAGCTGATCGATGACCTGCTCGGCGTGCTCGAGCTGGGGCAAGATCCGTTCGGCGAGCGAGAGCAAGTAGCTGCCGGCGGGGGTCAGGCGCAGGCCGCGCCCCTCCCTTTGCCAGATCTCCGTGCCGAACTGTTGCTCCATTCGCTTGATGGTGTGGCTCAAGGCCGACTGCGTGAGGCCCAAGCCTTTGGCCGCAGCCGTGACCGAGCCGCGCCGATCGACCTCCCGCAGCACGCTCAAGTGAATGCGCTCGAGGCGGTTCATCCAGGACTCCAGTTCATGGATCGGTGACAAATCATCACTGTTCGCAAGCCGATCGAGGATCTACGGTGTGTGTGGAGGAAGCAAGCATTCGACATGGCGCGCATTCACAACCTAGGATTTCCTCGTATCGGTGCGGGACGCGAGCTGAAGTTCGCGCTCGAAAAACATTGGAAGGGCGTTCTGACGCAGCGTGAGCTCGAAACGGTGGCCGCGGATCTGCGCCGGCAAAACTGGCGGCGACAGGCGATGCTCGACCTGGTGCCGGTGGGGGATTTCTCGCTGTACGACCACGTGCTCGATACGAGCTTTTTGGTTGGGAACGTGCCGGAGCGCGCCCGTCCCGGCGCAGGGGAGCCGCTCGATGCCTACTTTCGCGTCGCGCGCGGACGCGCCGCTGGCGAAGCGGGCGCGGGGGTCGCCGCCGGTGAGATGACCAAGTGGTTTGACACCAACTACCACTACATTGTGCCCGAGCTCTCCGCGCGCACGCTGTTTCGGCTGGAGGCGGAGCGGCTGCTCGCTCAGCTGGCAGAGGCGCGCGCGGCCGGCGTGCCCGCGAAGCCGGTCCTCGTCGGGCCCGTCAGCTATCTGTGGCTGGGAAAGACCAGGGACGGGTCGGATCGTTTGGCGCTGCTCCCGAAGCTGTTGCCGATCTATCGTGAGCTGTTGGGCAGGTTGGCGCGGGAGGGGGTCGAGTGGGTGCAGGTCGACGAGCCCGCGCTGGTCACGGAGCTCGAGCCGGACTGGCAGCACGCCTACCGAACGGCCTACGGGTCCTTGACGGACACCGGGTGCAAGCTGCTGCTCACCACCTACTTCGGGCGCCTCGGCGGGAACCTGGAGCTCGCGGCGTCGCTGCCGGTCGACGGGGTGCACCTGGACGCCGTCAGCGCGCCCGGAGAGGTGGGCGCGCTGCTCGCGACCTTGCCCGAGGGGCGGGTGCTGTCGCTCGGCGTCGTGAGCGGGCGCAACATCTGGGCCGCCGATCTGGCGCGGGCGCTGGACGATCTCGAGCCGGTCCAGGCGAAGCTCGGCGACCGCCTGTGGCTCGCGCCGTCGTGCTCGCTCCTGCACGTGCCGGTGGATCTGGCCCAGGAGACGGCGCTGGACCCCGACCTACGGTCGTGGCTGGCGTTCGCGCAGCAGAAGCTCGAGGAGCTGCGGTTGCTCGCTGCGGCGCTGAACCAGGGGCGCGGCGCGGTGGCGGAGGCGCTGAGCGAGAACGCCCGAGCGCTGGCGAGTCGCCGCGCCTCGGAGCGGGTGAACAACCCCGCCGTTCAGGCGGCCGTCCAGCAGCTGTCGCCGAGCCTCGGCCAGCGCGGGTCGGCTTACGCCAAACGCGCGGCCCTGCAGGCCCGCGCCCTGGACCTGCCGAAGTTTCCGACCACCACCATCGGGTCGTTTCCGCAGACGGCGGAGATCCGCAAGGTGCGGAGGCAGTTTCGCGCCCGTGAGGTCGACCGCGAGGGGTACGAGGCGCGGATGCGCCGGGAGATCGAGCGCGCCGTCCGTGAACAAGAGAAGCTCGGGCTGGACGTGTTGGTCCACGGAGAGGCCGAGCGCAACGACATGGTGGAGTACTTCGCGGAGTTGCTCGACGGCTATGCGTTCAGCGAGCTCGGCTGGGTGCAATCGTACGGCTCGCGCTGTGTCAAGCCGCCGATCCTGTTCGGCGACGTCAGCCGCCCCAAGCCCATGACAGTCGACTGGATCCGGTACGCGCAATCTCTGACGCAAAAGCCGATGAAGGGCATGCTCACCGGCCCCGTGACGATGTTGAACTGGTCGTTCGTCCGGGACGATCAGCCGCGGTCGGTCACCTGCTACCAGCTCGCGCTCGCCATTCGCGCGGAGGTCCAGGATCTGGAGCGGGCCGGCGTGCGCATCATTCAGATCGACGAGGCGGCCCTGCGCGAAGGGCTGCCGCTGCGGCGCTCGGAGTGGGGGGAGTATCTGAGCTGGGCGATCGATGCCTTCCGGATCGCGGCCAACGGGGTGCGGGACGACACGCAGATCCATACTCACATGTGCTACTCGGAGTTCAACGACATCATCGCTTCGATCGCTGCCATGGACGCCGACGTGATCACCATCGAGACCTCGCGTTCGAACATGGAGCTGCTCGATGCTTTCGACCGCTTCGAATACCCGAACCAGATTGGCCCGGGCGTGTACGACATTCACTCCCCGAACGTGCCGACGGAAGCGCAAATCGTCGCCTTGATGCAGAAGGCATCAGAGAAGATCCCTGCAGATCGACTCTGGGTGAACCCGGATTGCGGTCTCAAGACGCGCAGCTGGGAAGAGGTGCTGCCAGCGCTGCGGAACCTGGTGAGCGCCGCCCAGCGGCTGCGGGCAGAGGTCGTCTGAGGGATGTCGAGGGGCGCTCACCGAGGTGATGAGCGCGACAGCCGCCCGTCAGCCCGGTCGAAGAGAAGCTGATGGGGTCGTCTTCTTGCTCGAGCGTGAGGTCGGGCGAGACCCCGTAGCGGGTCACGGTGGGCGAGTCCGCATCGCCGATGAAGACCTTTCCAGTCGTGGCCCAGACGTCGGAGCGGCCAGGGATTTCCAGCGCCTTGGTGTAGTCGATCTCTTGCTCGGCCAGGTCGGGCAGCACGGCCACATAGGCGTTCCAGCCGTCCGGCGTGTTGTGCGTGCTGCCCACGATATAGGCGGGACCGAGCTCGCGGTCGTCGTGGCCGTTGCCGGAGGCGCCGTCGTCGTCCTCGCCGCTGCAGCCGATGGTCCCGAGGGCCAAGCTGCAAGCGGTCGCGAGGAGGGTGAAGGAAAGGGCCTTCTTGGTGGTAGATAGCATGTTCTCTTGTTCCTGGCTGATCTGTCACGAGGACGAGTTGTCGAGGATGGCGAGCTGCTACCGCACCTTTTCGAACATGTAGGACCAACCCGGGATATCCATGCCCGGCGTGGCCTCATGGCCGCTGATCTCGTACAGGCGAGTGGAGGACCAGTCGCTCTTCGGCACCATGACGAACGAGCGACCCTCGAAGTGCAGGGGCGTGTAGGCGCCGGCGTTCGGCGGGATGCCTTCGATCGGCGAGGCGGCGCGGCTCTCGATGTCCACGCTCCAGATGCTCCAGTAGGAGCTGCCGGCGTAAGCCCATGGATCGGTCGTGGCGTCGAAGGAGGTCTGGGTCTCGTCGAAGATCGAGACCAGGCCTTGGCCATCGGCGAGGTAGGTGAACATGCCGCCCTCGTGCCCCCCCGAGAGGTCGGCGTATTCGAGGCTCCAGTCCGGGTCGTAGCGCTCCGAATCCGCGTTGATGCGCAAGACGCAGTTGGCGGCGGCGTCGTGCATCAAGGTGCCGGCGATGGGCCAAATCCAATTGCTGAAGTAGAGGTTTCCGGCCTCGTCGCGGTGCACCAAGTTGCCGGGATTGGGACAGCGGGTCTCCGGGACGGCTTCGAGCAGCGAGTCCGTCTCCAGGTCGTAGACGGCGAGCAGCTGGTCCTGGGAGAACTCCGCGGTGTCGTAGTTTCCCCAGTAGATCGCCCGGAACAAGCGATTCCCTCGCACGGCGGCGGGGCTGGTGTCCACCGTCAGGCCGTCGCGGAAGAACTCGTCCGGCGGCTCGATCTCGCCAGTGATTTTCAGGGTCGTCGGGTTCCAGATGATGTGGGTCCCCTGCGCGGGATCGAAGAGGTAGGCCTTGGTGGGGCTGATGAAGGTCTGGACCCAGCGATCGATCACCCCGCTCGACAGGCCATAGTTGGCGAAGCTGACGCTGCCGTCCTCCGTCAGCGCGCCGTCGCGGCTGACGGAATAGCGAGTGACGACGGGCGACGTGGGGTCCCCCACGAAGACCCAGCCATTGTAGCTCTGCAAGAAGGCCCGTCCCCCCGCGAACTCGCGCGAGGTCGCCGAGTCGACCGCTGGGAGATCGAGCGAGTCGATGAGCGCGAGGTAGGAGTTCGAACCGACGTCGTCGAAGACCTCGTACATGACGGCGTACAGGGGTGGATCGCTCGGAGCTTCGCCACCCGATCCGCTGGCTCCGGCCTGGTTGCCTTCGGTGCCGCCGCTGTTGCTCGACCCGCCCGACGCGGGGGTTCCGCCGCTGTTGGTCGCTCCCCCGGTGGCCGTAGCCCCGCCGGTTCCCGGCGGCTTCGCGGCGCCAGCGGCGTCATCGCCGCAGGCGCAGGTCGTGAACAGGCCAATGGTCGCCAGGGCAGCGAACCTGCGGTTCGTGCCGTCACGCAGAAGATACATACTATCGTTCCTTTCGTAGGGTGTCGTCGCCGCCCGAGCGCGGGCGGACGCAGTGGCCAGCGAGCCAGCCGAGCCAGCGCGGGCGCCAAGCCAACGTGAACGCGACGCCCAGCGCCGAAGCGCCGAGCGACATCACCCACACCAGCACCGCCATCGAGGCGTGGTCGATCGACAGCAAGAGCAGCAGCGAGCCGAAGAGCGCGAGCGCGGCGAGCGCGCGCAGGCGGCGCGCGGCGTGCGGCGGACGCGGAAGGGGCCCGCGCACTTGCTCCCAGTTCGGTCTCATCGCCAGCGCGAGCCAACCCATGCCGGCGGCGCTGCATGACAAGGCCAGAGCGAGCACGGCGGCGTCAGCCATGGGCCGCGGCCTCCGGTGTGGGCGTCTCCGCGCTGGCAGCTTCGCCGCCGGCCTCGGGCGAGCGGGCAACGATCTCGCGGCGCCGGAGGCGAACGGCGGCGAAGGTCGCGGTCCCCGCCACCGCGAGCAGGGAAAGATCGACCCCCGCCACCGGCCAGTAGCCGCGTGCCATCGTCCGCGCCAGGTGGTCGCCCGTGGTCAGCCAGTTGAGCAGGGGCGCGGCCAGCGCGAGGGCGGCGATGGCCTGGCACTGCTCGCGCCACGCCGGGGAGAGGTGCGCGCCCCGTCCGGTCGCCGTGCGCAGCGCCGCGTGCCCGAACGCAAGCAGCCAACTCAGCCAGAACAGGCGTTCTTCCCAGGCGCCGCGCTCCGGAAGATCCGGGGGGAGCAGGCGATTGGCGACGAGCATCGACAACGTCGCGATGAGCGTCCCCGTGACCGCCGTCACCGCCAGGGCGTCCACCGCGCGCGCGCCGCTGACACCCTCGGCGGCGTGCCGGCGTCTGCGCTTGCCGGCGAAGAAGACGAGACCCGTGGCGATGCAAGCACAACCCGAGAGCCCGCCGAACACGTAGAGCCAGCGAAGCAGCCAATGCTCGAAGTGCTGCAGGTGCAGGCCGGTCAGAAACTCGTTGATCGCCGAGACGGGGGCGAGAGGGGGCTCGGCGTAGAGGACCTCGCCGGTGGTGCCGGAGAAGTGAATGGCTTGTCCGACCAGGGTCACCCGGTCGCTGCCGGCCCGATAGATGCTGACGTAGCTGTTCGCGTCGTCAGGGTGGTGAACGGACAGGTACCCCACCTCGCCAGGCATGCCGCGTGCGGCCCAGCGGCGCTTGGCCTCCGCGACCATCGCGTCCACCGACGCCGGGGTCGACGCCACGCCGGCTGGCTCGAGCGCCAGGCCCTTGGCCGTCGACGCGGCCCGCTCGTGCGCCGACGCGAGCGGTTGAAACATCACCTCCGTAACGGGGAGGTAGATGCCGGCGAAGATGATCAGGCCGGTCAGCGCGAACATGAAGTGGAACGGCAGCGCGACGACCCCGGTGAGATTGTGCAGATCGAGCAGGCTGCGCCCGGCGTTCTTCTGCGGCCGAAAGGTGAAAAACTCCCGGAAGAGTTTCCGGTGCACCACGACGCCGCTGACGAGCGCGGCCAGCATGATGAGCGCAGCGATGCCCACGATCCAGTAGCCCACGTACTTCCAGCTCAGGTGCAGGCTGAAGTGCATCGGGTAGAAAAATTCGCTGCCGATCTTCAGTCGGTCGTGCGGGACGAGCTGTCCGCGCTGGGGGTCGATGGTCACGTGCCCGTGGACGTGGTCGCGGGGGTCGCGGGGGTTGTTCGCCACCGCGAACTCGGCGTACAGGGACAACACCGGATCGCGGTGGGTGGTGTACGCGCTGTAGCTCATCACCGGCAGCCTCGGTTCGAGCGCGCCGCCCACGCGGTCGCGAGCTTCGGCCAACTCTGCAGCGTCGGGCTCGATGGCCTCGAAGATCGGCCGCAGCAGCGAGTCGTACGACGGCATCGGCTGCGGCTCGAAGCGCGTCTCGGGGATGGCCCAGCGATCGATCTCGCGGTCGAACACCGACAGCGATCCGAAGAAGAACACGACGAACAACACGAAGCCGAGCACCAGGCCGAACCACGTGTGCACCCAGGTCATTGCCAAGCGAAAAGACTTGAACACAGAGGCCTCCTTCTCAGCTCGACGTCAGCACGCCCGAGAGCAGCCACGCGACCGTCGTCAACAGCGCTCCGCCGCCCGCCAAAAGCCCCCAGACGCTGAGCAGGCTCCGCCCGACGAACGCCCAACAGAAGCACACCAGCATCACCAGAAACGCGAGGAGGTATGTCAGCGTGAGGGCCTCTTCGTAGGCCAGGCCGGCGGCCACGCCGAGCACGACGCCGAGCGAGACGAACCCCCAGGCGAAGGCGTAGCTGCCGAGCAGGCTGGCGGCGACACGCGACAGGATGGCTGCGGGCGACATCAGAACTCCGCCGTGGTCTTGAAGTAGAAGGCGCGCCCGGGGCGTTGGACCCCGAAGAAGTCGAACGCCGGCTGATCGGTGAGGTTCTGGACCTCGCTCGTGAAGCTCAACGACAGGGGGTCGCCTTCCACCTGGTAGATCAACGCGAGGGCGTGCACGAGCTGCGAGTCGACCGTCTGTTTGTACTGCCGCAACCCGACGCTCTCCCAGCCGCGGAAGAACTCGTGCACGTAGCGGGCGTCCCAGGCGAGGGTCAGCGAGTCGTTGGGAGCGGTGACCTGAGCGAGGTGGAGCGCCGCCGCCGCGTTGGCGAACAGGTAGGGGCGATTGGGGATGCGGTCGCCTTGGAAGTCGCCGAACGTGCCCTGGCTCGAGGTGTTGCGAAAATCGACGTAGGTCGCGTTGCCGTCGAGCGTCAGGTGCCCTCCGGGGGATGTCCAGCCGGCGGACGCCTCGACGCCGATGGAGCGAGCGGCGTACACGTTTTGATAGCTGAAGACGCGGTCGTTGCCGAGCAGCACGATGAGTTGATCGGCCTCACGCAGGAAGCCGTTGACGTCGCCGCGCCAGCGCCCGAAGGCCGTGTCGAAATCCGCGGTCAGCCCGGCGTTGGCGTTGTGGCTCGTCTCCGGCTCGAGCTCGAGATTGTCGACGATGAGCAGGGCGTCACCGAACACCTCGTCGGGGCGCGGGAGGCGAGTGGCCCACTCGTACGAGGCCTTGACGTAGAGGCCGTCGGTCAGGCGGTATCGAAGCTGATTGCCGGCGCCGAAGCGGTGCGTATCGCGGTCCCGTTCGCGAAACAGGCCGCCCGGCAGGGGCTCTTCGGAGCGCGCGAGCTGAACGTACTGCTTGACGAAGGCGATGTTCTCGAGGCGATCGTCGAAGAGATCGACTTCGTATTCGACCCCGTTCACCCAGGTGAACAGATCCCGCTCCGCCGACAGTGGATCGCGCGCGCTCGGGTCGAGCTGGCGCCGCTCGTCGCCGGTGCGGGTGACGAAGGTCGGAGCTACGGAAATCCGCAGGCCGTGCTCGAAATGGGGGCGCCACTCGAAGGTGAGCCGCCCGAACGCCGAGTGCTCCCAGCTGAGCTGGTCGCGCGGGCGATCTTCGATCTCGCCGGGCCGGCGGCGTTCGCGCACACACTGACCGAACCAGTTGTAGACGCACTCGCCGGCGTCGAGAAAGTGAATGCGGTTGTGGGTGTAGCCCGCGATCAGCTCGAGCGACGTGCGCCGGAAGAGCGAGTGCTCGTAGCGCAAGCTCGCCCCGCGGGTGAGCTCGCCGTACTCCACGGCGCCATAGGGCACCTTCATCACGACGTTGTGCTGCAGCTCTTTGCGATACTCGGTGACGAACGCGCGCAGCAGCAGCCGGCGCGCCCAGGACCGGTTCACGAAGCCGGTCTGCACGTTGGCCCCGCCCGCCGTGTAAGCGTCGTGGAAGCGGTGGACGCGGGCCGGGGAGAGCCGACCGCTCTGGTCGGCCACCTCGACGTCGACGGGGTAGTCGTTGTCGGCGTGGTCGAAGAAGGAATTGGCGCTGGTGAAGATGCCGGTGGGCTCGTCGAGCGTGCGCACGCCGAGCGTGAGCCGATGCGTCCCGAACGAGCCGATCTGGTAGGAGGCCGAGCCATGGGTGCCGTGCACGTCGTCTTCGGTGACGAGGTTGACGGCGCCGCCGAGCGCATCGGCGCCGAAGCGGATCGGCACGACGCCGCGATAGATTTGGACGCAGTCGATCTGGTTTACCGGGACGTTGGCGGTGCCGAAGGGGTAGCCGGCCAGCTCGAGGGGGACGCCGTCGAGGAAGAAGCGGATCTGGTCGTCGGTCAGCCCGTTCAACGAGAAGCGCGTGCTCGACCCCAGCCCGCCTGCCCGGCGTAGCCCCACGCCTTGCGTGCGCGCCAGCACTTCGCCGAGGTCCGCCGTGCGCTTCTGGGCCGCTTCGGTCTCGACGACGTGCACGGCCCGGGCGGACTGCCGGAGGCGTTCGACCTCCGGCGCACCTTGGACCGTCACCTCGAGCAGGGCTGGAGCATCGGTCGCCCCGGATGGGGCGGCCTCGGTCGACGTTCTTGCCGCTGGTGGGAGCTGTCGCTCGGGCGCCGTTGGCGCTGGAGCACGAGCCGCCGGGGGCGCCGCTGCTGGCGGCGAGGCGGCCGCTGTCGCCGTCGCTGCGGGGGGCAGCTTGAACGCGTAGCTGTAGAGGATCTTGGCGGCCACCGGGGCTCCGTCCCGTCGCGCCGGGGCGAACCGAAAACGCAGCGCCGCGGATCGCGCCGCCTCGTCCAGGCCGTGCCCGATCCCTTGCAGCACCTCGGCGTCGCTGACCGCGCCGCTGGCGTCGACCGTGAGCTTCAACGTCACGCTGCCCTCGGCAGCTGCCGAGATCGCCGAAGCCGGGTACGAGGCCTCGACGAACTCGAGCAGCTCCGGCGCTTGGATGGAGCGGGCAGGAGCCGGCTCCGCGGTTTCGGCGGGTTCCCCCGCGCCTGGTTTTCGAGGCTCGGTGCCTTCGCGAGCGCCCGCGTCCTGCGCGTGCGCGCCGAGCGTCGCGCAGCAGAAACCAACCCAGACCAGGCCACTACTGATGAAGCATCCAAGCTTTCGAGCCACCGTGTCGTCCAACCGCTTCCTGCGGCGAGCGCTCGCGCGCGCGCCACCGTCAAGCTTCACCTCGTTTTCCGAGCTGGTAAGGCGGCGGATCGCCTTCGAGGTCGCCGCTCACCGCCGCGGCTGCTGCCCGCGCTGCGACGGCTTGCCCGAGCGTCGCGAGCAGCTCCGAGACGGCCCCTGGCGTCATCCGCAGGGTGATCGCGCCGAGGTGCAGCTGCATCATCCCGCAGTCGCACACGTCGACCGCGGCCAGCGCCGTCTCTGCCAGGCGCACGGGGCGGCAGCCCGGGCGCGTGGGGGGATGTGTATGGGGCTTGTCGTTCATGCGTCCTCGCTCGGCTCTGCTGGCGTCCACCTTCGATGTTGGTGGACTGGCTTCGCCGGGCTCTGGACGCAGGGGTCGCGGGCCGCTCAGGGGCGATCGGTGGGTTTGTCGGGATTGCCTCTTCTCAGCTCGCGACCGCGTCCTCCTCGAGCGGCACGATCAAGACGGTGCGCTTGCAGCGCCGGCACTTGAGCTCGATCCCTTGCGGCACTCGGCGCGCCAAGAGGCTGCCGCAGGCGCAGCGCAGGAGGCCGCCGTCCTCGCCGTCCGAAGGCGGGCAACAAGCGCTATCGCTGCTGGGGAGACCGGGGCGCTTCGCCATCCGCGTCTTGATAATGAAAGTGATATGCATTTTCAACAAGAGAACGCGCGTCCCCGTGAGATTTCCCGGTCGCGTTGCAGTAACGTTTCGTAAATACGAAAGAAATTAAGATTGGCTGACCTGCTTCCCGGGGGTGGCCCTCACCGAGGAGCACGCCCGTTCCGGTGGGCCGCTTTCAGCAAGGGCGTCACCACCGGGCTGGCAACGTGCGTCGACGGGTGCGGCTTGGAGATCGTCCACAGGAAGGATCGGACGACCGGAACCAAGCGCCGCGAGCCGACGCCCGACGCGAAGAGCGGTCGAGCTCATCAAAAGTCTTCCGCCCTTCCGCCCTCCTCCTATGAAAACGAGGTCCGAAGTAGGCACCCCGAGCTCCCTTGAATTTTTCACAGGAAGGCGCGGATGATCGGAAGATTTTGGGCTTGGGGATGGGGTCTGAAGCGGGCGTGGGTGCGTGGTTCGTCACAGCGTGGGTGCGTGGGTCGCCACGGCCTGGGTGCGTGGGTCGTCACGGCGATTCACGTCGCGCCGCTCGAAACTCGAGTTGGGGGCC
>JAEZYZ010000312.1 GCA_023418705.1 Pseudomonadota bacterium | reverse complement strand
CCGCAGCACACGCCGCGGCGCCGACGACGACCAGCATCGAGCAAACCCCGACGCGAAGCAGTCCGCCGACGCGGCGCCGACCGACGCGGGAGCAAAACTCCAGATTTGGTTTCGGCATTGGCATCGGGAAACAAACTGTGCGCTTGGCGAACACCTCACTCAGCGGGATTGTTCCGTTTGCGTTTCCGAGTGTGTGTCCGCGGACAGGTAAACCGGATTTCATGGGCGGCGCAATTCGAAGCGATCCAACGCGAGTAGCCTGCGAAAAATCATGTGGGTGACGATTGTTATTCGCGGGCTGAAATGGAGTGCTTGCGGCATCGAACTTGCTAGCGAAAAACCGCTGAGGAGGAGCGCGACGAACAGGCCTATTGTTGGTCAAATGCGTTTGATTTCAGCGGTCGGTTTCTTTAACCTTCCAAATCGTGACGGTCGCGCCAGGCACGGGGGCGTTCGCAGGGGGCGAGTGGGGCTCCGGCCAAGCGGTAGCGCGCTTGGCCGCCGATGTGCGACCCAACGTCGATCGATCAGGAGGTGCTGTGTCATGAAAGAAACGATGCCGGATCGTGTCCGAACGCTGGAACAACGACACCGGAGTCTCTCACAGCAAGTGGATCGTTTGGAGCGCCGGGCCTACCTGACTCCATTCGAGCAGCGCCAGATCACCGATCTGAAGAAGCTGAAGTTGATGGCGAAGGACGAGCTGTTCGCGCTCAAAGGACCCGGCTAAGCGCAACAGCCAGCTCGTGCAGGGAACAAGGACGCGCCCCTGGCGACCGAGCCCTTCGTTCCTGCACTGGAGCACCGATCAGTTTGCCAGACGGGAAGACCCGATGGATCGGGTCCCCTCTTGGGCGAGGGCCCGACGCATCGGGAAACCCTCTCCTTTGCTCACGGCTCGGTGCTCAAATGGTCTCATTTTCCGCTCAGGATCCGTTGGCCCTGCGGTAGCGCAGCCGGTGAATGGGCAACCCGTCTTGCACGGCGCGGCGCTCGCGAGGGCTCCGCGCGTCGTAGGGATTTTCGTGGACGCGGGGAGATTCTCCCCAGGGCGCGAGCGCCGGCTCGAGTGACACGGCGTGCTCATAGGCTTGCGCGCGCTCCGCGACGTCCGTTTGCACGAACAGCTCGCCCCCGGGCTTGAGCACCCTACCAATCTCGCGCAGCACGTCCGCCCCGACGACCAGCCGCTTGTGATGCCGCTTCTTCCACCACGGGTCGGGGAAGTGGATGTAGACGACGTCCAGGCAAGCGTCCTTGAAGCGCGGCAGCACCTGGCGCGCGTCCTCGGCGAACACCCGTGCTCGATCGTGCAAACCGCGCCGCTGCAGCCGCTGGTCGACGATCGTCGCCCATTTGCGGCGGATCTCCAGGCCGATCAACGCCGCGTCTGGCGCGGCCTCGAGGCGCTCCACGATGAACCACCCCCGGCCGGGCCCGATCTCGAGCTCGATCCTTCGGGCGTCGCCGCCAAACAAATCAGTCGGATCGAGCGGTGAAGTCTCGGGGAGCCGCGGTGCGTGGGCGTACACGTCGGTGCGCATGGGCGAGCCTCGCTCTACCATGAGCCGGGCGTGAGGTTGTCGAGACTTGCAGCAAGTTCGCTCCGACCGGTCGCGGGGGCCGTGCTTCCCTGGATCGCGGCGGCCGGGCTCCTGGACGCCGTGGCGATTTTCGAGATCCTCGCGCGCACCGGCGAGCCAGCGGCGCCTCTGGACGACGCCTATATTCACCTGCAGTACGCCCGAAGCTTCGCCGACCTTCGGCCGCTCGTGTACTCACCGGGTGCGGCACCGGCGCCGGGGGCCACGAGCTTGCTCTGGCCGGCCTTGCTAGCGCCGTTCTTCGCGCTCGGCCTGCGCGGCGCTTCGCTGCTCTGGGTGGCGTGGGGGTTCGGGCTGCTCGCGCACGGCCTCCTGGCTCACGAAACGTACCGCGCAGCGAGCCCTGTGATGAGCAAGGGCGCAGCGCTCGCGGCCGGCGCCATGGTGGTGGTCTTCGGAGGCCACGTCTGGAACGCGGTGAGCGGGATGGAGGTCCTGCCGTTTGCCTGGCTCCTGATGCGCACCGCCCGCCGCGCGAGCGAGACGTTCGAGAACCCCGCCCCACGCCGATCGGACGCCGTCGAGCTCGCGACGCTCGGCGTGGTCGCGCCGCTGATGCGACCCGAAGGGACGCTGGCGGCGGTGGTGGCGACCGCGGCGGTCATCGCAGCGAGCCGGCGCGGGGTCGCCCGAGCCTGGATCTTGCCGCCAGCGCTCGGCCCCCTGTTGCCGTCCGCGACGAACCTCCTGTTCACCGGCTCGACGACGAGCACGACCGTCCAGGTCAAATGGCTGTTGGCGAGCCCCTACGCGGATGACGGCCGCGCCCTCGCCACCATCGCGGACAACTTGGCGCGGCTGTTCGGGACCCTGCTCGACGGCAGGGAGCACGCTTGGGTGTTTCTGCCGACCGGCGGGGCGATCGTGTTCTGGCTGGCGCTGCCGGCGCTGCTCGGCCAAGGCGTTCGCCACCGCCGCCTCCCCCGCGCGCTGATCCTGGTCGTGCTGGCGCTCGGCATGACGCTGCCCGCCAGCTACGACAGCTTCCTCTGGAATCGCCTGCGCTACCTGTGGCCGTTCGCCGCCTTTTGGTTCGTGGGGGCCGCGGCTCTGGCGGATGGGCTATCGGCCCTGGCCCGGCGTTGGCACGCCGAGCTGCCGGAGATCGGCCCGCTGCTCGGGGGAGCGTTCGCGGGCGCGCTGGCCGCGCGCCTGTCGTTTGCCATCGACGACGTGGCCGACAGCGCCGCGGCCATCACGAACCAGCAGGTCGCGCTCGGGCGCTGGGTGCGGCAGGAGCTGCCGGCGGGGAGCCGCGTCGGCCTGAATGACGCCGGGGCGATCGCCTACTTCGGGCAACGGGAGACCTTCGACGTGGTCGGGCTCACCACCCGAGGCGAGGCTCGGTTCTGGGCGGCCGGCGCCGGCTCGCGTTTCGAACACTACGAGCGGCTCGAGGCGGGACAGCTGCCGACGCACTTCGCCGTCTATCCCGGGTGGTTCGCCATCTCGCCGCTGCTCGGGCGGTTTCTGACCGCGCGACACGTCGAAGCGACCATCCTCGGCGGCACCACCAAGGTCGTGCACGAAGCGGACTACCGCGTGCTCCGATCGGGCCATCGTCCGTCCCTTATGCTGCCGCCCGCGCGCGAGATCGACCGTCTCGACGTCGCCGATCTCGAGAGCGAAGCGGCGCACGGCTATCAGCTGCTCGCCGCGGCGGCGCACGAGAACGTGGTCATTTCCGAGCACGGCAAGGCGGACGGAGCGCGGCTCGGACGCACCCTCGAGCGGTTCTGGCTCGAGCTCTGCCCGGGCGGTAGCCTGGTGCTTCGGCTCGGCGCGCAGGCTCCCGTCTCCGTGACGGTGACCGCGGCAGGTCGCAGGCTCGGCACGCTCGCGCTCTCAGGGAAGGCGTGGGAAGAAACGCAGCTGCCGATCCCGCCCGATCTGCCAGCAGGGCGGCAGCCGCTGGAGCTGAGCGCGGACGGCCGATTTTCGGCGCTGCACTATTTTTCGTTCGGTCCGCCTGGGATCCCCCCGACCGCGCGGTAGCACGACTGCCAAATTTGGTGGCACGCCGAGCGCGCTGGCACTAGCTTGCGGCCCATGCACTTGGCGGACGGCGTCCTCACCGACAGCTCGATCGCCGTCGGCCTGAACTTGCTCGGCGCAGCCGCGGTCGGCGTCGCCCTGACCAGGACCCAGGGTGACGCTCGCAAGCTCGTCTGGACGGGCACCCTCGCCGCGTTCGTGCTCGCCGCCCAAGCGCTCAACGTGCCGGCCGTTCCCGGAGCCAGCGCGCACATGATCGGCGCCGGCCTCTTGACCCTGACGCTCGGGGCGGGACAAGCCATCGTGGCGCTGTCCGGCGTGCTGCTCGTGCAAGCCTTGCTGCTCGGCGACGGGGGCATCACGGTGCTCGGCCTCAACGCCTTGAATCTGGCGGTGCTGCCGGTGTGCTGCATCCAGGGTCTCCGTTGGCTGCTCGGCAACGGGCGGCGCGCGCTGCTCGCGACCGGGCTCTTGGGCACGTTGCTCGGCAACTTGCTCGGGGCGCTCAGCCTGGGCGGGGCGCTCGTGCTCGGGGCCGGGGCGCCGCTCGGCTTCACGCTGACCTGGCTCGTCGGGGTGCAGGGGCTCGCCGGGCTCGCGGAGGGCGCGCTGACCGCTCTCACCATCGGCAGCTTGCTCAAGAACGCTCCAGGCCTGCTCGAGCTGGGGCCGATCGGCAGGCGCAGCCTCGATCAGCAGCCGGAGCCACCGCGCGGCGCGCGGGGCATCCGCTGGGCCGCGCTCGCCTTGGCGGTCACGATGGCGCTGCTGCCGTTCGCCAGCGGCAAGCCGGACGCGCTCGAGGTCGTGGTCGAGCGGCTGCAGGCGACGCCGTGAGCGCGCCGCTCGCCGCCGCCGCCAGCCCTGCCGCGCGCTTGCTGCTCTTGCTCGTCGTCGTCACGTCGATCGCGACGCTGCCGCTCGCGTCGCGATCCGCGCTCGTCATGGCGGCGCTCGCGGCGGCGGCTTGCGTGGGGCTCGGCCGTCCCTCCCCGCGGCGCCTGCTCTTCGGGGTGCTCTCGGTGGTCGCGATGAGCTCGGCCGTCGCCGCGCCCGCGCTGATGCACGGACAGTGGCTGGACGCCGGGCGCTACGTGGGCCGCGCGGCGATGGCGGCGGTCGCGGCCTTGTCGCTCTCGGCGAGCATCGGCGCGGCCGAGCTCGGGCCGGCCCTGCGCACGATCGGCGTGCCGCGAGGGCTGGCGAGCGTCATCGAGACGATGCTGCGGCAGGTCCAGGCCGTGCAGCTCGAGGGCAGCCGCATCCTTTTGGCTCGCAGGCTGCGCGGCGGCGGCAACGTCGCTCCCGACGTCTTGTCGATGCTGCTGGTGCGGACGATCGATCGCGCCGAACGTGTCGAGCTCGCCGCGCGGCTGCGCGGCTACCATCCAGGCGCCGGCGGGGGCCAGGGGCTGGCCAGGCGCGACGTCCCCGTGCTGCTGGTCGCCGTGGGGATCGCCGTCGCCATTCACCTCGTGTGATTCGACGCCCGCGACTTGGGCATGATCGACATGATCGACGTTCGAGGCTTGAAGGTCTGGCGCGAGACCACCCCAGCGGACAGCCGCCAGGTCCTCGACCGCGTCGATCTCCGCGTCGGCGCCGGTGAGCGGGTCGCGTTGATCGGCGCCAACGGCGCCGGCAAGACGTCGTTGCTGCTGGCGCTCGTGGGTGCCGTCCCCTTCGAAGGCTCGGTCACGATCGCTGGGCAAACGTTGACGCGACGGTCGCTCACGGAGGTCCGCCGCAAGCTGGGGTATGTCTTCGCGGATCCCAGCGACCAGTTCTTCTTGCCGACGGTCGCCGAAGAGCTCGCCTACGGCCCGCGCCAGCGCGGTCTCGCTGCCGCAGAGGTGGAGCGCCGGGTCGCTCAGGCGTTGAGCCAGGTCCGCTTGCAGGGCATGGAGCGCCGGGCGGTCCTGCGCCTCAGCTTGGGGGAGCAGCGGCGCCTCGCCCTGGCGACGGTGCTCACGTTGCAGCCGGAGATCATCCTGGCGGACGAGCCGACCGCCAGCCTGGACCCCGTCGCGCGCGCGGAGATGCTGAACATCCTCGCGGGCGTGCAAGCCACCGTGCTGCTGGCGACCCACGACCTCGACGCCGCGCTCGAGCTCGACGCGCGCGTCGTGATGCTCGCCCAGGGCCGGCTCGTCGCCGACGGCCCTGCCCGCGAGCTCTTGAGGGACGAGAGCTTGCTCCACCGCGCCGGGCTGGCGCTGCCGCTCAGGGTGGCCATCGAACGCGAGCTCGCGCGCGGCAACCCCTGAAGCGCGCCGGGATCGCCCCTGCGCGTCGCCCGGCCGAAATCCGGCGCCCTGCCGGGGCCAACACCTGGAGCAGGAGTGCTATAAACAGCCACCCATGCGCCTACGCCCGCTCGGCAAAACCTCGATTTCGGTCTCGGAGCTCGCGCTCGGCACCTGGGGCCTGTCGGGCGACGGCTACGGCGCGGTGCCCGACGCAGAACAGGACCGGGTGATCGAACGGGCGCGCGCGCTGGGTGTCACCACGTTCGAGACGGCGGATTGCTACGCGGCGGGGGACATGGAGCGGCGGCTGGGCAAGCTGCTGCCGGACGATGGCAAGACCGTCGTGATCACCAAGATCGGCACCGATCGCGACGCCTCGCCGCCGCGCAAGCGCTTCGACGTCGCGTACCTGCGAGAGGCGTTGGAGCGCAGCCGGGATCGGCTCGGCCGGCGCTCCCTCGATGTCGTGTTGCTGCACGGCCCTTCAGCGCAAGCGCTGGGGCGCGACGATCTCGCCGGTGCGCTCGATGAGTGGCGCGAGGCCGGGCTCTTTCGAGCTTGGGGCGTGAGCGCGGGCGGGACCGAGGTGGCGCGCGCGGCGCTCAATCGCGGGGTCCAGGTGCTGTCCTTGGCCTACAACCTCTTGCATGCCAGCGACCTGCTCGACCTGGCCGCCGCCGTTCGCCAGGAGCAGACCGGCGTCATCGCCCACTCGGTGCTGGCCTACGGCCTGCTCGCGGGGCACTGGTCCTCGGAGAAGACGTTCGCGCCCGGTGATCACCGCGCCGATCGCTGGACCCCGGACGAGCTTCGACGACGGCTGCGCCAGCTGTCGGCCATTCGGCCCGCCGTCTCCGGGACCATCGGCACTCTGCGCGCCGTGGCGCTGCGCTACGTGTTGCAGAACGATCTGGTCGGCACCGCGGTGATCGGACCCAAAAACCAGATCCAGCTCGACCAGCTGGTCCGCGAGGCGGGCAAGCAGCCGCCTTACCTGCCCCCAGAGCGCCTCAACGCCCTGCAGGCGCGGCTGCGCGACCACGGCGTCAACATCTGACGGAGGACTGTCCCATGCGCGACGTCCTCCAGACCTTGCTGCCGATCGCCCGGGCCGCGGCGGACGTCATCTCCCGCGTGTACCGCACACCGTTCGACGTCGACTACAAGGGCCCGAGCGATCCGGTCACGGTCGCTGATCGCGAGGCCAACGAGCTGATCTGCGCCGCGCTGCGCGACCGCTATCCCGACGTCCCCATCGTCGCCGAAGAGAGCGACCCGGCGACGTTCGCCGACTTCCGAAGCCACCGGCACGTGTTCTTCGTCGACCCGCTGGATGGCACCCGCGAGTTCGTCAAACGCAACGGACAGTTCGTGGTCATGATCGGCCTGCTCGCGGACGAGCGCGCGCTCGCCGGGGTCATCCACGTGCCCGACGAGGACCGTGCCTACGCGGGCGTGGTCGGAGAAGGCGCTTTCGTGGTCGACGCCGACGGGAGCCGCCGGCCGATCCACACGAGCGGCGTCAGCGAGCTGCCGCAGGCGCGCGTGGTCATCTCCCGCTCGCACGGCCATGCCACCGCCGAGCGCGCGCTCGAGGTGCTGAGCGCCGCGTCCGTCTCTCCGCTCGGGAGCGCCGGGCTGAAAGCCGCGGCGGTGGCGTCTGGAACCGCGGACGCCTATGTAGCCACCGCGCACGCGGGGAAGCGCTGGGATGCGTGCGCCGCCGACGCCTTGGTGCACGCGGCCGGCGGCGTGTTCACCGACGCGACCGGCAACCCGATCGACTACCGCGCGCCGTCGCTGACCAACGATCGCGGCGTGGTCGCGAGCACGCGGGCGCTGCACCCGCAGCTGCTCGAACGCGTCGCCCCCTACATCGGCAGGAGCTGAAGACGGTGCGGCCCTCGGCGGACGTGGTGGTGGTGGGCGCCGGCATCATGGGCCTGTCCGTGGCCTACAATCTGGCCAAACGCCACGGCGTGCGCCGCATCACCGTCGTCGACGCATCGTACCTGTGCGGGGGCGCCAGCGGCAGGAACGGTGGCGGGCTGCGCGCTCAGTGGTCGAGCGAGAGAAACATTCGTTTGATGCAGCAGAGCCTCGCGCTGTGCCGCGAGTTTGCCCGCGAGCACCGCATCAACACCTGGTTTCGACAGTCGGGCTATCTGTTTTTGGCTCGCAGCGAAGCGCAGCGCCGGCTGCTGGAGGCGAGCGTGCGGCTGCAGCAGAGCTGCGGGCTGTCGACGCAGCTCTTGAGCGCTCGCGAGGCCGCGCGCGTGGTCCCCGAGCTCGACACGAGGGGCGTGCTGGCGGCCAGCCACAACCCGGACGACGCCGTGGTGTTCCCCTGGCCTTTCGTCTGGGGCTACGCCGAAGGAGCCCGCGCGCTCGGCGTCGAGATCGTCACGTTCACGCGCGTGACCGGGATCCTGCGGCGAGGCACCAGCATCACCGCCGTGTCCACCGACAAGGGCGACATCGAAACGTCGGTGGTGGTCAACGCCGCCGGCGCGTGGAGCCCCGAGGTGGCGCGGCTGGCGGGCGTCGAGCTGCCCAATCGGCCGCACCGGCACGAGATCTGTTCGTCGGAGCCGCTCAAGCCGTGGCTCGTGCCGCTGGTGGCCGAGCTCGACGACGGCTTGTACTTCAGTCAATCGACGAGGGGGGAGATCGTCGGCGGCGTCTCCAACCCGCTGGTACCGCCGGGCGCGGAGCAATCCTCCTCCTACCGTTTCTTGGCCCTGTACGCTCGAGCGCTGGCGCGCACCTGCCCGATCCTTGCTGGCGTGAAGATCTTGCGGCAGTGGGCAGGGCTCTACGACATCACCCCGGACGCCAATCCCATCGTCGGGCCCGTGGACGCGCTGAACGGCTTCTTTCAGATCAGCGGGTTCATGGGACACGGGTTCATGATGGCGCCGATCCTGGGGCAGCTCGTGGCGCGCCAGATCGCGACGGGCGTGACCGACGCTGCCATCGCCGACTGGAACCTGGCTCGCTTCGAGCGCGGGCAGCTGCTCGACGAAGGCATGATCATCGGCTGATGAGGGCTCGCGACGCCCGCCGCCGGCGGACGGCGTTCGGGTCACGATCACCCATTGGGGGATATCGGGGGCGCGCGTAGTGGACCTTCGGGAGATGATCCCCCGGATTTTCCGCGCTGCGCCGCGTCAGCTCCGCGCCCCGCAGGCGCCTTAGAAACGCCGCCCGGCGAGCACTTGGCAGCGACCGTGCGTTTCTGCGCGCGACGGGTACGCGGGTGTGGGCGCATGTCCGTCAAGCCGGGCGTGCATCACTCCGAAGTCAAGTTGGATCGGCGCTGCCACGTTGACAGGGTCCCGGTCCCCGCGTACGGTCCGGTGACGCTAGGAAGTCCCGGGTTTTCGGGCATTTCGCCGCTGGGGCCGTCCGGGAAACACGCAGAGGGTCACCGGCCCAAAGCCAGCCGATTCTGGAGGAATCACATGCTCCGCTCGTCGCGTGCGACTGTAACACTCATCCGTTCTCTCGTCCTCGGCACCGCCACCACCGTAGGTGTCGCAGCCGTCAGTATGACGCTCGTCGGTTGCAAGGACGAGAGTCAGCCGGAGTACTGGGTCGACAAGCTCGAAGATCAGCCGTGGCGACCCAGGGCCATCAAGCGGCTCGAACAGTTCTTCGAGGATGCGGTCACGAAGGCGAACAAGGACTTCGAGAGCGCCGAGGTCAAGGCCTTGCTCGACAAGATCGTCGACCCCCTCACCAAGACGTATCTCGAGCACTACGACAGCATGGACACGAAGACGCGCGTGACGCTGATCAAGCTGCTCGCGTCGTTCCGAGACAAGCGCACGGAGCCAGCGCTCAAGAAGGCGCTCGAGGAGTTCGCCAAGCGCCCCAAGAGCACCAAGGACGAGCAGGACATCAAGTGGGCCGCGCGCGCGGCGATCGATCTGAAGCTCCCGAGCCTGGGCGCCCCGCTCCTGGAAGTGTTTCAGAAGCTGAAGGCGAGCACGATGCTCGGCGGCAGCGTCTACCGCGACATCAACGAAGCGATGGTCGCGATGCCTCAGCAGAGCTGGACCGGTCCGCTCAGCAAGATGCTGGAGGCCGAGATCAGCCCGCCCACGGGTCCCAACGACAAGGACAAGATCGATCCCTACCGTGACCAGCTCTTCTGGCAGACCACCGCGGCGCAGGTGCTCGGCGAGCTGGCAGCGGGAGAGGCCGTCGACCCGCTGCTCAAGGTGATGCTCGACCCGGCCAAAGCGGACGTGCAAACCACCGCCCTGTTGGCGCTGGTCAAGATCGGCAAGCCGGCGGTGGAGCAGGCCACGAAGCTGCTCAAGGGAGAGGCCAACGACCTCGAAGCGTTCCACGTTCGCCGGATGAAGGAGCTCGGTCAGAAGGAGCCGCCGAAAGACGACCCGCACGTGCGCGTCGCGGCGCTCGTGCTCGGGACCGTCGGCCGCAAGGAGGCCGCTCCCGTCATGATCCAGGCCCTGAACAGCACGAAGGAAGCGGTCAACAAGGCCGTCATCGCGGCCGAGCTGGCGAAGCTGCCCGCGACGCCGGAGGCGAAGGCCGCCTTCAAGCAGGCGTTCGAGAGCATGTCGCTCGAGACCGTGATCCCGCCGGGGCAAAACGCCCTGCACCGGCTCGCGGAGTCTGCAGCCATGTTCTTCGATCCGGGCATGATCCCGTGGTTGCTGGAGCGGGCAGAGAGTCAGGCGGGCTCGGGCGAGGACAAAAAGGCCCTGCAGAGCTTGATCACCATCACGGCGCTGAAGCTCGCCAAACCCGATCAGCTGTCGGCCGTGAAGGCTGCGGTGAATCGCTACGGCACCAAGATCGAGAAGGACGCCCTCGCCCTCACGGAACAGCTGCTGAAGGCGTGCGGCGACCGGGCCTCCTGCTATTTGGCCGCGATCGAGAAGAGCGAGAACCAGGAGCAGAAGACCCAGTTTGCTGGCATCAAGGCGGGCTACATGATCGGCATCCTCGGCAACGAGCAGACCCGGGCCGAGCTGGTGCAGCGCCTGGACGCGGTGGAGAACGCGGCCGTCCGCTTCGTCGCCGCGCTCGCCATCGACCAGCTCTCGCCACAAGGCTCGAAGGACGTGGCCGAGCAGCTGCGCAAGATCATCGACAAGAACGCGCAGTCTCCCGACCGCGACAAGGCCCAGGCGGACACACCGCTCAAGCAGGTGATGTACCGCATCGAAGCGCGCGGCTGACCTCGCGAAGAAGCGGGGGGCTTCGCTGTCCGGAGCCCCCCGCTGCCGCGCCCGCGCGCGTTCCGTGGCCCGATCGCCTCCTCGGGCGACGTTCCGATGTTACGCACCGTTCACTGAGGCAAAAGTGCGCGCCGTCGGACCGGAGCGCAGTACAATCGCCTCTGGATGGCGACAGTTCGCGTCGAGGTGCTGAGCGGCGACCAGACCGGTCGGAGCTACGACTCGCAGGCGCACGTGCTCAGGATCGGACGCGCCGAGCACAGTGACGTGCGGCTGTCGGACGCGGCGATCGCCCCCGATCACGCGCGCATCGTCTTGGCCGCCGAAGCCACCTGGCTGGAGGATCTGGGAAGCGGTCGGGGGACGGCCATCGTTCGCGAGGGCGAGCGCATCGACATCGGCGACGATCGGGCGCGCGCGGCGCTCCGCTCCGGCGACCAGATCGAGCTGGGTGGCGACGTCGCCCCGCCGGTCGCGCTGCGTGTCACGCTCGACGCCGTCGGCGGCTCCGATCTGGTCGTCTCGGAGAAGCCTCTGGCCGAGCCGGTCAGCCCCGATCTCCACAGCGACGCTGGCCTCACCCGCGCCCTGTATCGCTGGCAAGAGCGGGTGGCGGCGGCAGCCGACCTGCACGAGGTGCTCGGCGCGCTGGCCGACGCCGCGCTCGAGCTGGTCCCGCGCGCCACCCACGTGACGTTTGCGCTGCGCGACGAGTCCGAGGAGGCGCCGCCAGCGGAGCGCGCTTACGTCCCGGTGCTGACGCGCGCCCGCGGTCAGGAGGGCCAGGCGCCTGCCGGCGCCATTCCCATCACCCACAGCATCTTCCGCAAGGTCGTGCGGGATCGCTCGGCGGTGTTGATGGCCGACGCGCCGCGCGAGGCGCTGGGCTCCGAGTCCTTGATCGGCGCCAACGTCCGCAGCACGATCGCGGTGCCGCTCTGGCAAAAGGACGACATCTTGGGCGTGCTGCAGCTCGACAACCGCACCGCGCCCGGCATGTTCGATCCGCGCGATCTCGAGCTCACGTTCGTGCTGGCCGCCAACGCCTCCTTGGCGATCGCCAACGCGCGCCTCATCCGTCGGCTGTCGGCCGCCGAGGATCGACTCCGCGGCGAGAACACCTTCCTCAAGCAGCGAGCACGCACCGACGCGCAGATGATCGGCGCCTCCCCCCCCATGCGGCGCCTGCTCGAGAGCATCGACAAGGTCGCCAACACCCGGGTGAGCGTCCTCATCGAAGGCGAGACGGGCGCGGGCAAGGAGCTCGTCGCCTCGCTCTTGCACGAACGCTCGCGCCGAGCCCCCCGGCTGTTCGTCGCCCAAAACTGCGCCGCGCTGCCGGAGAACCTGCTCGAGAGCGAGCTCTTCGGCCACAAACGCGGCGCGTTCACCGGTGCCACGGAGGAAAAGAAGGGCCTGTTCGAGGTGGCGGACGGCGGGACGCTGTTCCTCGACGAGGTCACCGAAATGCCCCTGTCCCTTCAAGCCAAGCTGCTCCGGGTCCTCCAAGAGGGCGAGATCCGTGCGGTGGGTTCCACCGCCTCACGCAGCATCAACGTCCGCATCGTCGCGGCCACCAACCGGAGCCTGG
The DNA here is from genome assembly GCA_023418705.1 of Pseudomonadota bacterium. Taxonomy (GTDB): domain Bacteria; phylum Myxococcota_A; class Polyangia; order Polyangiales; family Polyangiaceae; genus JAEZYZ01. The sequence continues at coordinate 3,243 of JAEZYZ010000312.1, read as the reverse complement.
AGAAGGAAGTCGCCGAGGGGCGCTTCCGGGAGGACCTGTACTACCGCCTGAAGGTGTTCCCGATCCGCGTGCCGCCGCTGCGCGAGCGCCGCGACGACATCCCGCAGCTGTGCAGCCACTTTCTGCAGCGCTACACCCGCGAGTTCGGCAAGCCCGTCGCCGGGTTCGCCCAGCCCGCGCTGGACCTTCTGTGCGACTACGACTGGCCGGGCAACGTGCGGGAGCTGCAGAACGAGGTGCAGCGCCTGGTGATCGAAGCCGACGCCGACGGCTTCGTGACGGCCGACCTCGTCAGCCCCAGGATCCGCAAGATCGAGGCGACCGTCGGCGACGCCGGCGCTCGTCAAGGGACGCTCAAGGAGAAGGTCGAGCAGGTGGAGAAGTTCTTCGTGCTGCAGGCCCTGCGCGAACACGGCAACAACAAGACCAACGCCGCCAAGGCCCTCGGCATCACTCGCGAGGGCCTGCACAAGAAGCTGCGTCAACTCGGGATCGGCTGAGCGTTCTCTTCGACGCGTCCCGTTGAGAGCGCGACGGTTCGCTTTGGGCGGCGGCCCCCTGCCGGCGGTCAGCTCTCCGCCAGCGCCTCCAAAACCTCCCCGGCGCTGCCCTTCGGGGTGACGTCGTCGAAGACGTTCGTGATCACGCCGTCTTTGCCGATCACGAAGGTGACCCGCTTGGCCTTTCCGTTCTTCACCGGCACGCCGAAGGCACCCGTGAGCTTCTGCTCGGTGTCGGAGACCAGCAAAAAGGGCAGCTGCTCGGCGCTGGCGAAGGCGCGGTGAGAGACGTTGTCGTCCGTCGACACCCCGAAGACGTGAGCGCCGGTGGCCTTGATCGCCTTCCAGTTGTCCCGGAGCTCCTGCGCCTGAAGCGTGCAGCCGGGGGTCATGTCTTTCGGATAGAAATAGATCACCACGGGGCTGCCGCGGAGCTTGGACAGCTCGATCGCCTGCCCCGTATGGGTGGCGAGCGTCACGTCCGGCGCTCGGTCGCCCACCTCCAGGAGGCCCTTGGGGTCGGGGTCGGTCGCCGCGACGGTGGCCGCGGGCGTTTCGGGCTGCGAGGCGACGCTTTCCCCCTTCTCACACGCTGTGAGCAAGCCGCAGGCAGCGAACCAACAGAGCGCACGCACGGACATGCCCCCAGCCTGGATCGAGGGTCGTGGGCGATCAAGGCTGGACGGGCGCGCTCGAAGCCGCCGCTTCACTGGATGCCGTACTCGCGCAAGCGGCGGTAGAACGTCCGCCGGGGAATTCCGCTGATCTCGGCGGCCTTGACGCGGTTCCAGTTGCTCGCCTCGAGCGCCTGCAGGATGCGATCGCGCTCCTCCCGCCGGTGCTGCGACAGGGTGCTCCGGCCGCGAGGCGCCGGCTTCTGCGTGCGCGGGGCGCGCGGCGGGCGGGACGACGGCGCGGGGGCGTCGGTGGCCCTCAGCGGGGCGGGCAGCGGAGCGGGAGCACGCGCCGGCAGGTCCTCCTCCGGCAGGTCGAAATCCTCCGGCTCGAGCTCCGGCCGTTCGCTCAAAATCCAGGCGTTGAGCAGCACGTGCTCGAGCTGCCGCACGTTGCCGGGCCATCCGTAGGCGGTCAGCCGTTTGAGCGCCGCGCGCGACAGCGATTTGCGATCTCGTTTGTAGCGCGCGGCGAAGATGCCCAAGAAATGGTCGACGAGCTGCGGCAAATCCTCGAGTCGATCACGCAGCGCCGGCAGGCCGAGCTCGACCACGTGGATCCGATAGTACAGGTCCTCGCGAAAGGCGCCTGCCTTCACCAGCCTCTGCAGATCTCGGTTGGTCGCGAACACGAGCCGCACGTCGACCGGCTCCTCGCGGCTGCCGCCGACCGGGCGCACCGTCCGCTCTTGCAGCACGCGCAGCAAACCGGCTTGCATCTTTTGCGGCATCTCCCCGATTTCGTCGAGCAACAGCGTGCCGCCGTCGGCCTCCCGGAAGACGCCCTTGCGCTCGCGGTCGGCGCCGGTGAACGCCCCCCGCACGCTGCCGAACAGCTCGCTCTCGAGCAGGTGTTCTGGGATGGCGCCGCAGTTGATGCCGAGGAAGCGCTGCTTGCTGCGCTCGGAGGCCACGTGGATCGCCCGCGCCGCCATCTCCTTGCCCGTGCCGCTCTCGCCGGTGACGAGGACGGGCACGTCCGTGTCCTTGACGCGGTCGATCAGCGCGTACACCCGCCGCATGGCCGCGCTGGTCCCGACCAGCCCGTGGTAGCCGAAGTGGCCGTACAGGGTCCCGCGCGTCTCGCGCAGCTTCTCGCGGGCGCGCTTGAGCTTGAGGGTGCGATCGCCGAGCAGCTCCCGCAGGCGCCGCTGCGCGTCCTCCAGATCCTGGTTGGCCAGCAGCAGCTGCTCGGCGCGGCGTTTGTTCTCGTTGATCAGCCGAGCGTTCTCGATCGCGATCGCGACCTGGTCGGCGAAGGCGCCGAGCGTCGGCAGCTCCTGCTCGAAATGCGACCCCGGTCTCGAGCGCGTCTCGACGTAGAGCGCGCCCACCGCGTCGCCGGAGGGGGCGAGGATCGGCACGCAGGCGACGGACTTGACCATCAGCTGATGCACCGAGGCGAACCCCTTCATGCGGCCGTCATCCTGCGCGTGCAGGCTGACCAGCGGCTGCCGTGTCCGGATCACGGTCTCGGCCACCGAGCGCGAGAACTCGCTGTGCAGCTCGTCCCCCGACCGCGATCGCGAGGTGTGCACGCTCAGGCTGCCGTCCGGCTCCGTCAGCAGCACGTAGCCGCGCTCCGCCCGCGAGAGCTCCACGGCAAAATCGGTGATGCGAGCCGTCAGCCGCACCAAATCGAGCTCCCCCACCAGCTGGCTGTTCACCTCGAGGATGCGGGCGAGCCGCTGCTCGAGCGGGGTGGCGGTCAGGCTGGAGATGACCGATGTCTTCGACAGGCGATCCACGGTCAACGGCGCCGGAGCGCCGAACGAGTGCTCGGTCGTCGTCATGCCCAGGAAGGCGTGGACGGACTGGCGCAGCTGCCGCCGCCGCGGATCGTTCCAGTAGACTTCGCGCAGGTCGCGGGGGAGCCGGGCGCCGATCGATTCCAGGATCGCCAGCGCCTCTTCGCGGTCGCGCCGCGCGCTCACCGCCTGACCGGCGGCCTGAGCGAGCTCGGCGCGGGCCTCCAGCGCCCGCCACACCCACTCCCGCTGGCTCGAGCCGCGCGCGGCCGCGAGCGCCTCGTCCACCAGCGAGCGCGCCGCGGCCTCGTCGCCCGCCGC
>JAEZYZ010000113.1 GCA_023418705.1 Pseudomonadota bacterium | reverse complement strand
CCCAACGACCGAGCGCCGACGAGCCCGCGCGTCCGTCGTCGTCGTCGCGGATCGCGGTGGCCGAGCCGGTCCGCATCACGAACGCCTTCATGGCCGCGGACGCGGTCGAGGAAATGCTCTCGGAGGCGCTGGAGAACGGCAACGTCGAGGCGGCCCGCGAGCTCATCACGCGGCTCGAGCGGGATCCGGCGCGCACCCGCGATCTGTTGGCCGTGTGCCGGCGGCTGGTGTTGCTCGAGCCGGGTGACGAGTGGGCGCTGGAGAAGCTCTACGCGGCCGCCGTCGCCGACCGCAACCCGGTCTACGCGCAGGCGCTCGAGCACGTGCTGCGCGCCTTCCGCCCGGGCGCGGCGCCGGTCCTCGCGCCCGCGCTCAGCGAGCTCCCCGACGATCCCGAGCGCGTGCGCTCGATGTTGTTCCGGGACGTGCATGGCACCGCGGCCGAGGCGCTGGCGCTCGTCTGGGAGGGCGCCGAGCACGTCTTTCGACGCGATCCGGGGTCCTACGGCGTCACCGGGCTCGAGCGGGTCGCCCACGGGGCGCACACGCCGCTCGCCACCGCCTACACCGCTGCGTCGCGCGCGCTCGGTCTGCTGCGCACGGCGCTCTTCCAGCGCCGCAGCGCTGGCTCCGTCACGCTCAACGTCGCGCTGCTGTCGCCGCCCGCGATCATCCTCTCAGGTGACGTCCGCGCCGACACCGCGGAGCTCCGCTTCCACCTCGGCGCGATGCTGGCGGCGGCGATGTCCGAGCGGGTCCTGATGTTCGGGTCGCCGGAGTCGCAGGTGCGCACCGTGCTCGCGGCGCTGGGGCTCGCCTTCGGGCCGCCCGGGCAGAGCCGTCCGAACCTCACCGGAGCGGCCCACCTGGCCGAGGTCCTGTGGGAGGCCATCCCGGCCCGGTCGCAGCGTCGCCTGGCCGAGCTGTGCGAACAGCCCGACGCCACCGACTACGACCTGGCCTCGTCCCGCGCGTACCTGGCGACGCGCCGGGCCGGCCTGTTCGTCTGTGGGGATTTGCCTACGGCCGTGCGGGAAATCGCGAGCGAGGCCGCCATGGACCCCAGCGCCCTGGCCGATCTCGGCGGTTTGAAGGCCGCATGCGCCGAAAATGAGGCGATCGCCGACCTCGTCTGCCTGGCGACCAGCGCGGAATATGCCGAAGCCCGCTGGCAGCCGCTCCGCACCGGCCCTCGGCAGCCGAGCGGGACCTGGAAGGCCGCCGTCGGCAAGTGACGCTGGAATAAGCGCGGGACGCTGGCGGTTGGGCACGCGGTGTAATATTCTCTGTCGCGTGGAAGCCGCGGAAGCCCGAGCGCCCAGCGACCCCGAGCTCGACCCGGAGCGCGATCTCGCGGGTGCGCTGCACGAGGTGTCCAACGCGCTGACGGTGGTGCTCGGCTGTCTGGAAACCGCGCAGGGGCGCGCATCCGTGGCGGGGCTCAGAGAGGCCATCGACATCGCCCGGGCGCACGCCCGGCTCGGCTACTGCGTCGCACGGCGCGCGATCGGCGCGCCGCTGGTCGATCAGGAGGCCGAGGCGACGGCCCTGCGGGTCGCCCGCGAGACCGTGATCGGCGTGACCCCCCACGCGCAGCAGAAGCACGTGCGCGTCAGCCTGCGCCATCAAAGCGGCGACGACGCCCCGCTGCACAGCCCGGTGTGTGCCCAGCAGATCCTGCTCAACCTGGTCCTCAACGCGATCGCGTTCTCGCCCGAGAACGGCGCCGTCACGGTCGACGTCGAGACGAGCGGCGGGCAGTGCCTGTTCCGCGTCACCGATCAAGGCCCCGGCATCCCCGTCGAGCGGGCCGATTCGATCCTGACGGCGCCCGAATCCACCCGCCGCGGTGGCGCCGGGATCGGCTTGCGTTATTCAGCGGCGCTCGCGCGCTCGGTTGGCGGGCAGCTGTCGCTCGCCCGCACCGGACCGGGCGCCTGCTTCGAGCTCACCTGGCCCCTCGGGGAGGTGCGCTCCGGCACGCGCCACCCGGAGGTGCGCCCCTCCGGCCTTCAAGGCGCGTGCATCCTGGTGGTCGAGGACGACGGCGCGGTCTTCGATCTCATCGCGCTCACGCTCGAGGCGCGCGGCGCGACGGTCGTGACCGCGTCCACCCTCGAGCAACTCCGCGCCCTCGGCGCCGAGCAACAGTTCGACGCCGCGCTGCTCGATCTGTCGCCCATCGCCGACGACGTCGGCGGCGCGCTCAAGCTGCTCCGCCAGTCGAACCCCAGCATGCCGGTGCTCCTCATCAGCGGCGTCGCCAGCGGCATCCCCGTCGACAGCGAGCACGAGTTCGCCCAATGGGTGCGCAAGCCCTTCACCATGGACGAGCTCGTCTCCAGCCTGCAGACCGCCCTCGGCGCCGGCTGATCGCCGCCCCGCCGGTCTAGGCTCTGCAGACGTCGCGTGCGTGCGTGCGCGTCGGCGTTCGAGCGCGCCGCGGCCGCTCGAGCCCACGGTCGGGCATAGCAACGACGTCTTGCGACGCTGCGCTCTGCTCCCTCGAAAGCAGATCGCTTCGAAGCGTCGCCCCGGCGTTCGAGCGCCGCGGCCGCTCGAGACCACGGCAGGGCCCTGCAACGACGTCTTGCGACGCCGCCCTCTGCCCCCTCGAAAGCACATCGCGTCGAAGCGTCGCTTCCGCGTTCGAGTGCGCCGCGGCCGCTCGAGACCACGGCAGGGTATTGCAACGACGTCTTGCGACGCTAGGGTCGCTTCCGCGTTCGAGCGAGCCGCGGCCGCTAGAGACCACGGCAGGGCATTGCAACGACGTCTTGCGACGCTGCGCTCTGCCCCCTCGAAAGCAGATCGCTTCGAAGCGTCGCTCCCGCGTTCGAGCGCGCCGCCGGCGCTCGAGCCCACGGCAGGGCATAGCAACGACGTCTTGCGACGCTGCGCTCTGCCCCCTCGAAAGCAGATCGCTTCGAAGCGTCGCCCCCCGCCGCAGACAACACGAAATTTGGGGCCGCGTGCCTGGGTGAGGGGCGAGGCAAGAGGTCTGAAATTTCGCGTCTGGAGGCCGGAAGCGAAATTTGAGGCGGCTTGCCTGGGTGAGGGGCGAGGCAAGAGGTCTGAAATTTCGCGTCTGGAGGCTGGAAGCGAAATTTGGGGCCGCGTGCCTGGGTGAGGGGCGAGGCAAGAGGTCTGAAATTTCGCGTGGGGAGGCCGGAAGCGAAATTTGAGGCGGCTTACCTGGGTGAGGGGCGAGGCAAGGGGTCTGAAATTTCGCGTCTGGAGGCCGGAAGCGAAATTTGAGGCGGCTTACCTGGGTGAGGAGCGAGCCAAGGGGTCCGAAATTTCGCGTCTGGAGCCCGGAAGCGAAGGCAAGAGGTCTGAAATTTCGCGTGTGGAGGCCGGAAGCGAAATTTGAGGCGGCTTGCCTGGGTGAGGGGCGAGGCAAGAGGTCTGAAATTTCGCGTGTGGA
>JAEZYZ010000092.1 GCA_023418705.1 Pseudomonadota bacterium | reverse complement strand
GCGGAATCGGCCGACGACCGCGCCCTGCCGCTCAGCGCCGATGGCCAGTCGTCCATCTCGGCGCTGCACGCCTACGCGGCCCAATTCACGGCGCTCGAGCTCGCGGAGGGCGACGCGCTCGTGGAGCTGGGAGCCGGCAGCGGCTACGGCGCGGCCGTCGGCGCCGAGGTCGTGGGTCCATCGGGGCGCGTGCTCGCGCTGGAGATCGACGCGGACCTGGCCCGGCGGGCGCGGCAGAACGTCGCCGAGTGGCCGCAGGCCGAGGTGCGGCACGCCGACGCCCACGCGGTCGCGCTCTGGCGCGGCGCCCGCAAGGTGAGCTGCACCTTCGCCGTGCGCGAGATCCCGTCGCAGTGGATCGAGGCGCTCGCCCCGGACGGGGTGCTGGTGGCACCCGTCGGTGACGCGAAGGCGCAGGTGCTCACGCTGGTGAGGAAGACCGAGCGGGGCGTGGCGCGGCGAGAGCTCGGTGCGGTGCGCTTCGTGCTCGATCGAGGCGAGCCGGCGCCCGCCGCGTCGATCGCCGTCGCGCCTTGACCTCCTCTTGGGTCCGGGCGCCTCATCGACCCAGCAGCCGCGCCACCAGCTCGTCGAGCTCGGGCGGCAGCGGCGAATGCTCGAGCTGGCGAGCGCCGGGCGCGAGGTGCGCGATCCAGCGAGCGTGCGCGTCCCCCAGCCGAACGCGCCGCGCCCGCCGGCCCAGCAGGACGAGCGCCGCGTGCTCGATCGCACGCTCGCCGACGTGCGGGCCTGCGCGCGCGGCACGCTGCACCTCGGCGACGGTCGCCTCGTGCGCCGCCTGCCAGGCGAAGTGCTCGATCTCCGGGCCGCTGCCGGGGACGGGAGCCCCCACCAACAGGGAGGGGCCGAACACGCGACCGCGCTGGTGGAGCGCGCGGCAGATCCCGACGCGGTGGCGCGCGAGCGACGGCGCGGCGGTCTGCGTGACGCTCAGCGCGCTGGCGAGCGCCGCGCGGTCGAGCTCGGGCGCGGGCAGGCGCGCGAAGGCTTCGGCTTCGAGCAGCGCCGCGCAGCGCTACAGCTCCACGGCGGGCCCGGCGCCTCTCAGCAGCGCGAGCAGCGCGCCCGAGCTCACGTCGTTGGCCGACAGGGCCGCCAGGTCGCGGTCGGCCGAGGCGCGCGCCAGCTCGATCCCGTCGAACAGCCACGCGAGCCCTTGCACCATCGCCAGCTGCTCGTGCGTCGCCAGCAGCTCTCCGAGCAGCGCGGCGTCCGCGCCCAGCGCGCGCCCTGACGCGGGACCGAGGATGCGCGCGGCGTGGGCCACGTACGCTGGCGAGACCAGCGACGACGCCAGCGCCGCCGTGCGCTCCGCGTGCGCGAGCACATGAAAGACCAGATCCGCCCAGGGCGCGTGCTCGATGGCGAACGAGCTGCTGAGCAGCGGTTGGTCCGGGCCGCGATCCGCCGAGGGGGACGGCGGGTCGTGGCTCATGACCGGCGCTTGGGCAAGAACTTGCGATCGAAGAGCCGCACCCGGCGCACCAAGAGATCGAGCAAGAAGATCGCGATGGCGGCCAGCAGGAAACGGCTGAAGAGCTGCTCGTGGTGCACGATCTTCTCGCTGCCCGGATCGAACAGCGCCGTCACCACGGGGTCGACCAACCCGCCGCCGGCGGCGGCGGCGCGGGTCAGCCGCTCGACGTCGGGCTCGAAGCTCGCATACTCGAGCGGGTAGGGGTGGGAGAGCTGCCCGTAGCTGACGCCCACGTGCTCGCGCTGGCCGTCCTGCCCGTGCCGCACGTGCTCGGCGCGCAGCAAGAACGACCCGTACTGGTCGAGCTCGAACTCCGCCTCGTAGCGGCCGGGCGCGATCTGGCGCATCGGCAGCTCCCGGCGCTGGTTGCCGGGCACGGGCCCCGTCACGATCAGCCGCGACTCGAGCGCGTTGTCGAAGCGCTCGTCGACGGTGAAGGCGTCGACGGTGGCGCGCACCCGGCCGCCGACGTTCTCCACCCGCATGTCGAGCTCCCGCCGCTCCTTGGTGCGCATGTGCTCGCGCACGAGCTGGCCCCAGAACTTGCTGAAGCTCGGCCAGCGCAGCCAGTCGACCGCCCACAGGTTTTTGACATCGCTCGTCCACGCCAGCGTCCAGCCGAGCCCCGTCCGCCAGCGCGCCAGGATGGGCTCGCCGCGGTCGCTGGCCAGGACGAGCTGCGCGGGCGGGCCCTTGAGCTGCGTCGCCACGTAGCCGTGCAGCAGGGGCGCGGCGTTGACCGCGATGCCCCGCAAGAAGGCCGCGGGCGCCACCTGCTGCACCGGGAACCACTCCTCGACCGCGGCGTCGCGCGAGATCATCTCCGTCTCGCGCGTGAAGATCTTGGGCAGGCTGTTCGGATCGGGCACGTGGTGGTAGCGGCCGCCGCCAGCGTCGGCGATCGTGCGCAGCAGCTCCGAGTCCGCGCCGTCGCCGAGGCCCACGGTGGTGACGGTGATCGACTCGGCGATCATCGCCTGCACCAGGTCCTTGATGCCCTGGGTCGGCGCCCGCCCGTCGCTCAGCAAGATGGCGTGCTTGCGCCGCGCCTGCACCACGGAGATGTCCTGGTAGGCCATGTCGAGCGCGGGGAAGATCTCGGTGCCGCCGCCCGGCTGGATGCGCAAAATATCGTTCTGGATGCGCGTGCGGTAGCGCGCCGGCTGCATCTTGACGTAGCGGGTCGGCGTCGAGTCGAAGGCGATCACCTCGATCAGGTCGTCGCCCTGCAGCGTGCTGACCGTCGCCTTGCACGCGGCCTTGGCCATCTCCATCGGCAGCCCGGTCATGGACCCCGAGCGATCGATGACCAGCACCATCGCCACGCTCGGCATCTCCTTGCGGCGCTCGGCGTCCATCCGCACCGGCAAGATGCGCTCGATCGTGGTGTGCGCCCAGCCGCCCAAGCCGTAGCCGGACTCACCCCCGGCGAATAAGAAGCCGCCGCCCAGATCGCGCACGTACTTCTCGATCAAATCCTGCGACGCGACGCTCATCTTCTCGCGCGGCACGTCCGACACGATGACGAAGTCGTAGCGCTCGAGCTCCTTGATCGAGCCCGGGAACGCCGCCGGCGCGCGCACGTCGACGTCGAACTGCTGCGCGCCGAGCGCGCTGGTCAGGTAGCTGGCCCGCTGCGGCTGGCCCTCGACGTAGAGGACCGTCGGCCGCCCCGGCACGTCCACGCTGATGGTGTAGGAGTTGTTCTCGGCGAACTTGTCGGTCCCGATCTGATCGAGCTCGAGCTGGTAGGTGACCTCGCCGCCGACGCGCACCACGCTCTTGAACTTGATCTCGTTGTTGCCCGGCTCGAGCGACAGCTCGCGCACCGCGTCCAGACCGTTGAGCGTCTCCCCTTGGTAGAGGCGCGCGCGGGCCTCGGTCTTGCGGCTGGCGTAGACCTCCGCGGTGATGTCGAACGGCTGCCCGACGTCCACCTTCTGCGGCAGGCGCACGGCCTTGAGCGCGACCTCGCCCGGGGGCGGCTGGCGGTACGGCACCGTGAACAGGCGCACCCCGAACTGGCGCGCCCGCGCCGCCTCCGCCAGCACGTCGCCGCGCGTCTCCACCCCGTCGGTGAGCAGGACGGCGCGCTTGAGGTAGCCGGCGGGCAACACGCCGTAGGCGTGCTGCAGCGCGGCCTGGATATCGCTGCCGGCGCCGGGTTTGTGCTTCGGCCGGGCCGGGTCCGGGCGGTGCCGTAGCTCGGCGACCTCGGGCAGCTCGAGCTTGCCGTCCTTGGGCGTCGCGTCGACCAGCCGCGGCCGCTCGGCGAAGGTGACGACCCGCACCAGATCGTCGGCGCCCTTCGCGGCGAACGCTTTGGCGACGTAGTCACGCGCTTGCTCGAGCGCCGCGTCTTGCACCGAGTCGCTGACGTCGACCAAAAACACCGTGGCGACCTGCTGGGTCTCCACCGTGCGCGCCAAGCGGGCGAGCGACAGCCCCAGCGCCGCCAAGAAGGCGAGCCGCAGCAGCACGGAGAGCACGCGCTGCTGCCAGGGCAGATCCGCCAGCGACCGCCCGAGGACGAACAACAACAGCGGGAGCAGCAGCACGACGCCGAGCGTGCGCGGGTCGAGCAGCTCGTAGGTGGTGCCGTCACGGGTCCACTTGATGGGCCCCGCCGACAGGACGAAGCGCTGGTAGGCGATCCACAGCCCGACCCCCAGCAGGACCAGGAACGCGCCCCACAGCAGCCGCCGAGCCCGCTCGCTCATACGGTCACCCGCCGGTGGTAGGTCACCCACTCGATGGTGGACAGCAAAATCGCGGCGAGCACCAGGTACAGCCACAGCTCGCGGCGCATGCCCCCGTCGAACCCCGCCAGCGCCTGGGGCGGCTTGCCGCCGAGGGTCAGCTCCTTCTGCGGCTCGATGAAGCTCTCCCCGACGTCCCCGAGGTTGGCCGCGAACAGCTGCTGCTCCGCCTCGGCGCCCGCCCGCAGGGCGTAGACCCCCGCCCGCTCGCCCATGAACACGGCGTAGCCATCCTTGACCGGCACGTCCACCTTGCCGCCTCCCGGCAGCTCCAGCTCGGCGCGCTCGGCGCTGCCGGGGACGGGGATGTTCCAGACCTGACCGGTGCGGAACGAGGAGACGTAGCTCGTGTCCTCCTCGACGAACGCATTGACCGTGTTGAGCACGAACAGCGGCCAGGCCACCCGGAGCACGAAGTCGCTGTTCCTCGGGTCGAAGCCGAGCGCGACGAACGCTTGGCCGTCACGCCGGCCGCTGACGAGCAACGGACCGAGGTCGCTCTTGCCGATCACGCGATCGTCCGGTCCCGGCTTGAGCGCGTGGCCGCGCAGCACCTGGATGTCGCCCATGGCCATCCAGCGGAGCAGCGGGCTCTTCTTGTCCCAGCTGTCGAAGCCGAACATCTCGATCGCCCGCCCGAGCTCCACCGGGCCACCCTCTTTGGGCGGATTCAGATAGAGGAGCCCGCCCGATGCCGCGACGGGCGGCGGCGCGACCCCGTCGAAGATCGTCACGTCGAAGCGCCCGCCGGCGGGGGGATACGCCGCCGGCGCCACGGTCTGCACGTCCAGGTACTCGTCGAGCAAGAGCGCCGCTTCGAGGTAGGTGTTGCCCTCGGTCACCACGAGCACGCGGGCGCGTCGCCGCTCCGGCATCACCGCGTAGGCGCGGTCGTCGGCGGGCAGCTGATCGGGCTCGCCGCTCACCAGCCGGATGTTCGCCTCGAGCGTGCGGCTGGCGCCGGCCAGATCGGGGTAAAACCTCGGGAGCCGCTCGTTCGCGCCGAGCTTGAGCCGGGTGATGTCGATGACCTCGCCGTCGCCGAGCAAGGTGAGCTCGACCTCCGCCGGCTGCTCATTGGTGTTGGTCAGCTCGAGCATCACCTCGGTGCGCGATTTGTCGAGCGGGTAGCGCCGCGCCGAAAACTCGCTGATCGCGACGTTGCGCTTGCCCTCGCCGACCGGCAGGTAGTGAAACTCCGTGTCCCCGAGGTCGACCGCCCGGCGCACCGCCTCGAGATCCCCTAGCGCGCCGTCGCTGATCAGGACCAGGTGCGGCTTCGGCAGCCCGCTCAGGCTGTCCTGAGCGAACCGCAGCCCGCGCGCCAGATCGGCGCGGGTGTCGGCCGCGCGCAGCTTGTCGATGGCTTGCTCGAGCTCGCTCACCTCGCCGGTCATGGTCGACAGCGGGGTCGGCGTCGGACCGAGCGCCGCGACCAACATGCGGTCGGCCCCGCCGAGCCCGCGCGCGAGCTCCCGCGCCCGCTCCTTGGCGCGCTGCAGGCGGTTCGGCGACACGTCCGTGGCCGTCATCGAGGCGCTGGTGTCTACCAAGACGACGACGTTGCGCCCCTCGCTGATCGTGCTGGTGAGCCGCGGATCACCGAGCGCCAGCACCAACAGGGCGAGCAGGGCGAGCTGCAAGAGCAGCGACAGCAGCCGCTTGAGCTGCGAGAACAGCGTCGTCGCCTCCTTGTCGCGCAGCACCCGCCGCCAAATCGGCGAGAACGGCACCGGCACCGGGCGGCGGCGCAGCTTCAAAATGTAGAACACCACCACCAGCGCGGCGGCGGCGCCCCCGACCGCCAACAGCGTGCCGAGCGGGAAACCGGCGAGGGTCATCAGCGCAGAAACCCTCCGCGGCGAAACACCCGGAGCACGAGCTCATCGAACGGCACCTCGACGTCGGCCGGGAAGTACGGCACCTGCCGCGCGGTGCAGAAGCGCTCGATGTCCGCCCGGTATTCGTTGAACGCCTCTTCCATCTTCTCGAGCATCTTCGGCGTGACGGTGACCTCCCGTTCCTCGCCGGTCTCGCAGTCGTAAAGGCGCACGTCGCCCTTCAGGGTGGGGCGGGCCTCGCGCGGGTCGATCACGTGCAGCACGTAGGGCTCGAACTTGTTGAAGCGCAGCATGTTGATGCCGCCCTCGAACCCGGCCGGATCGTACAGATCGCTGATGAGCACCGCCAGACCGCGGCGCTTGTGCTGCGCGACGAAGGTCTTGAGGCTCTTTTGCAGATCGGTCGTGCCCCACGGCTCGATGTCCCGCAAAAAGTCGAAGACCTTGAAGATCCGCCCCTTGCCGCGCGTGGTCGGCATGCGGCTGACCGAGTCGCCGCTGACACCGACGATCGTCACGCGGTCCAGGTTGGCGAGCCCGACGTAGGCGAGCGCCGCGCACAGCCGCCGGGCTTGATCGAACTTGCGGCCGTCGCCGAACCCCATCGAGCTCGAGCAATCGACGATGAAGTAGATGCTGAGATCTTCTTCCTCTTCGTACAGGCGCACGAGCAGGCGCCCGAAGCGCTGGTAGACGTTCCAGTCGACGTAGCGGAAGTCGTCGCCGGCGGTGTAGTTGCGGTGGTCGGCGAACTCGACGCCGCTGCCCTTCTTCTTCGAGCGCCGCTCGGCCCGCATGCGGCCGGCGAACACCCGCCGGCTGACGATCGCCAAGGTCTCGAGCTTGCGCTGGAAATCGTCGCCAAACAGCTCGGCAGCTTGAGAGCGCGGGCGGAGCGCCTGCGCCGCGCCGCTCCTGCGGAACACGTCGAGCACACCCATGTCGCGGCTCAGGCCTTGCCTTCGGGGATCTCGGACAGGATCTGCCGGATCACGTCGTCGCTGCGGACGCCCTCGGCCTCGCCCTCGAAGCTCAAGAGGATGCGGTGGCGCAGCGCCGGCAGCGCGCTCGCCTTCACGTCCTCCAGGCTGGCGGCGTAGCGCCCCTCGAGCAGCGCCCGGATCTTCGAGGCCAGCAGGATCGCCTGGGCGCCCCGCGGCGAGCCCCCAGTGCGCACGAAGCGCCGCACCTTCTCAGGCGCGTCCGGCTGCTCCGGGTGCGTCGCCTGCAGCACCCGGATGGCATAGTCCTGGACGTGCCGCGCCACCGGGACGCGCCGCACGAGCTGCTGCAGCTTGAGGATGTCCTCGCGACTGAGCACGCTGCGCACCTCGGCGCTGTGATCGGTGGTGGTGCGGTCGATGATGGTGTGCAGCTCTTCGCGCGACGGAAACGGGACGTGCAGCTTGAAGAAGAAGCGGTCGAGCTGCGCCTCCGGCAGCGGGTAGGTGCCTTCCATCTCGAGCGGGTTCTGGGTCGCCAGCACGAAGTAGGGCTGCTCGATGGCGTAGGTGCTGCGCCCGACGGTGACGCGGTGTTCCTGCATCGCCTCGAGCAGCGCGCTCTGGGTCTTGGGCGTCGCGCGGTTGACCTCGTCGGCCAGCACGATGTTGGCGAAAATCGGCCCCTTTCGGAACTCGAAGGCGTGCCGGCCGCCGGCCGTCTCGTCGATCACCGTGGTGCCGATGATGTCGGCGGGCATGAGGTCGGGGGTGAACTGGATGCGCGAGAAGTTCAGGCCCACGGCTTCGGCCAGCGTCCGCACCAGCATGGTCTTGCCGAGCCCCGGGACGCCTTCGAGCAGCGCGTGCGATCCGGCCAGCATGCAGGTGAGCACACCGTCGATGACCTCGCGGTTGCCGACGATGACGCGCGCGATCTCCTCGCGCAAGCCTGAGATCTTGCGCTGAAACTCGCTGACTTGCTCGCGCGCGGCTTCCGATTCGGACATGTCATTCATCCTGGGTGTTGGGGTCTCTTGTAGGCGCGGGTCGTCGAACCCCGCGAAGCTCAGTCGCGCGGGCGGATGAGCTGGAAGTAGCGCCGCACGTAGAAGCGATAGCCGGACGGGATCTCGTCCTGCTCGATCACCTGTTCGGCGACCGTCTGATAGTCGGTGAAAATCTGCTTGTAGCCGCGGCCCACGAAGCCGCGCTGCGCCGCAGAGTAGATGACCTCGCTCGAGGCCGAGCCTTCGCCGGTGTCGGCGGCCGCGGCCGAGACGTCCTTCGTGCTGCCCTGCAGCTCCGACGCTTCACCCTTCAGGTTCGGGTCGTGGCCGCTGCCGTATTGCTGGCCGCCCTGGCCGGCGCCCTGCCCGGGCTGGTCCCCTTCTTGACCCGCGCCGGCCCCCGGAGCTTGGGCGGGGACGGGCACGCTTTGTCCCCCGCCACCGGGAGCGAGCACGAGCCGCTCGCCGCCCTTGCCGGGTCCTTTCCCGTCCTTGCCTTGGCCTTTGCCCTGACCCTGCCCCTGCTGGCCCTTTCCGTCGCCCTGCTGGCCGCGCGCGCGCTGACTGAAGCGGCGCAGCTGCTCGAGCCGCTCCTTGCCCCCCTTGCCCTGCTGGCGGAGCAGCTCGCGCATCTCTTTGAGCTTCTGCAAAAGCTCCCGCTTCTCTTGATCGGACATCTCCTTGCGCGCCATGCGGTTGATGTCCTCGGCGCCGGACTCGAGGGACTTGGCGCTGTCGTTGAGCTGCTTCATCAGCTCTTGCGCTGCCTCGGCCAGCTCGCGATCCAGCTTGGAGAGCTGCCGCTTCGCCCGCTCGGCCTTGTCGATCTCGCGCTCCAGCCGCTCGAGCTCCCGCTCCTTCTTCTGGAGCAGGCGCTGGTCGGCGGCGCTGAGCCCCTTCTCGTCCTTTTTCTTGAGCAGCCGCCGGCGCGCCTGTTCGGCCTGGCGCTTCTGCTCCTTGAGCTCCGCGAGCTTCTTCGAGCTCGCTTCGCTGGCCGCCTTCAACGACGCCCGCAGCTTCTCGAGCTCGGCCTTGCTCGGCTTGTCGATCGGCTGCCGCAGCCGCTCGGCCAGCTTGCGCATGGCCTTCTCGGCGTCTTCGAGCCGCTTGGCGGAGAGCGGCTCCGCGATCGGCTTCGTCAGCTCGCTGCCTTCGAGCTGCTTGGCCAGGTTCTTCAGCCCTTCGTCGAGCGCTTCACGGTCAGCCTCCGCGCCGAGCTCGAGATCTTGCTGCAGCTGCTCGAGCCGCTCGAACACCTCCCGCCGATCGAGCCGGCGTTCGGCGATGTCTTCGATGAGCTGGTTGAAGCGCCGCACCGCGGCCAACGCCTCGGGATCTTGCGCTTGCTGCTCGAGCTCGCGGGTCGCCTCGCGGAACAGCGACAAGTCGTCGGCGGTCATCACCATCGCGTCGATGGTGGCGGGCGGCGGCAGGTGGCGCACGGTGCGCACCTCCAAGAGCGACACCGCGAACAGCCCCGCCCCGAGCAACGCGACCACCGACAGCTCGGCGGGCACGCGCAGCGGCGCCGCTTTGCGGGGCGACAGGGCGCCGGCCTGCGACAGGGCGTCGTCGATGGCGGCGTGCATCAGGTCGGTCTGCTCTGCCGGGGGCAGCTCGGAGAACGCCAGCGCGCTGCTGATCCGATCCTGCAGGCCGTGGTGCCGATCGAGCTGCAGCGCGCCGAAGGCCGGAGGTCGGCGCCGCAGGGCGGCCAAGAGCGCCGCGCCCACCACCACCGCGGCGCAGGCGAGCAGGCCCACCAAGAGCCACCGCTGCGCCCCTGGCGAGGGGTCGCCGATCTTGATCCAGGTCAGCGCCCCCACCGCGAAGACGAGCGGGAGGGGCAAGGTCTGGCAGACGGCCTGCAGCACCGCCCGCAAACGCAGCCGCACGGCGGTGATCCGGGCGGCGCGCCGCAATCGACGAAGGCCTCGGGTTCGATCGACCACTACGCTGTTTCCCAATCGATGTTGCAGTTAAGCACGCGCTGCCGTGGCTGTCCCGCGGGCGCCGGCTCAGCAGCCGAGCCACGGGTCAACCTGGTCATCACTCGACGCTCCGACACGCTCGGCGGTGCGAAGTTTCGTCCGGGTGACGTTCGCCCGGGGCCCCCGTCGCGCTTGGGTGCTGCCACCCCGGTTTTGGCCGCGGCCATGCGGCCGCTCGGCGATCGGCACCGCGGGGCTTGACCCAGAGGCCGACGCTGAGCTCGAATACGCCATATTTCGCGGAGTTAAGGCGGCAATGGCGAATCGAAAAAAGACGACGATCCTGGTGGCGGACGACGAACCGAGCACCCTGGCGATGGTGTCGGCGCACCTGCGAGCCAAAGGCTACGAGGTCGTCGAAGCTTCTGATGGTGACGAGGCCTGGGAGCTAGCGCGTCAGCACTTGCCCCACTTGGTAGTGCTCGACGTGATGATGCCCGGCATGAGCGGGTGGGAGGTGTGTCGCAAGATTCGGGAGGCCGTCTCACTTGCGCACACCGGTGTCGTCATGCTCACCGGGATCGGTGAGAACCTGAACGAGATGACGTCGCCGCTCTACGGAGCGGACGCCTACATCGACAAGCCGTTCGAGTTCACCAAGCTCGACCAGAAGCTCGAAGAGACGCTGGCAGAGCGGCAAGGCGGCGCGCTCGGGCGTCCCGACGACGCCGACAAGGAAGATCCGGTGATGAACGGCGCGGCCGCCCACGCGACCCCCGCGCCTGCAGCGAAAGCCAAGCCGCGTCGGGCGCCGTCGCGAGCTGCGAAGCCCGCGAGCGCGAGCAAGGCCAAGGCAAACGGCGACCGCAAGACCGGCGGCGGGAGCAAGAGCGTGGCGAAGGCGGCCAAGCGCGCCGTGACCCGGGCGGTCGCCAAGACCAAAAAGAAGGTCGGCGGCGCGGCCACCAAGCGCGCGGCTTCGAACGGCGCCAAGAAAGCGGCCCGCGCGGGCGGCACGAAGGCCGGCAAGCGGAGCGTCGGCGCGAAGGCGGCCGCCGCAGCAAAGGCCAAGAAGACCGGCGTTGGGGCCAAGAAGAAGCCCGCGGTCAGCGCGAAGGCGGCGAAGAAACCGGCTCGCGCCAGCAAAGCCAATGGCCGCAAGACCGGCGCCCGCGCCGCCAAAGCGCCGCTCGCGTCGAAGCAGCGCGCCCAAGCGAAGACGACCCGCCAAGCCAAGAGCCCCGGTGCGGCCCGCCCCGCTGCCAAGTCTGGCAAGGCGCTGCGCGCACCGAGCAAGGCCGCAAGCGGTCGCGCGCCGCGAAGCCCGCGCTGACGCTCGAAGCCGGCGGTGGCGGCGCGCGCCTCAGCGCTCCGCCCCACCGGCGCGCTGGCGCCAGAAGGCGCGCACCGGCTCGAGCTCGGTGCAGCGCCCGGCGGGCGGGAGCGCCGCGAGCAGGCGCTTGCCGTAGCCGCGGCGGTGCACCCGCTCGTCGAGCAGCGCGACGACGCCGTAGTCGCTGCGGGTTCGGATGAGCCGCCCGAACCCCTGCTTGAGGCTCAGCGCCGCCGCCGGCACGAACATCTCCATGAAGGGGTTGCCGCCGTCCGACTCGATCGCCAGCGCCCGCGCCTTGATGATGGGATCGCTCGGCACCGCGAACGGGATCTTCTCGAGCACCACCAGGCGCAGCGCATCGCCAGGGACGTCGACCCCTTCCCAAAAGCTCGAGGTCGCCACCAGCACGGAGCGGCCGTCGGCCTTGAACAGGGCGAGCAAGCTCGCCTTCGGCGCCTCGCCCTGGAGGAGCACGCTGCGACCGCGCTGCGCCGCTCTCAGCCTCCCGTGGAGCGCCTTCATGGCGCGCACGCTGGTGGTCAACACGAACGCCCCGCCGTCGGTGATCTCGACCAGGTCTGCGATGCGCTCGGCGGCGGCGTCGATGAACTCCCGCGTCCCCGGCGGCGGCAGGTCGCGCGGGGTGTACAAGAGGGCCTGGCCCGCATAGTCGAAGGGCGACGGCACGATGAGCTCGTCCACCTGCAGCTCCGGATCGACGATGCCGAGCCGCCGGCGCAGGTAGCCGAAGGGCGTCGACGCGGGCCCGCTCTTCGCGCCGGTGTCCGCGAGCGTGGCGCTGGTCAACACCACCGCGGGGACGCTGGAGAAGACCCGATGGTGGAGCGTCCCGGCGATGTCGACGGGTGAGGAGCTGAGCGTGACGTTGCGCCGCCCGATCTCTACCCAGCTGACCCGCCCCGCGCCGGTGTCGTGAATGGCGGCGAGCTGTTCGCGAGCGCTCGCCGCGCGCCGCGCCAGCATCTCGAACGCCTCCGACAGCTCGCCCGGCGAGGGCGAGCCGCTGCGGAGCGACGGCTTGTGCTGCAGCTCGAAGGTGAGGCTCTGCCCGAAGGCTTCGAACCCCTCGAGGGCCGCGTCGAGGCCGAAGTACGCCCGCTCGAGCGGCCCCGCGAAGGCGTCCCGTTCGACCGCGGCCCGGGTGTCCTCCGCGGGGACCAGCGCCGACAGCTCCGCCCAGAAGGCCTCCGCCGCGTGCTGCAGGTCGCCCCCGATGCGCCGGGCCGACGTGCGGGCCTCGGGGACGTAGCGCTCGGCCGGGGCCGCCAGCCGCTCGGCTTCCAGCAAGAGCCGCTCGAGCCGCGCACGCGAGACCCGCAGGCCGAAGAACTCCGTCGCGACGTCTTCGATCTGGTGGGCCTCGTCGAAAATGACCGCGTCGTAGTCGGGGATCACCGACGCCGGGTGGGGCCCCCGCAGCGCGAGGTCGGCGAAGAACAGGTGGTGATTGACCACCACGACGCGCGCGGCCTCGGCGTCACGCTTCATGCGCGTGACGAAGCAGTCGCGATAGTGAGCGCAGCGTTGCCCGATGCGGGTGTCGCTCGACGAGGTCACGTCGCGGAGCAGCGGGTGGTCCTCGGCGAAGCCGTCGAGCTCGACGACGTCGCCCGTCGAGCTGTTGGCGGCCAGGTCCAAGATCCGCTGCAGATCGGCGCCGCGGCTCGCGTCGGCGCTGGCGGCGGCCTCCAACAAGCGGCGCCGGCAGATGTAGTTCGACAAGCCCTTCATCACCGCGAGCGCCACCGGCCTGCCGAGCGCTCGCTCCACCAGCGGCACGTCGTGGCGGACGATCTGCTCCTGCAGCGCACGGGTGGCGGTCGAGATCACCACCTTCTTCCCGCTCTGAATCGCCGGCACCAGGTAGGCCAGCGTCTTGCCGGTGCCGGTCCCCGCCTCCACCAGCAGCACTCGGGAGCGCTCGAGCGCCTGCTCCACCGCGGCGGCCATCTGCAGCTGCCCCGGACGGGCTTCGTGGCCCGGCAGCGCGGACGCCAAGGCCCCCCCGGCGTCGAGCAGGGCGGCGGCGGTCACGGGGGCTCGGGCGGCGCGCCGCCCCACCGTCGGAGAACTCGAGCCCGACGATTTGCCCGTCGGCTTCGTCCCGCACCCAAACCACCCGGGCGCGCCTGGGGCTTCGCTGCTCGTCGTCAGCGATCGTCAGCTCGTACTCCGCCCCTTCCTCGAGGGACGCCTCCTCTACGATCACGCGCAGCCCACCGCGGCTCCGGTTGAGCGCCCACCCGATCACGATGGCGTCGCCCGACCGCAGCTCGACCCGATCGGACGACTCCCGCCGAGCGCCGCCGGTGTTGCGGCGCTGGCCTTGGAGAACATCGTTCGGTGGGGGACGTCGCGTCACGGCCGCCGGAAGGATAACATTTCTGAGCCCCGACCCCGCCAGATCGGACGCGCCCGGTTGCGGCCGGGGATCACGCGGCCGATCGGCTCAAATTCGCGAGCCGCGTGCTCCGCTGGCCGCGCGCGATCGCGACGGTCGGCGGATCGGCGACTTGACGCTGGCCGAACGGTCTGAAAAAGTTGCGGACGGAGCTTTCCGGGCAAGGCTTCGTAATGTCCCGAAATTCATTCCGAAAGGCCCCGTTGCCCACCTACTCCTTCGGTGGCAAGTCATGGTCACATGCCCTCCCTTAGCGCCAGTGAGTTGAAGAAGGCACTCATCGCCGAGGGCTTCGAAATTTACCGAACCGCCGGCAGCAAGGTGATGCTCGCCGATCGCGTGCGGGACAACCTCATCATGGACAGCGGTGTCTCGGCGGTGCTGGGCGAGTCTCTGGCCGTGCGCCTGGTCGTGCGCGCGCAGGCCCGGGATTTCGAGGGTGAGTCGGGCGCGGCGCTGTTCGATCGCGCGCGCGGCCTGGCGCACAAGGCTTTGAAGAACGGCTATCGCGAGGCCGAGACGAACGTGGTGCCGATCAGCGATCCAGGGGACCGCCAGCGCACGCTCGACACCTGGTACGAGGTCGCCTTCGTCAAAGCCGTCGGCAGCCTCGACGAGCTGTTCGCAGAGCTGCGCTACGCGCTGAGCCTGGAGAAAGCCGCGCAAAAATAGGGGCTTTGCCCCCGGCCGGCGGCAGCCGTGCCAGGCGGCCGGGTCGCGGCCTTTGGAGCGGGCCCTCGCGTAGACCATGGCAAGCGGGCGTGGTATGTGCCGCGGCCCGGGCGGCGTCGTGGTACAGACCAGCGCTCGAGGGCAGGAGTCCGCAATAATGCTCAGCTTTTTCCGTCGGGGCGGTGTCGCGCAAGTGCTCATCGCCGGCATCGTCTTCGCGATCATCATCGTGTTCGTGCTCGAGTTTCGAGCCGGACGCGGACCTGGCGCCAGCCTGACCCAGGAGTGCGCCGTCGAAGTGCGCGGCGATTGCGTGAGCCGAAAAGACTTTTTCGCCAGCTACGGGCTCATCGTGCCCCAGGGCATGCCGTCCAAGCGGATCCGCGCGATGGGGCTCAGGAAGCACATCCTCGAGGGGCTCGCGCAGCGTGAGCTGCTCGTGCAAGAAGCCGAGCGGCTCGGGATCTCCATCAGCGAACAGGAGATCGACGACGAGCTGGCCAAGGGACGCGCCCACGTCTCGCTCCCGGCCGAGGACGCCGGTTGGCTTGCGTACTCCCTGCAGCTGACCGAAGACTGGGCTCGCCTGCTGCCGGTCACGGACCCGCGCGACAAACAGTTCGACTACAAGCTTTACGAGCGGATGGTGCGCAATGTCACCAACCGCAGCCCGCGAGAGTTCAAGGAAATGCAGAAGCGCGAGCTCATCGCCGCGCGCATGCGCGACCTCGTCAAGTCGCGTGTCCAGATCTCCGAGGGCGAGGCGTTTCGGCGTTTCGTGCGCGAACAGACGAAGGCCATGATCCGATCGGTCGCGCTCGACCGCGGCTGGTTCGAGGCGTTCGCCGTCGATCTGTCGCCCGAAGCGCTGGCCCAGTGGTCCGAGGACAACAAGGCCCAGGTCGATGAAGCCTGGAAGACGGCCGAAGCGTCGTTCAAACCTGGCTGCACCCTGGTGCGGGAAATGTTCGCGCCGTTCGCCAGCGAGGCCACGGACGCGGAGAAGGTCGAGACGCGGGCTCGGCTCGAGTACGCCCAAGACTTGCTGAAGCAGGGGCTGCCGTTCGCGCGTGTGGCGCGAAACTATCGGGACGGCGCGCGGACCGCCCCCGAGGTGCACTGCCTGGAAGGCACCGACGCCGATCCCGGCAAGCAGCTGGCCGAAGCGGTCGAGCGGCTGAAGCCGGGCCAGGTCACGCCGATCCTGGAGACCGCGGGCGGCTTTCACTTGCTGAGCTACGAGGGCAAGCTCGCCGAAGGCGAGGCCGAGGCCCGCGGTCGGCAATCCATCGCTCGCGGGCTCGCGACGCGCTTTCAGGCGGACGAGCTGGCGAAGCGCTTCGGGCGCGAGCTCATCAGCAAGCTCGAGGCGGGGACCAAGATGGACGAAGCGGTGGCCGAGCTCAGCGAGGCCTACGCCAAGCAGGCCGCCGCGAGCCTGAAGGACGCCAAGGCGAAGGCCGCCAACGTGGACGCCGCGCTGAAGGCCGACAATCGGCCGAAGGTGGAGATCTCCGCGCAGTTCAACGCCACGGGGCTGCCGATCCCGGACGCGCTGCCGACCGAGGCGGTCGCGGCCGAGGCGCTCGCGCTCGAAAAACCCGACGC
This sequence comes from Pseudomonadota bacterium, assembly GCA_023418705.1. Lineage (GTDB taxonomy): Bacteria > Myxococcota_A > Polyangia > Polyangiales > Polyangiaceae > JAEZYZ01. The sequence continues at coordinate 25,409 of JAEZYZ010000092.1, read as the reverse complement.
GGTCTACCCGGAGCTCATCCAGACGGAGCGCGGCTTCGCCGTGATGCAGCTCAAGGAGAAAGAGACGGCCACCCGCGAGCAGTTCGACAAGGACCGGGCGAGCATCGTCCGCGGCATGCGCGAGGCGAAGCAGCGCGACGCCGTGGCCCGCTTCGTCGGCGAGCTGCGCAAGGCCGCCGGCAAAGAGGTCCAGCTGAACGCTGCGCTTGCCGAGGAACCCAAAGGCGTCGACGAGCCGTCGTGAGCGCTTCCTCGCTTCACGGCGGGAGAGCCCAACGTTCACACATGCTGACCGCCGACATCCCGCACGAGCGGGTGGAGCTCCCGAACGGCGTGGTCGCGATCGCGGTGCGCCTGCCGCACGTGCATCGCACCGTGATCGACGCGCAGATCCGCGTCGGCTCCCGCTTCGAGGACGCGGCGGACAACGGCCTCAGCCACTTTTTGGAGCACATGCTGTACCGCGGCACGCCGCGACACCCGTCGGCGCACCGGCAGGCCCTCGCCTTCGAGCGGCTCGGCGGCACGCTCGACGCGGCCACGGCCGTGGATCACGGGTCGATGCAGCTCTCGGTGCCCCCGGCCAATTTCGCGACCGCCCTCGAGCTCTTCTCCGAGGTGTACCAGCAGCCGGTCTTCGCCGACCTCGAGATCGAGCAGGACATCGTGCGCGAAGAAATTCTGGAGGGCCTCGACGACCATGGCCGGAACATCGACGCGGACAACCTGATCCGCGAGCTGTGTTTCGACCAGCACCCGTTGGGGCGCCCCATCACGGGCACGATCGAGCACGTCGAGGGCTTCGACCGCGATCGCCTGCGGCGTCACCACGAGCAGCACTACACCGGCGCCGGGACGGTGTTGACGGTGTGCGGCCCCATCGAACCCACCGGCGTGTTGGCCGCCGTCCAGCGCTGCTTCGAGCGATTGCCGCGAGGGCAACGCCCCGGCACAGCGCCCCCCGGCGCGCAAGAGCGCCCGCGCTTCCGCTACGTGCGCCACGCCAACAGCCAGACCGCGCTCAGGCTCGGGTTCCGCGCCGCGGCCGAGCACGACGCGCTCGAACCTGCGACGGAGCTCTTGCTCCGTCTGCTCGACGACGGGATGGCGACCCGGCTCTATCATCGCATCTGCGACGAACGCGGGCTCTGTTATGACGTCAGCGCGGCGTACGAGGCGTACGCCGACGCGGGCCTGTTCGAGATCGCGGCGGAGTCGGCGCACGATCGAGTGCCGGAGCTCCTGGACGAGCTGCTCGCGATGGTCCGCGATCTTCGCGACAACGGCCCTGCTTTGGACGAGCTCGACAAGGCCAAGGCGCGGTTCGGCTGGCAAGCGGAGGAAATGCTCGACGATCCGGCTTCGCTGGCGGAGTTCTTCTCGATCGGTCAGCTCACCGGCGTGGGGCGCACGCCCGCCGAACGCTTGGAGCAGCTCCTGGCGGTCGACGCCGCAGAGGTGCACGGCGCCGCCCGCGCGCTGTTTCGGGCCGAGACGCTGAGCGTGGTCGCGGTGGGCACGCTGCCGGCGCGCGTGCAGGCCAAGCTTCAGCGCGCCATCGAGGCGTTCGGCTGAAGGCGCGCGGGGCGACCGCTCAGCTCCGGCGCGTGCGCTTCTTGTCGGCGGCGCGCAGCTCCGCTTCCTCTTCTCGCACCAGCGCCTCGGCGATCCGCAGCACGCGCCGGCGCGTCGCGCTGCTGGCGTCCCGCAACACCGCGCTCAGACGATCGTCGCGGGGACGAGATCGTCCGGGTGGGGCGAGCAGCTCCGCGACCTCCACACCAAGAGCGGCGCTCAGTCGCCCCAGGGTTTCGAGCGACGGATTGGCGTTGGCGGACGAACGCCCGCGCAACACGCGCTCGAGCCGAGCTACCGTTTCCACGGTAACCCCAGCACGAGCGGCAAGCTCAGCTTGAGTGACTCCAGTCTGCAACCGAAGTTCGCGGACTCGTTCTGCGAGTCGGAGTGCTATGTCTTTCACGTCGGCCGGGAGGGGATGGGGAACGAGGGCCCTTCATAGGGCGAAAGGACCTGCGTCCGCAGCAGGCGTGTGCGCCTGGACTTGTAAGCATCCGCTGCACGAAAGCCACGGTATCGCGCAGAGGGGCGACGAAGTGGCACGCACCCGCTCGCCTTACGTCAGGGGTGTGGCGGTATGGAGGTGAAAGCCGTTCGGAGCGCCTGTCCCAGAGCGCAGGCGCTGCTGGAAAATTTTCATGACGGTCGTCGGGAGGCACACGCGGGACCGGGTGCGTCGCGCGACCTCGTGCCCGCTGATTCAATCGGCGGCGCGATCGTCGATGGCGCGCAGCTCGACCCGCGGCAACGACCGTTCACGGATCTGCGCCACCCGTTCTCCAACCGCGGCGGCCGCCCACTTGCCGCTCGCCCACGTCTCGAACACCAGCGCGAAGCACCGCCCCGGGCTGGCGCCAAAGGCCAAGACCGCTCCTTTCAAGCCGGACTCGGCCGCCTCCACGCTGCTGATCACCCGCGTGTGGAAGCCGGCAGGCGCCGAAATGTGCCCTTCATCCAGGACAGCGGCGGCGTCCGGGCTGGGGATCTGGGGCCGCCACAGGCGCGCTTGCCGCTCGCAGCTTCGTGGGTCCGCAGTGCGCGCGGCCCGCCAGGTGCGCAAGCGCAGCTCAGAGCGAGACCCCGGGTGGTGCAGCGCGAGCCAGCGCCCCCGGGGCTCGTCTCCGACGCGCCAGGCGGCGGCGTCCGGCAGCGGCAGGCGAAAGCTGGTGAAGCGCGGCTCGACGATGCCCCAGGGTCCAGCAAGCGCGTCGGCCATGGGGGCCGGAGGCTGCGGTTCGGGGGACGGCTGCGCGCTGGGCTCGGGCGCGGGCGGCGCTTCCGGTGGTGCGCTCCTCGCGGCGCAGCTCGCCGCGACGGCGGCGACGACGACGAGCTCGAGGCCAACGGGGCTCGGCGGGAGTCTCACGCACGCGCTCCTGCCCCATCCAAGCTCCCGCTTCAAGCCAGGGCACCGGATGGCTCGCGGGACCGGAGCCCCCCTGACTCGGGGAGGCCCTGCAAGGCCGTCCCTCATGGCTCACTCGCTGGCCGCCGCCCGCTGGTCCAGGCCGGAAAGCAGATTTGAAATTTTTCACGATCCGCGGGTGCGCTCTTGATTTTGGCTCCGCCCGAACGAAGCCTCCGTGCTAAGTCACCCCTCGCCCGATCGCGGGTCACGTCGCTCTCGCGCTGGTGGGATGGGCGCAGCGGCAAACTCCGAGGGCGTAGGGCTGTCTTGCTTCGACGGACGTGAAGCCGAGGATTTTATCGCCGATGGATCGACAACGCCAACGATCGGGCCGGAAGCGCCGGCGCCCGCAGCGGCCCGGAGCCAGCTCGAGCACCGAACCCATCTTGATCGCCGCGCGGCGCCCGGGCGCTGCGCGCACCAGCTCGTCCCCCCGCTCGATGATCGCCGCCTCCGCCTCCCCTCGACGCGCGGACAAGCCAGCGCCTGCCCCGCTCCCGCTGTCGGCTCCGTCGCGCGCGGCGCCGGTCGCGCGACGGGTCGCCCGCATCGTCGAGCTGCCCGATCGCGGCGGCGATGAACGGGAGCGGGAACGCCTCAGGCTGCTCGATCGGCTGCTCGGCTCCGAGGGCCGCGCGGCGATCTCCAAAGCCGCGGAGGAGCTCGTCGCTGCCGGCTTCGAGCTGCCGAGCGAGCAGCGCGTGCAGCTGCAGCTGCTCGAGCACGCGGACGAGGCGCGGGCCCGAGACGCCATCGCCGAGCTCCAGCAGCTCCTGCGCAACGAACCTCCCATCAAGCGCCCCGTGCTCGATCAGCGGCTGCGCCGGCTCGAGGAGCACGCCGACGAGGCGCTCACCCGGCAGGCTGCGGCCGAGCTTCGCCGCGCGCTCCGTGGTGGGGCCTGAACCAGCAATGTTCGAGGAGCTCAGCGCGCGGCAGTTCGAGCGAAGCTTTCAGCAGCTGATCGCGGAAGCCGGAGCGATCACCGCCAACCGAGGCTGCATCGAGTGCAAAGACTGCAAAGGGTGCACCGATTGCACGTTCTGTCGCGATAGCGAGCGGCTCGTCCGCTGCCACTACTGCGTCTCGTGTGTGGCGTGTTCGGATTGCTCCCACTGCCGATCGAGCACACACCTGCTCAACTGCCAGCACTGCGTCTTGGCCGAGAACTGTTCGAACAGCGCCTACCTCATCCGCTGCATTGGGTTGACGGGCTGCAGCTATTGCTTCGGCTGCGTGGGCCTTCACGGCAAGGATTTCCACCTGCTCAATCAGCCGCTCGAGCGCAGCGAGTACTTCGCCCAGGTTCAGCGCCTGTCGCGGGAGCTCGGTTTGTGACCGATCCTGCGCTCGAAGCCCTGTGGAAGAACGTGCTCGATCATTGGGACGACGAGAAGGCGCACGCCGTCTTCCTCGACCACTGCCAGCGCCACGATCGGCTCGCCGAAGCGGCGGCCCGCTACCGCGGCATGACCGGCGACCATCACCGCGGCCCGACGGCCCACAAGCGCCTCCAGGGCGTCGCCCTGCTCGCCATGGCCAAGCTCGAGAGCGCCCGCAGCAGCGAGCGCCAGGTCCGGCGAGACGCCGGCAAGCTCGCGCTCATCCTGCTATTTCTCGGGGGGACCTTGGCCGTGCTCGGCTACGTGGCCGCCAGCCGGTGAGCGCTCGCAGGCCCCGGCCATCTGCCCCGGTAGGTTTCCGGCGCCGGCCCGACCTGGCGCTCCAGCGAGCCCGACGCGCCATTTCGTCAAATTTCCCGCCCTGTTGCTTCGGGTTGCGCGGCCGCCGCATCATCGCTACGACTGTGTCTCGCTAACCCTGGGTCCGGCCCACCGCGAGGCGGGTCGGCCGAAGTTCGCAGAGGGATTGAAACCCCGCGAGCGCCTGTTGTCGCAGGTCCCACTACAGGAGGTCGGAGATGAGGTCCGTCGTCGCTACCGTGATCGTGTCGTCTGCCATGTTCATGGCGTGCGCTGGGGAGCAAGCCCCGGTTGCCGCGCCGCCCCCTCCGCCGCCGGCCCAACCGCCGTCCGACCAAATGGCGCAGAACAATGAGAAGCCCGGCGACAACCCGAACCAGTCGCAGATCAACATCTCCGATGAGATCCGTAAGAAGTGCGGCATCTCCGATACCGACGCCTACTTCGCGTTCGACTCGGCCAATATTCGGCCCCAGGACCGTAAGGTGCTTTCTGCGCTGGCGAAATGTTTCACGGACGGCCCGCTCGCGGGGCGCCAGATGCGCTTGGTGGGCCACGCCGATCCTCGCGGTGAGGCCGAATACAACATGCTGCTCGGCCAGCGCCGCGCCGACAACGTGAAGACGGCGATCGCTGGCGAAGGCTTGAAGCAGGATAAGATGGACACCACAAGCCGCGGCGAAATGGACGCCTCCGGCACCGACGAGACGTCCTACGCCAAGGACCGCCGCGTCGACATCGTGTTGGCCGATTGACGACGCGCGGCATCGCAGTTCCAACCTGCGGCCCGTTCCCTTCCGCGGTATAGCAACCCTCAAGCATGCAGCCCGAAGCTACCCTTCCGCCGGCGCCGGAGACCAAGCTCGATCCGTTGGAGCTCATGTTCCAGTCGTCGGGCGTGGTGCTGGTGGTTTTGCTGGTGCTGATCGTTGCGTCGACGGCCGTCTGGCTGATCTGGTTTCTGAAGTCGCTGCAGCTCAGGAAGATGCGCTCGGCGCAGCGTCGCTTCGAGCAGGAAGCCGAGACGGCCGGCTCCGCGTCGGAGCTGATCTCGCTCGCGCTGCAGCACAAAGAGTCGCCAGGAGCGCGCGTGGTGGTGGAGCTGGCCAAGCGCCACCACCAGCCGAACGTCAACTCGGAGATCATGCTCGCCGTCGCCAAGCGCGCGATCGCCAGCGAGCAGCAGCGGGCCACCGTGCTGATGCCCACGCTCTCCAGCATCGCCTCCGCGTCGCCGTTCATCGGCCTCTTCGGCACGGTCTGGGGCATCATGGATGCGTTTCTACGGATCGGCGTGGAGAAGAGCGCGTCGCTGCCGGTGGTGGCGCCCGCCATCGGTGAAGCGCTGATCGCGACCGCCTTCGGGCTGGTGGCGGCGATCCCGGCCACCATCGGCTTCAACTACGTCGACAAGCGGATCGGAGACCTGCTGGAAGAGCTCGCTGCCTCGGCGGAAACTTGGGCCGAGCTCTTGGCGGCGGACGCCGCCCACCAGCAGCGGACCGCCGCCGTGCCGCTGGTGAACGAGTCGATGCGGGCGGCGCCGCGGAGCTTCGGCCAGGGGTACTGAGCCATGGGAGTCAAGCTCGGCGGCCGAGGAGGCGGGCGCAGCGGCTTCCGCGACATCAACATCACGCCGCTCGTCGACGTCATGTTGGTGCTGCTGATCGTCTTCATGGTGACGGCGCCGCTGCTCACCACCGGCCTCCGCATCGACCTGCCGGAGGTGAAAGCGGCGGAGACGCCCGTGAAGGACGCGCGGCTGCTGGTCAGCGTGACGAAAGAAGAGCGCATCCTGTTCGGGGAGGAGGACGTCACCGATCGCATCGCGGAGGTGCTCAAAGAGAACGGGCGTGTCCAGAAGGAGCGCGAGCTCTACATCCGTGCCGACAAGGACGCCCGCTACGGCGTGGTCGCGACGGTCGTCGCGGCGGCGCGCAACAGCGGCGTGGAGTCGCTCAACCTGCTGGTGCAGCCGGAGCTCGAGGAAGTCACCGACGAAGCAGCGGCAGCGCCGGACAAGGGCGCCCCGAAGACCGGGAGCGCCGCACCCGGTCGGCCATGAGCAGCCCGGGCAGCGCGTTCACCGTCGCGCAGGTGGGAGCCGCCGCGGGGCTCACCACGATCATTCAGATCGTGCTGTTCGGGGTGTTGATGGCCGCCGGCAGCAAGGCGCATGTCCAGGCGAAGCCGGTGGAAGTTCGGGAGGAACCCATCGCGGTCAAGCCTATCTTGGACGAGCTGCCCCTGTTGAAGCTCGGCAGCAAGAAGCAGGTCAAGCCGAAGCTGCCGGACATGTGGAAGAAGAACCCGCCCGTGCAGCGCTTCGAGGAGGCCAGCGCCCCTTCGGCGCAGGCGCCCAAGACGCCCGAGGCGCTGCCGACCAGCAAGGTCGCAAAGCTCGACGCCGAGGCCCCCCCGCCGGACGCGGAGATCGCCAAGCAGGTCGATCAGGTGCTGCTGGACGCGGGCCCCGACGTGGAGGCCCCGGAATTGGAAGAAGAAGGAGCGGCGGACGGCGTCAAGGAAGGCACCGAGACCGATCCGCTGAAGGCGCGCGCCGTGAGCCAGTACCAGCTGAAAATCATCGCCTGGTTCAACAGCCGCTGGAGCCCCCCGAGCCCCGATCAGATTTCCTGCGACGTGTTGAAAGATTTGAGTATCGGCATCGTGGCCCACGTCGGACCCGACAGGACGGTGACCGGCTTTAGCATCACGGGCCCGAGCGGGAATCCGACGTTCGACAGCAAAGCCCAGTCCACCATGCAGGCGGTCACCGGTCAGGAGCTCCCGCCGCCACCGCCCTTGTACCCGGATATCCTCAGCTCGAGCGTCAGCCTCAGATTCAGTGGGAAAAAGGCATGCGATTGATCTCGATGAAACACCTGCTGGAGCGCTTCGGCGCTCGGCCTAGTGCGCGCGGTCTTCGCGGCTGGCTGCTCGCCGGCGCCGCTGTCGTTGCCTCCTTCCCCGCGGTGGCCCAACCGGTCGCGGCGGCGAGCAGCACCACGGCCCCGCCCGACGAGAGCGTGCTCGGAACGCTCGTGATCACGGGCCACAAGGAAGAGCACGTGCCGAAGCTCGCGGTGCTGCCGTCGCTGTCGCCCGATCTCGAGGACGTGATCGTGCGCGGGGTCGTGCGCCGCGATTTCGAGCTGAGCGGCATGTTCGACGTCATCGACGACAACAAGGCGCCGCCGGGCCTGTACGGCTTCGACGACCCGGTCGACATCCCCGCCTGGCAGAAGCTCGGCGCCGAGGTGATCGTCAAGGTCGCCGCGCAGAAGCAGCCGTCCGGCAAGATCCAGGTGTTCGGCCTCGCCTACTTCGTCAGCACGGGCAAGGACCCTGTCTACGAGAAGAAGCTATTGGTGGACGAGCCGGAGGTTCGCGTGACGGCGCACCGTCTGACCGACGCGTTGCTCGGGGCCATCACCGGGCGCCCTGGCGGCTTCGCCAGCCACTTCACCTTCTCCGGCAAGTGGGGGAAAAATCGCCGCATCTTTACGATGGATGCCGATGGTCACAACCTCAAAGGCCACACCGATCCGTCGGACACCGCGATCGCCCCCGCATGGGGACCGAACCAGGAGCTCTTCTATACGGTGAGCACGAAGTACTCGCCGTTTCGCCTGATGCGCTTCGACGGCAGCTTCAAGCCCGTCAATGTGCCGTTCAAGACCAGCATCTACAGCGTGGCGTTCAACAAGGATCACACCAAGCTGGCGCTGGCGGTGGCTGAAAACGCCAAGAGCGCCATCTACGTCGGCAACCCGGACGGCTCCGGGATGAAAAAGGTCTCCACGACCGAGCTGGCGACCCACCCCGCGTTCAGCCCGTCGGGCAAGCTCGCCTGGATCGGCGGCAGCCCCGACAACGGCTCACAGCGTGTCTACGTCGACGGCAAGGCCGTGTCCCCTGCCGGCTTCACCGCGGCCGCCCCCACCTTCTGCGATACCGAGGATGGCATCCGGCTCGTGTACGCCGTGGCCGTCGGCGGCAACCGCCAGGATCTGGTGATGAGCAACGAGCGCGGCGGTGGCATCTCTCGCCTCACCCAGAACCAAGGCACCAACTCCTACCCTGCCTGCAGCACCGACGGCCGCTTGCTCGCGTTCTTCTCCACCCGCAAAAACCAGCCCGGGCTCTACATGATGTCGCTCAAGCGCTGGACCACGCAGAAGGTCACCAACCAATACGGTGAATCGCTGCGCTGGGAGCCGCTGCCCCCGCCCCGCGAGGCGGCGCAGCCGTAGGCTCGCAAGCAAAGGCACCGACGGTTGTCGGCGCGGCAGGGCCCGCGCATACTGATAACGTCATGGGTGACGCCGCCGTCAAGCTGCTGGGGGATGACGATATCCGGCTTCGCCGGACGGGGGTGCGTTTCCCGATCGAGCTCCGGCCCGAAGGCATCTGCGCGGACGACCCAACCAGTTGGCCCGCGGTCGACGGCCGGCTAGAGCTCGTTGACGGGAGGCTCCTGTACATGCCGCCGCGTGCCGACGTTCAGCAATATGTGGCCGTCGACGTCGCGTTCGCCCTCAGGTCCTGGTCCGAACGACATCCGGGGTTCTTGGTGGGTGCCAACGAGGCCGGCATGAAGCTCGGCGGCGACGTGCGAGCCGCAAACGTCGCGATTTGGCGACAAGCAGAGGTCGGCGTACCCCGGGGCCGGCTCCAGCAGGTGCCGCCCGTCCTGGCAGTGGAAGTCGCGGGGCAAGACGAAGACGAGAGCGTGCTGCGCCTCAAGGCGCGCTGGTACCTGGACCGCGGCGTGCAGCAGGTCTGGCTGGCCTTGCCGCACAGCCGCGAGGTCGTCGTGCTGACGCCCGAGGGAGGGGCGCGCTATGCAAGCGGTGATCGCATCGCCGCCCGCCCAGAGCTGCCGGACCTATCCCCCGACGTGGACCGCCTGTTCGCTCAGCTTGGGTGAGGGCCGCCGCCCAATTTTCAATCGCCCGCCTTGAACGGCGCCTGCAGGATCTTGGCGATGGTGGCAAGCTGCATGTTGCTCGTCCCCTCGTAGATCTTGCCGATCTTGGCGTCCCGAAAAAACTTCTCTACCGGGTACTCCTTGATGAAGCCGACGCCGCCGAGAAACTCGATCGCCAGCGAGGTCACGCGCTCGGCCACCTCGGAGGCCATCAGCTTGGCCATCGCCGCCTCCTTCACGAACGGCTTGCCGGCGTCCTTCAAGCGGGCCGCGTTGTAGACGAGCAGGCGGGCCGCCTCGATGTCCATCGCACAGCGCGCGTACTGGAACTGGACGCCCTGAAAATCGGCGATCGCCCTGCCAAACTGCTGCCGCTCGTGCAAATAGCCGAGAGCGTGCTCGAAAGCGCCCTGAGCGATGCCGAGCATTTGCGCGCCGATGCCGATGCGGCCTTCGTTCAAGGTCTCGATGGCGATCTTGTAGCCCCGCCCCGGCTCCCCCAGCACCTGGTCGGCGCCGACGACGCAGTCGTCGAAGACGAGCTCGCAGGTGCTGGAGGCACGGATGCCGAGCTTGTCCTCTTTCTTGCCGATGCTGAACCCCGGCGCGTCCCGCTCGACCAGGAACGCGGTGATGCCCTTGTAGCCGCGGCTCGGGTCGGCGTTGGCGAACACCACGAACAGCCGGCTCTCGGCGGCGTTGGTGATCCACAGCTTGCGCCCGCTCAGTCGAAACCCGCCCCCCGCCACCGGCTCCGCCCGGGTCTTGAGCGCGAACGCGTCCGATCCCGAGCTCGCCTCGCTGAGCGCGTACGAGCCCACCCATTCGCTCGCGAGCTTCGGCAGGTAGCGCTCCTGCTGCGCGGGGCTGCCCCAGCGCACGAGCGCGTTGTTGACGAGCGTGTTCTGCACGTCCACCAGTACCGAGACGCTGGCGTCGACGGTGGCGAGCGCCTCCACCGCCAGGATGGCGTTGAAGAACGAGCTGCCGGCGCCGCCGCGCTCCGCGGGGACCTCGATACCCATCAACCCGAGCTCGAACAGCCCCGGCAACAGGCCCGGATCCATGGTCGCGGTCCGGTCCATCTCCGCCACCTTGGGCCCGATCCGCTCCCGGGCGAAGGACAGCACCGCATCGCGGAACAGCCGCTCCTCTTCCTCGAGCTCCGTCAGCGCCAGCCGCACCATGGCCCCATCATAACACCGTGCTCCGGCGGGGCGCGGGCGCTCCGTGCCCTCACGGCTGAGCGCTGACAGCGGCGGCGATTCGTTCGTCGCAAAGGCGTGCCGACACGCGTACACTTCCGGCTCCTATGGCCGGCAACAGCTTCGGACAGGCGTTTCGCGTCACCACGGCGGGCGAATCCCACGGCCCCGCCAACCTCGTCATCATCGACGGCTGCCCCCCGGGGCTCGAGCTCTCCGAGGACGACCTGCGCCAGGACCTCGCCCGGCGCCGCCCGGGACAGAGCCGCCTGGTCACCCAGCGCCAGGAGGCCGACGAGCCCGAGATCCTATCGGGCGTCTTCGAAGGGCGGACCACCGGCACCTCGATCGCCGTGCTCGTGCGCAACACCGACCAGCGCAGCCGGGACTACTCCGACATCCAGGATAAGTACCGCCCTGGCCACGCCGACTTCACCTACGACGCCAAGTACGGCTTCCGCGACTACCGCGGCGGCGGCCGTTCCAGCGCGCGCGAAACCGTGGTGCGCGTCGCCGCGGGCGCCGTGGCCAAGAAGCTGATCGCGGCGGCCTTCGGCGGCCGCGTCATCGGCTGGGTGAAGCAGGTCGGCGTCATCGTCGCCGACATCCCCGATCCGGAGCGGATCGAAGCCGACGCCGTCGAGTCGTTCCCGGACGGTGCGCCGAACCCCATCCGCTGCCCCGACCCCGCCGCGGCCGCCCGCATGATCGAGCTCATCGACCGCGTGCGCAAGGATCGAGATTCCATCGGGGGCGTCGCCGAGATCGTCGCGCGCGACGTGCCCGCCGGCCTCGGGGAGCCCGTGTTCGACAAGCTCAAGGCCGACCTCGCCAAGGCGCTCTTCAGCTTGCCGGCGGTCCTGGGGGTCGAGTACGGCATCGGCTTCGGTGCTGCCACGATGCGCGGGAGCGAGCACAACGACGTCTTCTCCTCGCAGGACGGCGAGGTGTCGACCACCACCAACCGTCACGGCGGCATGCTAGGCGGCATCTCCTCCGGCATGCCGATCGTCCTGCGCGCCGCCGTGAAACCCACCAGCAGCTTGCCGCGCGAGCAGCCGACCGTGACGCAGGCGGGGCAGCCCACGACCATCGCCACTCGGGGCCGCCACGATCCCTGCCTCTTGCCCCGCTTCGTCCCCATCGCCGAGGCGATGGTGGCCCTCGTTTTGGCCGACCACTGGCTCAGGTGGAGCGGGCAGCGCAGCGCGTTGCCCTGACACCACCCGAGCGGTGGCGAGACGTCGCGACGTTCAGCGGCCCGCCGCGGCCGAAGCAAACCGCGCGTCGAGCTTCGTGAGCTGGCTCGTGAAGCCCTGCTCCTGCATGCGCGTCATCTCCTCGCTGTGCATCGCGTCGAGCGTGACGACCATCCGCACGTGCTCGCCGTCCGGGGTGAGATCGACGGCGATCCGACTCTCGTACGCGGCGACGTCGGGGATGAAGTCGACGACGCTCGTGATGACCAGGCGCTCGCGCGGCCTGAGCTCCGTGAAGCGGGCCCGCGCGGGGTGGGAAGCCGGTCGCCCCATCTGCTTCATCGCCGCGATCATCTCGGGCGTGTCGGCGATCATTTCGTAGTGGAGCGCGCCCCCCACGCGAGCGTCGATCTCGCTGACTTCGGCGCGGAAGCCTTGTGGGCCCCACCACGACTCGAACCCGTCCTTCGTCGTCCAAAGGTCCCAGACGTCCGTGATGCTCGCGCGGTAGCGCCGCTCGATAACGACCTTGCCCGAATGCTGCTCGTTCATGTTCATGACTCCTTCTTCCTGCTCTTCGTTTGGCGTTGGTTGCGTTTGTCGTCCAGGGCCGCTCCGAAGCGATCGAGGCGCGCCTCCCACAGCTCGCGGTAGGGCGAGAGCCAGCGGTCGAGCTCTCGGAACGGCGCCGGCCGCAGCGCATAAAATCGGCGCTGCCCGTCCGGACGCACCGTGACGAACCCCGATTCGTGAAGAATCCGGAGGTGGCGGGACACCCCTGATTGGTGAATCCCCGCCTTCGCCACCACGTCCCCCACCTGTTGCTCCCCGCCCCGCAGCGCCTCCACGATTCGGCGACGCGTCGGGTCGGCGAGGGCTTGGAACACGTCAACTTGCATGCCTATGCATATGCACTGAAGCGCATATGCACGTCAAGCCACAAAAGCGGCGTCGCGCTTTTGTGTGGTGATTCCGTGCGTTCGCCGCGAACCGGCGGCGGGGCGGCGGTTCGGTTTTCGTGCGGACGTTCGTCTGGTGCCCGAAGACCAACTCGGTGACCTCTGGTGACCTCCAGATGCCTTGAGCAACGCCGAAACGAGCCATCCGCTCGCGATCTCGGCCAGGAGGACAATCGCGAGCGCCAGACTGAAACGCCCTACGAGGCGGCCGATCGATACCGGCTCGAAGACTCGAAGGGCGTGGATTGCGCGTGGATTGCGCATGGATTGCGCACGGATCACGTCGCTCCCGAGCGTTGGCTACGTTGCAGGGTCAGATCTGGATCCACCGCCCGCGAGGCCAGATCCTTCCCGCGCAGCGAGGCTCGGCGGCGCCTTGCCGCGCCTGCGGTCCATGTGGCTTCGGCCAAAGTCCTGCTCGGCCGCCAGCAAATTGTGCGGAGGACACCGGATCGCCGCGCTCACGTGGCGCCGCGCCGGCGCCACCGGCGCTCGCGAGGTCACCATCTCCCGCGCCGGCGCGGCGGGTGGTCGCGAGGTCACCGTCTCCCACGTCGGCGCGGCCGGCGCTCGCGAGGGCACAGCTTCCCGCGCGGGCGCGGCGGGCGCTCGCGGGGTCACCGTCTCCCGCGACGGCGCGACGGGTGGTCGCGAGGCCACCGCCTCCCGCGCCGGCGCGGCGGGCGCTTGGGAGGTCACAGTCTCCCGCGTCGGCGCGGCGGGCGCTCGCGAGGCCACCGTCTCCCGCGCCGGCGCGGTGGGCCGTCGCGCGGTCACGGTCTTCCGTGCGGCCTCCCGCACAGATCGTTTCGTGCCGGTCCTGCGCTGACGCAGGCGCTCCACGAACTCTCGCAGCGCTCGGAGCTGAAGCTCGGGCAAGCTCGCCGCGCGCTTGCCGAGACCGAGCAGATCGAACGCCTCCTCCAGTAGGTCGACGTACTCCTGCTCGGCGGTGAACTGCACGCGAAACCGCAGCGGTCGCTCCGGGTGCGCCTGCTGCTTCGCCAACCAGGCGCGATCGAGCGCCGCTTCGGCCTCTGCCAGCTCGCGCGCCTGTTCGGGATCGGCGACCTCGCTCGCTGCGCCGACGTTCGCCGGAGGCGGCGGCTCGATCCAGTCCGCCGGTCGATCCCCCTCGGGCAAGCTCCGCACGGGTCCGACGAAGGCCTGCGCGATCGCATGCATCGGCATGCGCCGGGGAGCCGCGGGGGCGACGGGGTCGATGCGCGCCGGCACCTCCGGCTTGGGGTCGATCTCGGCGATCAGGCGCGCGATCTCCTTCTTCGCTCGGAAGCGAGCGCGCTCGATCACCTCGGTGTGGCGCGGGCCGCCCAGGTACGGCGCGATCATCAAGAGGCCGGTGAGGTGCAGCTCTCCGCGAGCGACGATGCCCCGGAGCTCCGGGTGCTGATGCACGAGCCGCGCCGCCTTGGCCCGCCGGAAGGCGGCATCTTCGCTCATGCGCAGCTCGTATTGGCAATAAGCGTACAGTGTCGCGCAAGCGCGGGCGCGGTGGATGCCGCGCTCCTCCACCTCCCCGAGGTGCGCGAGCAGATCGGCGAGGGTGACGTTGGAACGCGCGGTGAGCCGACGCACGGCAGCGTGAAGATCGTCATCGGACAGAGATCTCAATGAGGATTCCATGAGATCCTTATACACCTTAGATTTTCATGCCCTGAGGATGCGCGCTGTCGAGCTCGCGGCCACGCTGACACCTCGCGAGTCGATTTGCTCACGAAAAGCCGCCACAGCCGCCGCTGGGCGGGCAAGCAGCGCTCTTCGGACAGCGGCGCCGATCCAGCGGGCGCTCTGGCAGCGAATCGTGTCAAGCTCAATCGGCCTCAATCGACCTCAATCGACATGGATGGGTGAAGGTCTGCGCTACGCGCTTCGGCTAGTGCAGACCGTGCGCCAACTCTTCGCCCGCTGCTCCAAGGATCACCGATGCCCCAGCTACAATCCGACCCTGCTCCCGGAGCCAATCCGGTCGCAAGACCTGCGCCCTTTGGGTCTAGCTCTGGCGCGCGGTAAACGCCACGCGCTCGCGTCGAAAGCCCAGGCCGAACACGCGCGCCGGGATGGAGCGCACCGCCCGAAGGCGCAGCAACGCGCGGAGCAGGCGCGGCGCGCGCGGCGGATCGCCCGCGGCTCCGAGCGCGCGCGCAATGACAACGCGCTGGACGAAGACCTGCAGGGTTTGGGTGAGCCGCGCCGGCAGCTGGCGCCTTTTCTGGACCTGCGCGAGCACGTCGCTACCGGGAACCTGGCCCGCCCGGAGCGCAGGCCCGAGCGCGTTGGCGGCGGCCACGGCGTCCTGGATGGCGAGGTTGATGCCGACGCCGCCAATCGGCGACATGGCGTGCGCGGCATCGCCGATGAACAGAAGCCCCGGACGGAACCAGCGTTTCAGGTAGTCGACGCGCACCTCGAGCCGCTTGACCGCCTCCCAGCTCGAGAGCACCCGGGCGCGATCTGCGAACACCGGCGCGGCCCGCGCGACGGTCGCCTGAAAGCTCTCGATCGGCGCCGTTCGGAGCCCAGCGACCGCGCTCTTGGCGACGATGAAGCCAATTTGCCAGTAGTCCCCGCGGTGGATCACCGCCAGGAGCTGCCCGCGACCCGCGATCCCGAAGCTCGCGTCGGGATCTTGCGGAGCGCGCGGCAGGCGAAACCACAACACATCCATCGGCGCGCCGAGCGCGACCGGGTGAAACCCCGCTGCCTCACGCAGCACGGAGTTGCGGCCGTCCGCGGCGACCACGATCTTCGCTCGGACGCTCAGGTCGCCTTGATCGTCCTTGGCGCGCACTCCGGCCACCACGTCGCCCTCGAAGAGCAAGTCCTGAGCTTCGGAGCGCATTCGCAGCTCGAAGCCGTCGAAACGGCGCGCTTCGGAGGCGAGTAGATCCAGGAAGTCCCACTGGGGCACGAACGCGAGGTAGGGGTACCGCTCGAGACGACCGAAATCCGCCACGGCGAGCATCCCGTCGGCGAACTGCACCGACAGCTCGCGTTCGCGGCGGTGCGGCAGCTCGGCGAAGCGTTCCATCAGCCCGATTTGATCGAGCACCTCGAGCGTGGACGGGTGCACCGTGTCCCCGCGAAAATCACGCAAGAAGTCCGCGTGCTTTTCGAGCACCGTCACCCGCGCCCCCGTGCGGGCCAAGAGCAGCGCCAACAGCATCCCCGCGGGCCCGCCGCCCACGACACAGCAATCCGTCGAGAGGGTCCGCGCCTCGGCCATGCCGCTGTCATGCCACGCGGGCGCGCCGGCCCGGTGGCAAAATGGCTCTGGTTTCCTGCCGCACCGGCGGGCGTTCGGCCCGCTCCTCAGCACCCCCATCGGGATCTCCGGTCCGGCAAGCCGATCGGTCCTCTGGGCCAGACGATTTCTTGCGTCCTTCCGGCGCGGACGGCGTCTTCAGGGATAGGAGGTCATGAAGATGACGCAATCAAACCACGACGAAGTTCGCGCCGCAGTGCGTGAGGAATACGGAAAGATCGCACGCACCGGGGGCACCTGCGCGGCGCCTGGCTGCTGCGGGCCCGGCGCAGGGGCGAGCCTCGGGCTCGGCTACTCAGCGGAGGATCTGGCCGCCGTCCCCGATGGGGCCAACATGGGGCTCGGCTGCGGCAACCCGCAGGCCATCGCCGGCTTGAAATTCGGCGAGACGGTGCTGGACCTCGGCGCTGGCGGGGGCTTCGATTGCTTCCTGGCGGCCAAACAGGTGGGGCCCACTGGCCTGGTGATCGGGGTGGACATGACCGCCGAGATGGTGGCCAAGGCACGCCAGAATGCCGGCCAGGTCGGCGCCACCAACGTCGAGTTCCGCCTGGGCGAGATCGAACACCTGCCGGTCGAGGACGCGAGCGTCGACGTGATCCTGTCGAACTGCGTCATCAACCTGAGCCCCGACAAGGCCGCGGTTTTCCGGGAGGCGTACCGCGTGCTCAAGCCAGGGGGGCGGCTCGCCATCTCCGACGTCGTCAAAACGAAGGCGCTCCCGGCGGCACTCGCCGCTGACACTTCGGCGCTGACGGGTTGCGTCTCCGGCGCTGCGGAGCTCGACACGGTCGAGCGCTTGCTGGAGGCGGCAGGCTTCACCGAAGTACGGATCCGGGTCCAGGAGCAGAGCCGCGAGTTCATCCGCGAGTGGCTGCCTGGCTCCGGCGTGGAAAGCTATGTGGCTTCTGCCACGATAGAAGCCGTGAAGCCGTCCGGAAAGTCCTGCTGCGGTCCCTCGTGCTGCGCGCCGGAGGTATCGGCATGATCGGAGCGGCGGCGCGCGCGGACTGGCGACAGCTCGAGGCAAAGCTGCGTCCGTTCATCGCGCGCCGCCTGCAGGCGGAGGCGGACGTGGATGACGTGCTGCAGGACGTGTACCTGCGCCTGCAGCGCGGCATCGCCGATCTGCGCGACGACGAGCGCTTCGGACCCTGGGTCTACCAGGTGGCCCGCAGCGCGCTGATCGATCACCTGCGGCGGGCGGCCAAGCACGCGCTCACCGGGACCGACCCCGCAGCTTGGCGATCGGTCGCGGTCGCGGATGAACAGGCTGACGTGGAGCAAGAGCTCGCGCGGTATGTGGCGTCATTCGTCGCCCTGCTGCCGGCCGCGTATCGCGAGGCGTTGACCTTGACGGAGCTCCAGGGCTTGACGCAGAAGGAAGCGGCCGAGCTGCTTGGAATATCGCTTTCCGGGATGAAGTCCCGCGTGCAGCGCGGCCGGGAGCAGCTCCGCGCTGTCTTCGAGCAGTGCTGCCGTCTTGCGCGCGACGCGCGCGGCCGCGTCATGGCCTGTGAGCCGCGTCCGGATGGGCTCATTCCGAACTGTCGCTGCGATGACGGCGGTCACGACAGCGACTGACCACATCCACCCGGCGATGCGGAAAATGAGACGATTTAGAGCACCAATCCGCGAGCAAAGCTGAGGGCTCTCGGCTGGCAACGGATCGGTGCTCTGGTTTGTGGTCGGAATAGATTGCGGGAGCCGCACGAAGTGTAACGAACGAACGACACCGGACATCGCATTCGCAGCGCCGATGGGCGACCTTCCGCGAAAAGCAAGTGTGTTGCGGAAAATTGAAATCGCGTCGTGCGCCCGCCGAGCATCGACTGCAGGCGTCCGAGCTTCGAAGCTCGGTGCATTTCGCCGCAACGCCTTGGGTCGAATGTCATACTGTTCGTCCTAGCGATGGTCTGGCGAACGTTTCAAGTGGGGCTCCTATCGTTGGCCTGCGCGCTTGCGTGCCGGCCGGGCGACGACAATGACACGGACGTCACGACGTCGGGCGGAGCATCGAGCAGCGGTGCGGCAGCCGGCGCGGGCGGGGATCCCGGCGCGGGCGGCGCGGGGGCGGATGGATCTGGCGGCGTGGCTGGGTCGGGTGCGGGCGGCGCCGGTGCCGACCATGGCGCGGGTGGTTCGGGCGCCGAGGGTACGGGCGCGGGGGGGACGGCCGGTACGGGCGACGGCGGCAGTGGCGGCGCGGGCGCTGATGGCAGCGGCGGCAGCGACCCGGATCTACCGGGCGACGCGACCGCATTCTGCGCCACCTATGCGACCCGCATTTGCGAGGTGTATCAGCCCTGCAATTGCCCGCCAGCGGACACGAACGTGTGCGTTGCCACCTGGCAGACGCGTTGCCAGGTGTTCGCGGAGGGCGAGGTCGCGGCAGGGCGCAGCTTCGTCGAGGAGAGCGGCCAGCGCTGCCTCGAGCGCGTCGCTCTGCACGTGCAGGACTGCGCGATCGTCGACCCCACCGAGCTGTTGCCCGAGCCTTGGAACTGTGAGCTGTTTCGCGGCAGCGTCCCACTCGGGGGTGAGTGTCTGGTCAACGAGGACTGCGCCGAGCTGGAACAGGGCGAGGCGCTCTGCGAGCTCTCGGGAGGCGGCGGGACTTGCATTCAGACGCGCACGGCCGGCGTCGGCGATGAGTGCGACCGCAATAGCTTCGGCGCTCTGTGCGAACGGGGCTTGTTTTGCGATTCGACCACCGGCACCTGCGCGGAGCCGGCCGCCCTGGGGGAGGCCTGTGCCTTCCAGGGCGACGACGGCAAGGCCTCGTGCGCGGGCGGAAATTTTTGCAGCCCGAGCTCGGGGGAGTGCACGGCGCCAGCGGGCGTGGACGAGAGCTGCGAGCCGTATTTCATTCGCAACACCTGCGAGCCCGGATTGGCTTGCGACGCCTTGGTGGGCGTCTGCGCGCCGGCCGCGGTGGTCGACACCGCCCGCTGCGATTTGGACGACTGATCCCAAATGACCCGATTGCCACCCCAGCGCGCCGCGTGCATGGGAGAAGCATGCGCGGCATCGGCTGGCTGCTCGTGGCGCTCGCAGGTGGCGCCTGCCAGGCAGCGGCGCCCCCAGCGGTTCGACGGAGCGCGCCGCCTCCGGCCCCTGCCGCTCGCCGGTCGTCGACGGAAGATCGCGCCGCCGTGGTCGTCGTGGCGGTGTTCGATCAGCTCGGCAGCGACACCCTGGCGGCGCTGGCGCCGCACCTGAACGAGAACGGCGCGATCCAGCTCGCGCGGCGCGAAGGCGCCTGGCATGCGCGGGTGCGTTATGCGCACGCGGTCACCGACACCGCGCCCGGGCACGCCGCCATCGCCACCGGCCGACCAGCGCGTGACACCGGCATCGCCGCCAACGCCAGCTGGAGCGAAGCGCGCCAGCGCGTCGTGCCGGTGATGGACGGCGGCCGCCACGCCGTGCTCGGGGTGCCGGACAAGTTCGCCTCGCCGCTCGGGCTGCGCGCGCGCACGGTGGCCGATGCGCTGCACGAGCGGACGGCCGGCGCCGCGAAGATCGTCAGCCTGTCGCTGAAGGATCGATCGGCCATCTTGCTCGGCGGCCGTCACGCCGATCTGGTCGCCTGGTACGAGCCTTCGCTGCCCGGCTTCACGACGTCGACGTACTACCCGCCGCTGCCGGGCTGGTGGCAGAGCTGGCACAAGGGCCACCCGCCGGAGCGGCTGCTAGTGCCGTGGCACCCGCTGCTGCCGGCAGACACGCTGGGACGGATCCTCGGACCCGACGCGGCGCCGGGTGAGGGGCGTTGGCTCGGCTGGGACACGGAGCTGCCTCACGATCCGGCGGCCAGCTCGGCGCCGTACGACGTGGTCCGTCTCGCCCCGGCGCTGAGCGAGCGGCTGCTCGCGCTGGCGGCCACGAGCGCGGAACAGGAGCAGCTCGGCGTGGACGCGACGCCGGATCTTCTTTCGATCTCGATCTCCGGCACCGACTTCGTTGGCCACATCTTCGGCCCGCACTCCTGGGAGTACTTCGATCACCTGTACCGCGCCGACCTCGCGCTCGGCGCGCTGCTCCGCGAGCTGGCGGAGCGCCGGCGCGTCAGCGCCGTGCTCACCTCCGATCACGGCGTCTCCCCGCTCGTCGAACGCGTCGGCGGCGAGCGCCTCTACCCGGCCGAGCTGGTCGCTGCGGCCGAAGCGGCGCTGGACGTCGAGCTCGGCGCAGGCGACTGGGTGCGGCGGTTCGTGAAGCCGTTTTTGTACTTGTCGCCCGAGGCCAAGCAACCGAAGCAGCGCGAGCAGGCGCTCCGAGCTGCCACGGGCGCGCTCGCGGCGCTCGATGGCGTGCGCCTGGCCGTGTCCACCGAGGTCGCGCGCGGCTGGATCTCGGCGCGCGATCCGATCCAACGCGCGGCAGCGCTCAGCGTGCCGCAAGCGTGGCCTGGCGACGTGATCGTGCTGCCGGCACCCGATCACGTCTTCGATGAAGGGCTGGCGCCCGACGCGGGCACCTCGCACGGATCGCCGTGGCCGCACGACAGCGACGTGCCGGCGCTCTTGTGGGGCGCGGGCGTCGAGCGCGCCGCGACCAGCGAGCCCCTCGACCAGGCACGTGTGGCGGCGAGCGTGGCGGCGCTGTTGCGGATCCCCTGGAGCGACGAACCGCTCCCTGGCGTGACGCAGCCGGACGACCAGCGCTGACGGCGCACCCCCACCGCGGCGTACATCGCGACCGTGCGGCGCACTCATTTGAATGAGCACGGCAGGTTCGGGTTGCGCGGGGCATCCCCAAATAGGAGATCAAGCCCGCTCATCGGTTCCTCTGTCTCCTGAGGTTCGATCCGACGCTTTGGATCGGGCCGTCGTTCTGCAGTCGCGTCCGAGAGCGCATTCGACCGACGCCGCGTCATCTCGCGGTGAGAAGGGAACGTCATGGTTTTTCGACGTCACAGTTTGTTCATCGTGTGCCTGGGTTCGGGGCTGGCGTCGCTGTCCGCGTGTGGTGGCGGCGACCCGTCTGCCGACAATCCGTGGTCCGACACGCCGGGAGCCGGCAACGCCGCCGCAAGCGGGGCGGCCGGCGGAGGGGAAGGCCAGGACATCGCGACGACGCCGTCCGAGACCCCCCCGAGCGGGGCCGCCGCGAACCAAGGAGAGAGCCGCGCCGACAGCGGTGGACCGGCTGACTCACCGCCGCGAGAGCCCGCGCCAGCCGTTCCCGGTGCGACACCGGAGATGGACGGCCCGGACCCCGACCCAGAGCCTGCCGCTGGGGACGTCCCCGCCGAAGGGGAGGCGCCGGACGTCGGGGCCGATCCGTCACCCCTGGAAGTGATCAGCGTGCGGCTCGTGCCCCGCGCCGAAGCCGCGGGCGGGACCCGTGTGAGCTTCGCCGTGCCGTTCGCCGCCGGCGACGTGGCTCCCGGCACGCCGGTGGCGGTGCGGCTCGATGGGGTCGACCTGCCCGCGGGCTCTCGCGAGCTCTCGCAACACGCCGATGGCAGCGTGCGCAGCCTTCAGGTGCAAACGGAGCTGCCCGTCGCCCAGGAGTCCGAGATCGACGTCGTCGTGGGCGCCGCGCCGGACACCTCGCTCGAGCTCGTGCCGGTGGAGAGCACGCTGGCGCCCGCCGACGGCACCCAGGGGCCCAACGTGTGGGCGCTGCTACCCGCCGAGCACCTGGCGCGGAGCGGCGTCGCCGGACCGCAGCTGCCGGCGTCCGAGATCGCCGGCACGGAGCTCGACGTGTGGGACGCGCTCTGCGACTACGAAGCCAACGACGTCGAGAGCTTCATCGCGCAGCGCAGCAAGCCGGACGTCTGGCTCTACGACACCGCGACCGTGGGCTACCGCGGCTATGCAAGACGCGGGGACCTGGTCACGCTCGAGAGCGGCTACCGTGGCGCGGCCCTGTACCGTGCCGCGCTCAGCGGCAGCGGCAGCGCGACGCGCATCGGCGTCCCCGATCGCATCGACGATCTCAAGTATCACTACAGTCAGGGCATGGCCATCCACTACCTGATGACGGGCGACGACCGCTTCCGGGAGAGCGCCGAGGGCGTCGCCGAGCGGGCCAACGCCTTGTGGGCGCCCGAAATCGGCGGCAACTTGTGGACCGAGCGTCACGCCGGCTTCCGACTGCTCGCCAACGTCTGGGCGGCCATCGTGTCCGACGATCGCAGCGACCAGTTCTGGCAGGAGGCGGATCGCTCCGTCGAGGCCACGCTGGCCGTGCTGGACGCCGCGCCGGCTGGACCGGGGTCGCCCGAAGCGCGCTGCTTCGTGCACGACGGCGACCAGTGCAGCCCTTGGATGAGCGCGATCGTGGCCGACGGCCTGGACGCCTACGCCAGCGAGCGACCGGGACCGCTCGCCGATCGCGCACGTGAGGCCATCGTCAAGCTCGGCCGCATGCTGGCGCGCGCCGGCCGTGACCCGTCGGGCAAGCCCTACTACATGCTGTACGCCAGCGGCGGCGGCGAGGTGGACGACTACGACGAGCACTGGGGCGAGAGCGCCTACGTCACCGCGATGGCGTGGCACCACTCGGGTCGCTCGGAGCCGGAGCTCCACACGGCCGCCGAGCAGCTGGTGGCCGGGTTCGCACGCGAGGGCAGCGCGCCGCACCTGCGCAGCGCCAGCTGGCAGTGCCGCAGCGCCGTCGCCACTCCGTACTACCTGCGCTGAAGGCCATCGAAGCCCTCGCCGCGCTCGCGCGCGGCGGGGGTAGGCGCGCTCAGAACGTCCGATGCACCTCGTGCTCGCCGCGGCGGGTATCGATGGACAAAAAGCTGAGCCGGCCCTCGCTGCGAGGTGCAAGTCGGAAATGACGGCAAGTTTCATTCAAGATCGCTCGAAGCGTCGTGGGCCGTCCTACGGAGATACCCCGACGAGGCGCGCTGCGGTCGGAGCGCGCTGCTGCCGAGACCAGCTCGGAAGCAGCCGAACGGTGGCCGGCGAACCCCGGGTCCTCGCGACTTCTCGTTCGTCGCCCGGGGTCGTCCATGTGGCCGTCTCCATCGAACGACGACGAACCTAGCTCCCCGACGTGACAGTCCGGTGTGCGTCTCGAAAGATTGGCGAAACATCGAGCCGTGAGCGCCGTCGCCGCGCCGCCCGCACGCCCAAGGTGCGGCTCGATAGATCGCGAAACGGATAGAGATCGGGGATCGCCGTCACGGTGTCCAGAAGCAGGCGAAACGGCCCTCCCACGTAGCGCGCCGTCGAGACGCGGGAAACCGTCTCGTAAAACTGCCGAATGGCTGCCCAGCGGCGGCGCTCTTCGATGTCGGCCAGCGGCGGGAGGTCGGCCTGCAGCACCGGCACGTTCAGCAGCTTCGAGAGGGCCCGCGCCGGGCGCAGGTGACCGTAGCCCATATCGATCGCGACCAACGTCGGGAGCTCGGGCTTGGGATCGGGGCGTTCCGGTGTGGGGCTCACCGGGCTCGAAGCTGGCCGCGGCGGGCGGCTCGCACAAGCAACGTTTCGGCGTCGTGAGCGTAGCGGAGGTCACACCGAGGTGTCGCGGGCGTGACGGGGAAGCTCGGAGCGCTGGGGGTCTTCATCGGGATCGCCGATGCGGCGAACCGATCGGTGCTGTAGACTGGCGAGCTATGTCGCGCTTGACGGCCGCCGATCTCATCCAGAGCCTTGGGCTGAAACCGCATCCCGAAGGCGGCCACTACGTCGAGACCTTTCGCTCGGAGCTCGTCACGCAGTCGGCGAGAGGGACGCGCTCGGCCTCGACCGCCATCTACTTTTTGCTCGAGCCCGGGGAGTTTTCGGCGTTCCACCGGGTGACGTCCGACGAGGTCTGGCACCACTACGCCGGGGCGCCGGTGGAGCTGCACCTCATCGACGATGACGGTCGTCACCTCGAGCACCGCTTGGGCAAGGCCCTACACGCCGGGGAGCGCCCGCAGTGGGTCGTGCCAGCGGGCGTTTGGCAAGCTGCGCGCGCGAGCGCCGCCGCCACCGAGCCGACCCTCTGCGGCTGCACGGTGGCGCCCGGCTTCGAGTTTTCCGATTTCGAGCTGCCGCGCCGCGAAACCCTGGTTCGTCGGTTCCCGCGCCATGCCGAGCTGATCGCCCGGTTGACGCGTGATTGAGTGAGGGGCTCCCAGGCAGCAAGCCACGCGAGCCGTCCAAGAAAGTTACCGCATCACGGTCGAGGGTGAGGATCACCCCGATGGTTCGGATCGGGGAAGCGGTGTGCCAATGCCTGGTACGCTTCGTGCGTAGCGTCCGCTGCCGGCACGGAAGGCGTGCCAGATTGTGCCAACGAACGGGAGTCTCACTCATGAGAACGCAGTTGTCTTGGTTGCGGATCGTCAGTTGCTCGAGTTTGGGCTTCTTGCTCGCCTGTTCTTCGGACGTCGGTGACGGGCCGCAGGAAGCGGCGGAGCAAGCGTTGCGAGGACACCCCGCGGCGCGAGCGGGGAAGGGGTTTCGCGATGGGCGTCGGCCCCACCGGCGTCCGAAGCATGGGCATGGGCACGGCCATGGGCATGGGCACGGCCATGGGCATGGGCACGGGCACGCCGGGGCTGGCAATGGTGGCACGACGGGGAGCGCCGGGTCTGGCACAGCGGGGATGCCTGGATCCGGGGGGGCGAGCAGTGGGGGTTCCGGAGCCGCGAGCGGCTCGACCGGGGGGACCGCCGGCGTGGGCGGCACCGGCGGGGCCAGCGCAGGCGGCAGCGCCGGCGTCGCGGGGTGGCCCAGCACGGGTGGCACAGGGGGCGTGCCGTCAGCCGTGTGCGGCGATGCCGTGCTCGATTGGTGGGCCGAGAGCTGCGACGACGGCAATCAACAAGCTGGCGATGGTTGCGATGGCTACTGCCAAGTCGAGCCAGGCTGGACCTGCCAGGAAAATAGCTGCCGCCCCGTTGTCTGCGGCGACGGGTTCCAGGACTCGACGTTCATCCTCGAGCTGGCCTTCTTCGGCACCGGAGGCATGAGCACCGGCGGCACCGGCGGGAGCGCGGGAGGCTCGAGTGGAAGCTTCATCTACGAGGCCTGCGACGACGGCAACACCGCCGCGGGCGACGGCTGCGACGACAGCTGTCAAATCGAGCCGGGGTGGACGTGCGAGCCCAGCGGCTGCCGGCCGGTGGTTTGCGGGGATGGGTTTCAGGACTCGATTTTCATCCCCGATCCGTCTCAGGGC
>JAEZYZ010000090.1 GCA_023418705.1 Pseudomonadota bacterium | reverse complement strand
CCCCTGCCCCGCCGGCACGCTGCCGGACAACGGCGTCTGCATCCCCGCGCCCTCGCCTGCGGCTCTAGGGGAGCCTCCGAGCGGCCCCGCGCCCGCGGCCGAAGATCAAATCCCGCGTCGCCCCGACCGCGACGCCGATCCGCTCGCCTATCGCTGGCCCATCACCCTCCACCACCCCTCGGCGATCACCCCCGGGGGAACCGGTCCCTCCGCGAGCGCCACGGTGGGCGTCACCCTCACCGCCACCGGACCCGCGCCGGTCGGGCTCGTCGCGCTCGAGGGGCAGACCGAGCCCGCTCGAGTGGTCCACATCGGCGCGCTGCTCGGCCCGAGCGTGGTCACCCATCACCGCGTGGGCAGCGGCGGCGGCGCGCGATCCTACCTCGCCGTCTACGCCGGCCTGGACGCGCTCGCACCCGGGCTCCAGACCGGCGCGGCGATCGGCCCGGCCACGACCCTCGGTCAGCTCTCCTCCCGCCCCACCCGCCTCCACTTCCAGGTCCGCCTGGTGCGCGACGGCGTCCGCGTCGACGAGCTCGGCGAAGACGACCTGCTCGATCCCTCGCTGTCGATCGCGACCGATCCGCGGAATGTGCTCGTGGCGGTGGCGGCTGCGCCTTGAGGGGCTTGCTCAACGAGACCGAAGCATCCGAAAGCAAGTCCACGGCGCCGAGCCCCGCAATTTTTGTTCACAGGAAGGCGCGGAAGGACGGAAGATTTTTGGGAGTTCGACGGGCGAGCCCGACGCGATCCTCGCGTCCGGTAGCCACCACGGTGGCGAGTCGCGCCCCTCGAGATCGTCTCCAATTGGGGACCCTTCGAATCTTTTTGTGACCAATCTCCGAGCTAGACCCGTCGACGCACGACGCTAGCTCGGTGGTGAGAAGCGTTTTCACTGACTCGAGGTGGCCCAAAGGCTTTGATGGTCTTCCTGTGCACTAAACCACGAGTTTATACCCATACCCATACACCGTCAGGATGTGCTCGGGTTTGTCGGGGCGCTTCTCCACCTTCTTGCGGAGCTTGACGATGAAGTTGTCGATGGTGCGGTTGGTGGGGTTGGCGTCGACGCCCCAGATCTTGTTCAGGATCTCTTCGCGGCTGACGGGTTGGCCGAGGCGCTCGTGCAAGAAGCGCAGGAGCTCGACTTCGTAGAAGGAGAGGGTCAGGGGCCGCTTGCCGTCGCGGTGCAGGCTGTGGCTCGTGAGGTTGACGGTGACGGCGCCGATCTGGAAGCTGACCGTCTCCGAGGGGCGGTTGGCGCGGCGGAAGAGGGCGCGGATGCGCGCGACGAGCTCGCCGACGCTGAAGGGCTTGGTGACGTAGTCATCGGCGCCGGAGTCGAGCCCGCGGATCTTGTCGGCCTCTTGGCTGCGGGCCGTGAGCATGATGATGGGCATGAAGGCGTCGTGGCGGCGCAGGTCCTCACAGACGTGGTAGCCGTTCACGTCGGGCAGCATCAGGTCGAGCAGGACGGCGTGTGGGCGCTCCTGGCGGGCCAGGAGCACGCCCTCCTTGCCGGTCCCGGCGCTGAGCACACGGAAGCCCTCGAACTCCAGCGCGTCCTTCAAACCGAGCACGATGTGCGGCTCGTCCTCGATGACCAGGATGGTCTTTCTGGGCTCCATCCGGGCCGCATCGTAACCACAAAAAGCCAGCGGGCGGCGCCCCTTTCGGAGCAGCCGCCCGCGCGGTCTTGCCGTAGTGCCCGGGCTACGGCTGCGGCTCGGGCATCGGCGCCGGGCTGTCGTTGGTGCGGAAGGTCGCGCCGGCACAAGCGATGAACGTCGTGGCGCCTGGCTGCGGCGTGTTCGCGCCGAAGCGCAGGATCCGCCGCTGGCTCGCCGGGCAGCTCGCCACCAGCTCGGGGTTGCTGGTCGGGACGGCCTCGGGATCGACGTAGCAGAAGCCGGCGAAGCCCGTGTCCGAGGTGCTCTGCTGGCAGGCCGCAAGTTCGTCACCCTTGGGCTGCAGGATCTGGCACAGGCACATGTCGGCGCAGCGCGGCCTGCCGCCCGAGCCGTCGGCGCTGCAGCGCTCCTCGTCCTCCAAGAGCTCGAGCACCGGTCGCACCAAGGGCTCTCCCTCGGAGCCTGGCTGCCGTGGATCCTGCCGCGCCGGGAATTCCTCGCACGGCCGGCAGCCATTGGTTGGATGCGGCGCCACCGCCTCCACGATTTTGCACGGCACCGCGCCGTCGTCATCCGGCACCAGCTCGCGCGGCAGGCAGCGGCCGCCTAGCGCTTCCTTGAGGCGATCGATGATCGCCGCGACGGCGGGGTTGTAGCCGTAGGAGGCAGCGTTCACGTCGCCGGTGGTGACCTTCGGGCAAATCGAGGCGACGATCGAGTTTCGGCCGTACTGCTTGAGCACGTCGAGCTCCCGCAAGCCAGGGTAGGCCTTGGCCAGGACCTGGGTGGTGCTGTAGCCCGCGCCCGACTGACAAAGCGGGTTCAAATTCGCCACGGCTTCGTCGTCACAGTCGCAGCCCCCACCTGCCGCCGACACCGTCGGGCAATCCTTCGATTGTGGCAGCGGGAACACACACGCGAACTGCAGGTCCCCGTTGTTCGGGACCACGTACTCGTGGCTGTTGATCGGGTTGGCCCACTGAGCCGCCTCGGGGGGCGCGATGTTATGGCCCGTGATCGGGTTGGTCCCGCTGCGGGGCTGCGTGCTCTCGCGCATGAAGGCGTCGCTCGGCGGCGCACCGGTGGCGGGATTGCCGAGGATGACGTCCCAGATCCCCTCCTCCGTGAGCTGCTCCGCGGTCTTGTACTGGAGCTGCCCTTCGGCGTCGCGGGTGGCGTCAGTGGCGATGTCTTGCCAGGGCACGCCGACGATGCCCGCCACGTACACCAGCGACGGGTCGCGGATCAGGCCGGAGGACCCGGTGCCCGAGTAGAGGGGGTTCGGGTACGACGGCCCCGGCTCGCACGCGGCGTTGGGGTTCGTGGCCCTGGCCATCTCGCACTCGCAGTCGCCGTCGCCATAGGGCGAGAACGGGCAGAGCGTCGCCTTCTTCAAGCCGACCGAGTAGCGCGCAGTGGGGAAGAGCAGATCCAGCCCGAACCGACGCTTCTGGTCGAAGCAGCGCACGTTCGGGTGATCGTCCTGCAGGCTCAGGCGGGTGGCGCTGCAGGCGGGATCGGCCGCGAGGGCCGTGCAGCCAGCCGGCGGCGACGCCTCCTGCAGGCCGCAGGAGCGGCAGCAGGCGCTGTTCGGCTCGGTATCGCAGGCGCTGGTCGAGGCGAACATGCGCGAGCTCTGCGTCACCGCCCAGCCGAGGCCCGGCACGCGGATCGAGCAGTCGTTCTCGTCGCTCAGCATGATGATCGCGACCAACGAGTCGGGCCGCAGGAACTCCGCGCGCTGCGCGAGCACGACCTCGTCGACGACCGGAGTGCCATCGGGATTGCGCTGGTAGTCGACGAAACCGCCCGCGGTCACGAGCCCCTGGGCCGGGAAGGGGTCGATCAAGAAGCGGTACCACGCCTCCAGCGTCGCCTCGAAGCCGCAGCCCTGCTCACCGGTGGCCGTGACGAGCGCCTGAAAATCTCCGATGAGCGCCGTCGGGTTGGCCTGACCGCCCCGCAGGTTGTCGGGGTCCCAGGCGAGGAAGCCCAGGTTGTTGTAGGTCGCCACCCCGCCGCGCAAGCTACCGATCAGGTGACCCAAGTCGTTCTTGGTCAGCTCCTCGTCCGCGCAGACGCCCGAGATGGTGCCCGAGCTCTGCCCGTCTTGCGGCTGCCCGCCGAGGCTCGACGACACGATGCCGATGTTGATGTTGTCGATCGCGTTGAACTCCCGTTCCTGACCGGCGGGGCAGCCGTCGGTGCCACCCCCGCCCTGGCTCGGCACGCAGATCGGATCGACGAGGCGGTTGACGAGCTGGGGCACCGCATCCGCGAAGAACTCCTGCTTGTCCGCCATCGAGATCGAGTTGTCGATCATGAACAAGAGGTCGATCTTGTCGATGACCGTGTTCGAGAACGACTCGACGAAGATGTTCGTCGTCGTGGGCTCTTGCTGAGCGACGGGGCGATCGAGACAGCCGGACGCGGCGCCCGCCATGGTGGCGGCCGTGACCAGGCCCGCCAGGCCGGCACGCAAAAGCCGCGCCGCCAGCGGCGGTCGCTTCTTGGAGGGGGGACCTTTGGGATTCATCGAGAAGACTCCTTGGAGATGGATGGCGGCGGACCAAACCGCGGAAGCTGAGCTGGCAGGCGCCGGGCCTGCCGGTCGTGCCGCACCCACACGCCGACCAGGAAGGCGTCGGCGTCCGGAGCGTAGGTGGCGGCCGTGCGGGTTGTCAATTGAAGCTCGAGGGCACCGGAATCATGGGTGAGACACCCCGGCGCGCGCCCAGTCACTCCCGTTCGCGCGCGCGGAGCGACGAACGAGGAGCAACCCCCGTGCCGCGCCCGCGAACCTTACTTTCCCCTGCCTGCCCCAGCGCGGCCGCCAACGACGTTGGCATCGAGCCGCTCCGTCCGCCAACTGCCCTGGCAGCGCGGCGCGCCCGCGCTTCGTGAGCTGTGCGACCTCCCACCTTCTCCCCGCACCTCACCCCTCTACGCCTTGAACGCAATATTTCACGCAAGCTCTATCGCCCCTGGTCCACGCTGTCCCGTCCGCCCAAGCCACGCGCCTCGCGATGGGGCAGCTGAAGCCCGCCCGTCTAGCCAGGGATATCGCCCCGCATCGCGAGCCCACAC
>JAEZYZ010000078.1 GCA_023418705.1 Pseudomonadota bacterium | reverse complement strand
CCTTCGGTGAGCTCGGCCAAGCGCGCGCCGTCGCGCGCGCCGCTCTGCACCGTCTCGCGGGGGGAGATGGTCAGGCTATTTTCGCCGAAGGCGTCCATGCGATCGGAGATGGCCTGGCTGGCGCCCGCGCCGAGCGAGACGACGATCGTGACCGCCGCCACGCCGACCAGGATCCCGAGCGCCGTCAGCACGGCGCGCAGCGCGTTTTGGCGCAGCGCCGCGAACGCCAGGTGGAAGGCGACGACGAGGTGACGGGGCAAGCTGGAACGGCTCGGCATGGCGGGCTCACTCCTGGCGCAACGCCTCGATCGGATCGAGCCCGGCGGCTCGGTGAGCGGGCAGGTACCCGAAGACCAGGCCGACGCCGCCGCTGGTCGCCATGGCCAGCGCCACCGCCCCGGCGCTCAGGCGCATCGGCCAGCCGAGCGCCGACTCGAGCGCCCAGATCGCCCCCGCCGACAGGAGCAGACCGCCGAGCCCGCCAAGCAACGTCAGCACGATCGCCTCGGCCAGAAACTGCAGCTGAATGTCCTGGCGCCGCGCGCCGATGGCCATGCGGATCCCGATCTCCCGGGTGCGTTCGGTCACGCTGACGAGCATGATGTTCATCACCCCCACCCCGCCGACGAACAGCGCGATCCCCGCCACGGTGACCAGCAGCAGCGTCACGATGTTCAAGATCTCCGACTGGCGCTGACGCCAGCTCTCTTGGGTGCGCACGATGAAATCGGCGTCCTCCCCTTCGGCGATGCCATGGCGCTGCCGCAAAATCGCTTCGATCTGCCGCCGCGCCTCCTCGCTGTGCGCGGCGGTCTTGGCCGTCGCCATGATCAGGTGAACCCGGCCGTGCGGCGCCGGCGAGACGCGGGTCCGGAAGCTGTCGATCGGCATCACGATCCGATCGTCCTGGTCCTCCCAGGGGGATTGACCCTTCGGCGCCAAGGTACCGATGACCTGGTACGGGTGCCGCCCGATGCGCAGCGTCCGCCCCACCGGATCGACGGCGCCGAACAGATTCTGCTTCGCCGTCTGTCCGATCAGGACGACCTTGGCGCGGCTGCGCTCCTCGTGGGCATTGTACGCGCGCCCGGTCTCGATGCGGAAACCACGGACCGTCAGGTAGTGCCCGTCGGCCCCCATCACCTCGGTCCTCGCGTTGCCGTACTCGCTCGAGACCTGCGCCTTCACCTGCGACCAGACCGTCACCCGCTCGACCGCCGTGGCCTCGCGCCGAATGGCTTCGGCGTCACCGTCGGTGAGCCCCTGCTGCACGTTCACCCGAGCGCCGCTCTTGGCCACCGGCTGGCTGAAGACATACAAAAGATTGGTGCCGAGGTTGTCGATCTGGGACTCGATGCTGTGACGGGCCCCGGCTCCCAGGGCCGTCACGATCACCACCGCGGCGACGCCGATCAAAATGCCGAGGCCGGTCAGCAGCGAGCGGAGCTTCTGCGCCCAGACGGCCGCCAGGGCGAGCCGCAGGGTGGACCAGAACGCCCCGAGCCTCACGCCGGCGCCTCCGTGAGCGCCGCCAGCTCGGCGCGGGCGTCGCGCACGGTCTCGTTCCGGACGTCGCCCACGATGCGACCGTCGCGCACGGTGATGACCCGCCTGGCGCAGGCGGCGATGTCCGGCTCGTGCGTGACCAGGACGATGGTCTGCCCGTGCTCGCCCGACAGCTCCTGCAAGAGCGCCATGATCTCCGAGCTGGTGCGCGTGTCCAGGTTGCCCGTCGGCTCGTCCGCCAGGAGCAGCGGCGGTCGCGTCACGAGCGCCCGGGCGATCGCGACACGCTGTTGCTGGCCGCCCGAGAGCTGCTGCGGCGTGTGATGCAAGCGCTCGGCGAGCCCGACCTGCACCAAGGCCTCCGCGGCTCGCAGCAAGCGATCGCGGGCGGGGATGCCGCGGTAGAGCAGCGGGAGCTCCACGTTCTGGATCGCGGTGGTGCGCGGCAGCAGATTGAACCCCTGGAAGACGAAGCCGATCAGGCGGTTGCGCACGACCGCCCGCTCGTCGGCGCTGCGCTCGGTCACATCGACCCCCGCGAGCCGGTAGACGCCGCGGGTCGGGCGATCCAGGCAGCCGAGGATGTTCATCAGCGTGCTCTTGCCCGAGCCGCTCGTTCCGACGATGGCCACGAACTCACCAGGCTCGATGCTCAAATCCACGTGGTCGAGCGCCCGCACGACCTCCGCCGTCGTGACGTAGTCCTTGCCGACGCCCGCCAGCTCGATCAGCGCGCTCATGCCGGCACCAAGAGCTTCACGGCCGTGCCCTTGAGGCCGCCGTTGGTCAACGAGCGCCGCTCGGCCACGGGGACGCGCAGGGCGGAGAGCAGGGCAGCGTCCGCGCTATAGACGACGGCGGTCGAGCCCGGGCACCGCTCTGCGATCAGCCGCCCGAGCTCGGCATAGGTCGCGTCGAGCGCGGCGTCGCCGCCGATCCGCAGACCGTAGGGGGGATTGACCACCAGCACGCCGCGGCGAACGCCCGCCGCGCGCGCCACGTCCCGCTGCTCGACGCTTACCCGCTCGCCGCCCGGCAAGCGCGCCAGGTTGTCCAACGCCATCCGCACCGCCGCGCCGTCGCGGTCGCTGCCGCTGACCAGGCCGTCGGGCACCTCGGTGATGGCGGCGTCCGCGGCGTGCCGCGTCGCGGCCCACAGCGCGGCGTCGAAGCCGGGCAGCCGCTCGATCGCCGCGTGTTGCCGCAGGTAGCCCGCAGGGATGCGCGCGGCCAGCATGAAGGCCTCCGCGAGCAGCGTGCCCGATCCGCACATGGGATCGACGAGCGGGCGGGCGCCATCCCAACCGGAGAAGCGAACCAGGCCCGCAGCGAGGATCTCCTGCATCGGCGCTTCACCCGCCCGCAACCGATAACCTCGGCGGTACAGCGCGCCGCCACCGATGTCCAGCGCGATGGTCGCTCGGTCGCTTCGGACGTGCAGGCTCAAGCCATATTGCGGCGCCTCCCGATCGACGCTCGGCCGCCGGCCAGAGTCGCGACGAAAGCGATCGGCGATCGCATCTTTGAGCCGCAACGCCGCGAACTGGGAATGGTGGATGCGGCTGTCGGAGACGTTGGCGAAGATGGCGAAGGTGGCGTCCGGCGCCATCAACTCTTCCCAGGCGACGGCCTTGGCGCGTTTGTAGAGCTCGTCGGGGTGGCGCGCCGGGAAGCTGGCGATGGGCGCCAGCAGCTTGCCGGCGAACCGGCTCTGGTAAGCGACGCGATACAGCGCCGCCGGGCCTGCCGTGAACTCGACCGCCCGCACCGATCGGCGGAGCTCCGTGCCGCCGAGCTCGGCGATCTCTCGCTCGATGAACGGCTCGAGCCCGCCGGAGACCTGCACGACGTAGCGGCGGGTCCGCAAGTACAAGAACCGGCAGCCCGCGCTGGCGGCCCGCGCGCTCGGCGCCGGGGGGCGTCGTGCGGGGGCGAGATCCGGAGCAGCACGCGCCGACCTCGATCTGGATCGACTGCTGGCTTTCCCCTGCACGTCAGAAAATCCCGAACAGCTTGCGCTTCGATGGAGCTTGCTGCTCTTCGATGACGACCTTGGTGCCCGGCTGGAGGTCGGTCTGTTTGAGCTCCGTCCAAATGCCGTCGGTGAGGCCCGTGCCGACGACCCGCGCCTTCAGCGGCTGCCCCGGATCGGACGGCAGGTACAGGCGGCCCTGGCCGTGCTTCAGCGGCGTCGCGGGCGCCGCTGCTGCAGGCGGAGGCGCGCCGGCGGGCCCTCGTGGGCCGAGCGGCTTGAAGCGCAGCGCCGCGTTCCTCGTCGCCAGCACGCCCGTGGCTTCGGCGGTCTCGATCGTCACCGTCGCGGTCATGCCGGGACGCAGGAGCAGCTCTGGGTTTTTCACGTCGACCACGGCCGAATAGGTCACCACGCCCTGTTCGGTGTTCGGGCTGAAGCGCACCTGGCTGATGTGCCCCTCGAACTTGCGGCCGGGGAAGGCGTCCACGACTACCTCCGCCTTCATCTTCTCGCGGATCTTGCCGACGTCCGCCTCGTCGATCTCCGCCATCACCTGCATCTGTGACAGATCCTGGGCGATGACGAAGAGCACGGGGGCGGAGAAGCTCGCGGCGACCGTCTGGCCCGGCTCCACGGCGCGGTTGATCACCACGCCGTCGATGGGCGAGTAGATCCGCGTGTACGCGAGCGTCGTGCGGGCGCTGTTCAGCTGCGCGCGCAGCTGCGTGATCTGAGCTTTGGCGGCCTCCAGGTCGGCGCGCGCCACCTCGTACTCCCCCTCCGCCTGATCGATCTCGGCCTGGGTCGAGATGTTCTCGCGAGCGAGCTCCCGCACGCGGGCGCGGTTCACCTCCACGGTCTGCAGCCGCGCCTCCGCCCGTTTGACGCTGGCCCGAGCCGCCTCGAGCTGCGCGCTCGACTGGCTCACCTGGGCGCCGAACAGCTGGGGGTCGATCTCGGCCAGCAGGTCCCCCTGCTTGACCTCGGAGTTGAAGTCGGCGTGCACCTTCACCACGCGCCCGGACACCTGCGCGCCGACCTGGACCTCCGTCAGCGGCTTCACGGTGCCGGTCGACTGCACCCGCTCGACGATGTCGCGGCGTTCGAGCGGCGCGAGCTCGTAGCTGGCCGGCGGCTCCGCGGGCGCCAGGCGCTCGTAGCCGAAGGCCAAAAACGCGGCGAGCCCGGCGAGCGCGATCACCAGGACCCAGCGGACTCGGCGGCGGCGCTGCAGCTTCGAGAGCTCCCGTTCGAGCTCTGAAACCGCGGCGCTGGTGCTCGAGGAAGCCGGCTTTTCGATGGGTGCGGTCATGCGGGGGGCTGCCCGGGTATGTAGCGCAATAGCTCCGGGATTGCCTGCGCAGGAGCGATCGTTAATAATTTCGGCCCCCGGTGTTGCTGGCAGTGAACGGTTTGATCTGCGAGCCCAAATCCGGGGCAGCGGTGGCGTGGACCTGATCTCCCATCACGACGGCGGCGGCGGCGAAGCCCGCTGCAGCGGCTGCGGGGCGCTCGCCGTCGGCCCCTGCGCGCGCTGCCACGCCCCGCAGTGCGGCGACTGCTGCGTGCTCACCGAAGGTGGCGTGAACGTCTGGGCGATTTGCGCGCGCTGCGCGAAAGGCGGCCGCGGCCTCAGTGCTGGCTGGTGGCGTGTGCTCGGCTGGATCTTCGGCCCGATCCTGCTCCTGGCCGCGGTGGTCCTCGGGTTGAGCTGGGCCTTCGGTCCTTGAGCGAACGGGCAGCCCCAGCGCGCACGCCCGGAGCTTGCCAGGCGCGCGCCCAGGTCGTAGCAAGCCGTCGGCCAGTTGATCGGCGGGCCCCTCCCCCCGCGGCGGCAACCGGCGACATTCTGAAGAGACTCGTCAGATGATCACCTTGTCCGGGCTCAGCAAGCACTTTGGCGCCAAGACGCTGTTCGAGGACGTCGGCCTTCAGCTCAACCCAGGGCAGCGCTATGGTCTGGTCGGCGCCAACGGCAGCGGCAAGACGACGCTGCTCAAGATCCTGGCCCAGGAGGAGCCGGCCGAAGGTGGGACCGTCAGCTATGCCAAGAAGCTGCGGCTCGGCGTGCTCCGTCAGGATCAGTTCCTGGCCGACGCCGATCGCATCCTCGACGTCGCCATGCGGGGCGACGCCGAGGTCTACGGCGCGATCCGCGAGCAGGAGGCGCTGAGCCACGGCGCCGCGCCAGACGCCGACCGCTTGGTGGAGCTCGACGAGCTCATCGCCCGAAACGACGGCTACACGCTCGAGTCGCGCACGCGCGAGATCCTGGTCGGGCTCGGCATCCCCAGCGGATCCATCGATCAGCCGCTCGGTACGCTGTCGGGCGGCTTCAAGCTGCGCGTGCTGCTCGCCCAAGTCCTCGTGGGCCGGCCCGACGCGCTCTTGCTCGACGAGCCCACCAACCACCTGGACATCTTGTCGATCCGCTGGCTCGAGGGCTTCTTGCAAAGCTACGAAGGGTGCGCGGTCATCATCTCACACGATCGGCGGTTCCTCGATCGTGTGGCGACCCGGATCCTCGACGTGGATTACGGCACCGTCATCGACTATCCCGGCAACTACACCCGGTTTTTGGATCAGAAGCAGGCGACGCGCGAGCGCAAAGAGGCGGAGATCGAACGCGCCGAGAAGATCGTCGCGGAGAAGCGGGCGTTCGTGGAGCGCTTCCGGGCCAAGGCCACCAAGGCGCGCCAGGCGCAGAGCCGCCTCAAGCAAATCGAGAAGATCGAGATCGAGGAGCTGCCGCGCACGAGCCGCGCCTACCCTCGGTTCAAATTCGAGCAGACGCGGCCGAGCGGTCGCGACGTCCTCGAGGTGGAAGGGCTCGCCAAGGCGTATGGCGAGCACCGCGTCTTGGCCGACGTGTCGTTCACGATCCGGCGCGGGGAGCGCGTCGCGATCATCGGCGCCAACGGCATCGGCAAGTCGACGCTGCTCAAGATCCTCACCGGCCGACTCGAGCTCGACGCGGGCAAGTACGAGTGGGGCTACGAGACCTCGCTCGGCTATTTCGCTCAGGATCATCGGGAGCTGCTCGGCAGCCCGGCGCTCACGCCGCTCAGCTTCGTCTGGGAGGCGTGCCCGGGCGAAGGCACGAGCTATGTGCGCGGGCAGCTCGGCCGCATGCTGCTCAGCGGGGACGAGGTCGAAAAATCCGTGTCGACGCTGTCGGGCGGTGAAGCCGCCCGGGTGGTGTTCGCGCGGCTGATGGTGGAGCGCCCGAACGTGCTGATCCTCGACGAGCCCACCAACCACCTCGACCTCGAGAGCATCGAGGCGCTGACGGCCGCGCTCTTGAGCTACGACGGGACGCTGCTGTTCGTGTCGCACGACCGCCACTTCGTGTCGGAGATCGCCACCCGCGTGATCGAGCTTCGGAGCGACGGCCTGCACGACTTCGCCGGGACCTACGACGAGTACCTCACGCGCGACGGGGTGGACCACCTCGACAGTGAGGCGGTGGCCTTGAAGGCGAAGCAGGACAAGAAGGTCTCCGCTTCGAAGGCAGACCACGCCGCCGCCAAGCAGGAGCGCAGGCAGCGTCAAAGCCGCGAGCGCGGCTTGACCCGCCGCCGCGACGAGCTGATGGCGGCCATCGAAGCGGCCGAAGCCGAAAAGGGGGAGATCGAGCAGCGCTACGCCGAGCCCGACTTCTTCGAGCGCTCGACCCCCGAAGAGCTGCGGGATCTGGCGGCCCGGCAGAGCGAGCTGGACAAGCGCCTCGAAGGGTTGCTCGCCGAGTGGGAGGCGGCGGAGACCGAGCTCGCCGCGCTCGCCGCCCCGTCCTGAAGCACCCACGGGGCGCGTTGCTCGGCCGAGCGCCGCCGACTCGAAAGCCTCGCGCACCGGCGCGGACAAAGAAAAAGCCGCCCGGTGAGGGGCGGCTCTCTCTTCAGTTGGGAGGGAAGCGACGACTCAGTGCTTCTTCTTGCCCTTGCCCTTGTGGCCGTGGTCATGACCGTGGCCGTGGTGGTGATGGCGATCGTGGTGGTGGTGCTTGTGCTTGCCCTTGCCCTTGCACCCGTCGTCGTCTTCGCCGGGGCTCAGGAACGAGAGGTACGGCTTCACCCGCGTGTAGTAGGAGTATTCCTCGCACGCCGAGTCGCCGTAGTGCGAGATCCCGACGATGACCTCGTGCTTGCCGACTTTCATGATCGCAGGACCACCAGAGTCGCCGAAGCAAGCGGCGGCCTTCGGCGCTTCGCTCTCGAGCTCCATGAGCGCCTTGCGGATGCGCCGGTCGGACAGGCTCGGGTGCGGCTCGGTCGGGAGCGGATGGACGTCGGGGTCACCGAGGTACTTGGTCTTGCCGGTGCGCTTGATCATCGGAGAGCCGCCCCACTCCTCCGTCGCGGCGCCGGACGGGTTGTAGCCGTAGCCCACGATGGTCACCTCCTTGCCGACGTGGCCGCGCGGCACCGGCGCGATCCCGAGCGCCATCGGCTCGAACGGCGGATCGGAGAGCAAGGTGGCGGTGGCGATGTCCGCCTCCAGCGTCTCGGGGTTCCAATCCGGGTGCTGCTCCCAGGCAATCACCGGGATGAACGTCTCCATGTTCGCCTCGACCAGGACGTTGTCGCCCCAGTACGCCGTAATATCGAGAATTTCGCCGCCGTCGAAGCAATGGGCGGCCGTCACCAGCGTCTTCTCGGCGTAGAGCGTCCCGGAGCAGATGTTCAACGCGGGTTCGGGACCATTGCCGAAGTCGACCATCATGGTGATAAGGAGCGCCATCACCTGATCGGGGCCGCCGAGATCACCGCGGTTGATCTCCTGCTGGGCGCTGTCCACGTAAGGCTCTTCGAACCCCTCGTGAGCGCTGCACCCAGATGCTGCAATGGCCAACACACCAACGAACGACGAAACCAGTTTTCTCATGATACCTCCCAACTTCCCTCAAGATAACGAGAGGCCTCACGAGGTCCAAGATCGAATCACCGGATCTCGCAGTAATTACCGCAGTTTTATGCGAGATCGTGATCACATATCTTGCAATTCACACATGCGATCGAAGCGATCGCGAAACGCATTCACGTCATGGCTCACGTCAACGAACCGCGATCGACTCGATCGCAGCATGGTTCGTCAGCGAGGGTCGAAGGTTGCAGCCTCGGAGCACGATTGAAGCCTCACCCGCAATGGTGACGAGCGGCGTTCCGAGCTGAGTGCATCGACAGCCGCGATCATAGACGACGCGCGGCCGGGTACGACCAGGAGCACCGAGCGGTGCGAGCGTCGCACCCGCGCGCACCGTTGCGCCCATTCATCCGGCAACGAAAAGTCGCCGAGCCTGGTGGCGGCCATGGGCTTCGCTCGACGACGCGTCCCCGATCCAGCGGCGGCAGCCTGCGCGCGCACCAGGGTCGGGAGGCACGCGGATGCCACCGCACCGCCCGTCGCCAGCGGGTGTCGTCGGGGCCATTTTTCTCGCCGACGGGAGCATCTTCCGCTCGCGCCACCTGCCTGCAGCTTCGCCCGAATTCATTCGTCCAACGAGGTCCACCGAGCGCTGGCTCGGCCGTGATCCATCGGACTACACTGTCGCCATGGCCATGCGGGGTATCTCGAAACGCGCTGCGACGGCGCTGGGGCTTTCTCTCACCTTCGGAGCCGCGACCAGCTCCGCACATCTGGATCTCACCGCGCCGCCTCCTCGCTTGAGCGGCACCGCCGGTGGTTTTCAGCTCAAGTCCGGCCCGTGCGGGCAGTCGGCAAACGGGCGCACCGATCAGGTCACGGTGTTCGAGCCCGGCGCGACGATCACGGTCGAGTGGACCGAGTACCTCGACCACCCGAGCTACTACCGCATCGCCTTCGACGTGGACGGCGACGACGATTTCCCGATCCGCCAGAACATGGATGACGTGGTCCGGCAGGGTGACGATCCCGAGGCCGAAAACCCCGTCGGCGGGGTCGTGCTCGCTTACGTCTACGAGGAGCCGAACCTGGAGACGTACTCGGCGCAAGTGACGCTCCCGGATGTCGAGTGTGAAACCTGCACGCTGCAGGTCATCCAGTTCATGTACGACAAGCTCGGCAACAACATGGATGACGAGTACTACTTCCAGTGCGCCGACATCGCGCTCCGGCGCAGCGGCGGCGGCGGCGACGCGGGCGCTGCGGGCGCGCCTGCGGGCAGCGGCGGCACACCACCGGCCACCGGAGGCAGCGG
>JAEZYZ010000493.1 GCA_023418705.1 Pseudomonadota bacterium | reverse complement strand
TCCCTGCCGCCTCCGGCGACGCTCTCTTCGCCCGCCCACCCGCGGCCGGCGCCGCTGCTGGTTTCGACGAGGCCTTCTTCGCTCGCCCGCGCGCGGCCGGCGTCTCTGCCGGCTTCGGCGAGCCTTTCGCCGCCCGCTCGCGCGCGGCGGCCTGCGTCTTCGCCGGCTCCGCGGTTGCCTTCTTCGACGCGCGGTCGGTCGCCCCTGTGGTCTTCGTGGCGCGCCCCCGCTCCGTCCGTCGCGGCGACGGCGCCTTGCCGCGCGCGTCAGCCTTGGTCAGCCTCGTCGAGCTCGCCTTGCCTGCTTTGGCTGGCGCGGCCTTCCCGCGGACAGGTTCCACGGCGTCCGCCTTGGCTGGCTTGGCGCGTCCCTTCGGGGAGGCCTTGGCCCGCGCCCGCTTCTTCACGGGTTCGGCGGCGGTCTCCTCACCTCGTCTGCGAGCTAGCTCGGCGGCGGCCTTCTTCGGGCTTTTCTTGCTGGCCATCAATCAAACTTCTCGTCTTCCCCGGCGGGACCGTCGGCAGCTGCGGGCATGCCCGCGCTGCCTTCTGGCGCTTCCAATCGCGAAACTTCGGCGCCGTCAAGCGGCTTCGCGGGTTGGAGCGCGGCGGTGTCGGGGGACTCGACCGAATCAGGGCCGACAACGACACTGGCCTCGAGCGTCTCATCGGCCGACCTGGCCTCACTGGTGCTCGACGCCTCGGAAGCATCCGGGCTCTCGGCGGCGTCGGCGGTCGGCTGCATCGGGACATCGACGGT
Source organism: Pseudomonadota bacterium (assembly GCA_023418705.1). GTDB lineage: Bacteria > Myxococcota_A > Polyangia > Polyangiales > Polyangiaceae > JAEZYZ01. The sequence goes on along the minus strand of JAEZYZ010000493.1, from coordinate 11,152 downwards.
GGCCGGCGGCTCGGCGGTCGCCTCCGGCGTGCCACCCGGGCCAAACACCGAGACCTCCGCGGCCGCCGCCTGGGCGAGACCCTCCACCTCTTCCTCCGTCACCGCCAGCTCGACCTCGATCGGATCGAGCGGCGCGGGCTGAAACAGCCGCGTCATGCGGAGGCGGGTCATCTCGAGCAGCGCCAAGAACGTGATGATGAGGTCCATCCGGGTGTGCTGCCCCTCGAACAGCTCCTCGAAGCGGACCCGCTGCCGCTGCCGCAGCACGTCGGCAAGCTCGTTGATGCGATCGGTGATGGAAAAGCGCTCGACGTCGATCTCGTGCTCGATCGTCGTCTTGGCGCGATCGAGCACGCCACGGAACGCATCCAGCAGCTTGAACAGGCCCACCTCTGCCAGCGGCGCCGGCCCTTCGACGGTCGGCCCCGCCGCTCCACGCGCGAACACATCACGCCCGAAAATCGAGCGGGACCCGAGCTGATCGGCGGCCTGCTTGTACTTCTGGTACTCGAGCAGCCGCCGCACGAGCTCCGAGCGCGGATCGAGCTCGGCCTCCCCTTCCCCTTCCTCCTGATCCGCCGGCACGCTGGGCAACAGCATCTTCGATTTGATGTGCGCCAGCGTCGCTGCCATCACCAGGTACTCGCTCGCGACATCGATGTTCACCTCCTGCATCAAGCCGATGTACTCGACGTACTTCTCGGTCACGAACGCGATCGGGATGTCCATGATGTCCAGCTCGTGCTGCTGGATCAGGTGGAGCAAGAGGTCGAGCGGGCCCTCGAACGCAGGCAGCTTGACGCGATAGCCGAAATCGCTGCGCTCCGACTGCAGGCTCGCGGCCGCCGGTGCCTCGGAGCTGCCGGGCCGATGGGATTCGTCACTCATGGAGGCGAGGCGCTACTTGACGTCGATGAACGGGGACACGGGGCGCGAGCCTAGCACCTCCCCGGAGCCGGACTCACGCCGATTCGGCCCCGCTCTCCGGGCGTTTGGTTCGGCGGCCGGAGGGCCCGTTCGGCCGCGCGAAGGCGGACGTGGACCCGAGTCGCAGGCGAAAGTGGCGCGATCGCTCGCCCGGCGATTCTCGTTCCCAGATCCGACGCCGAAAGCTTAGCGTCTAGCGAATGGGCCCGCGCGTCTGCAGCCACTGCCACAGGCAGTATCAAGCAGCCGATGTGCGCTTTTGTCCCGTCGACGGGGCGCCGCTCGGCGATGCCCGCGACGCGGGTTTGGATCCTCATCTCGGATCGTTGCTCGCCGATCGCTACCGCCTCGAGCAGCTGATCGGGCTCGGCGCGATGGGGCGCGTCTACCGTGCGCTCGACGAAGCCACGAACACGAAGGTCGCCGTCAAGCTGCTGCACGCCGACTTGCGCGATGATCACGACGCCCTGTCGCGCTTCCAGCGCGAGAGCCAGGTCGTGGCCCGCCTGTCGAACCCACACGTCGTGCGTCTGCTCGGCACGGACCCGCTCGACCGGAGCGACAGCGCGACCCGCGACGTCTTCCAGGTCATGGAGCTGCTCGACGGCATCTCGCTGCGGAGCGCGCTCTCGGCGGGCGGTGGCCGGCTCGAGCGGGCGCGCGCGGTCGACCTGCTGCTGCAGACGTGCGAGGCGGTCGGCGCGGCGCACCGTCACGGGATCGTGCATCGCGACCTCAAGCCGGAGAACATCATGCTGACCCGGTGTGCGGCCGGCGAACACGTGAAGGTGCTCGACTTCGGCCTCGCCCGCGTCACCTCCCCGGAGGCTTCGTTCGCCACGCGGCCCGGCGCCGTGCTCGGAACGGCCCGCTACCTCTCGCCCGAAGGAGCGCTCGGCAACAGCGTGGGGCCCGCTGCCGACGTCTACGCGCTCGCCACCGTGCTGTTCGAGTGCCTGACCGGCGTGCTGCCGTTCCAAGCCGACCAGCTCGTGGCGTTGCTCATCAAGATCACCCATGAAGCCCCCCCCGACGTGCGGCGCGTGCCAGCCGCCGCCGACACGCCCCCGGAGCTCGCCGAGCTGGTCGCTCGGAATCTGCAGAAATCACCCGAGCACCGCCACCGCGACGCGCTCGAGCTCGGCGCGGCGCTCAGCCAGGTCGTGCGGCAGCTCGGCATCGGCGTTAACATCGAGCCGCACCGCACCTGCTCCGCGGCGCAAGCACCTTCCCCATGAGCCGCCGCCTGCTCCCTGCGTCGGGACTGCTCGTCCTGTTGGCGATCGCGCCGCCGGCGCTCGGCGCGGAGGACTACCTGGCAGAGGACGCGAGCACCCGCAACTTCCTGCTCCGTCCCCACGGGATGGCCGAGATCGGGCTCGGCTGGTTGACGCTGCCGGGCGCGCAGGTGTGCGCCAAGCGCAGCGAAGATTCCTGCTCTGAGGGTGACTCGAGCCCGGCCGTCGAGGTGTGGCAGCTGTTTCGTGCGAGCCCAGCGCTCGCCTTCGGGGCGGGCATCACCCTCGGCCTCATCCCGACCACCGACGCGCCCCGCAACGATCCGCCCGGCGTCGAACGCGATCACGAGCGCAGCTACTTCGGCGTCGAAGGCATCGCGCGCTACTACCCGCTGGTCAATACCAGCTTCGAGGCGTGGCTTGGGGTCACCGGAGGGCTGGTCGTCTTGAGCGATCACTTCTCCACCGCGAGCCAGCTCAGCGATCGGGCGTTCGTCGGTCCCCGCGGCGTGACCATCCGCACCGAAGGCTACGCCGTGGGGGTCGCCGCGGGCACCGCCTACCGCTTCGCGCCGGCCTGGTCGGTCGGCGGCAACCTGCGCTTCGGCAATTGGTTTTTCCCACAGGAGCCGGAGCGGGACGTGTTCGGAGACGAAGCGTCCCTCTCGGGCCGCAACAGCATGTTCGCGCTCGTCATCACGATCGCCTACCGCATCGCCCTCTGACGCCAGGGCTCAGGGCACGCGCGTCGACAGCTCGATCACGCCCCACAGCACGCGCTCCAGCAAGACCGCGGTGAGCCCCAGCAGCAACAAGCTCCGGAGCGTCTGAGCGGCCGCGTCGACGGCCATGGGGCGCGCCGCTCGCGACACCAGGGCGAGCGCGAGCTCGATCACGATCTTGACCACGACCACCGGGGCCGCGATCGCCACCGCGATCTGAATGCCGCCCGCCAGGTTACCGGCCGCGCGCGTGAACGGCTCGAGCGGCATCAGATCCGGCACGCTGAGCGCGCTGGCGATGCGCGACGGGCCGCCGCTCCGCAGGAAGGCCAGCGCGGCGAGCATCGAGAACAACGCGCCCATCGGGGTTGCCCCGGCTTCTACGTGGGGCATGAAGATCTCGGCGTCCGCCGTGCGCAGATCGTCGATGACGCCGCCGACCATCGTCGCCACCCACAGCGCCGTCGCGGCCGTCAGCGCGATCGGCAAGCCTTTGAACAGCTCGGCCGCGATCTGAAGACCGAGCGCTCCGGTCGTCGCCGGGGACGGGATCGCCGCGGGTGCGATCGAAGCGGCCAGCGACAGCCCCAACGCCAGCCGCGCGGGCCCCGGCAGCGCTCGCAGGCCGAAGGCCGGGACCAACAGCATGGCGGGCAGCACCCGCGCGAAGCAGAGGACGAAGGCGCGCGCCTGGATGTCTGCCATACCAAGCAGCGCGCCCAGCCACGACACGACGGCTTCGATATCCATCGAGTTGGCCCAATCCTACACCCACTTGCCTTGACGCAGCAGGGCGTGGCCAGTAACGGTGGCCGCCAAGGAGAGCCTCGATGAGTTTGGATTTGGGCAGCGTCGGCTTCGCGACCGAGCCTCACCCATTCAGCTACGACTTCAAGACGGTCGTGCTCTATGCGTTGGGTATCGGCGCCAAGAAGAACGAGCTCGACTATCTCTACGAAGCGCGCGGCCCCAAGGTGTTTCCCACCTTCGCCGTCGTGCCCACGTACCCGGTCATGTGGGCGCTGCTCGAGAAGACGCGCGCCTCGCTGGCGGATATTTTGCACAATAGCCAGACCGTTCGGGTGCTGCGCCCCATCCCTCCCTCCGGCACTTTGCGCACCGTCGGGCGCATCGCGGCCATCTACGACCTGAAGCGCCTCGCTCAAATCGTGCTGACGACCCAGACGGAGGCGAATGGCGAGCCCTGCTGCGAGACCGAGTGCACGATGATCGTCCGCAACGCGGGCGGCTTCGGGGGGGGCGCTCCCCCGAAGCCCGAGACCATTCGTTTCGGCGACGCGGCGCCGGCCTGGACGTTCGAAGAGCTGACGTCCCCCGAACAGGCGCTTTTGTACCGGCTGTCGGGCGACCACAACCCCCTGCACGCCGACCCCGAGGTCGCGGCCCGGGTGGGTTTCACACAGGGCCCGATCCTCCACGGCCTGTGCACCTATGGCTTCCTCGCGCGGGCCGTCATCCACGCCGCGTGCGGGGGCGACGCCAGCCGACTCAAGGCGCTGAGCGCGCAGTTTCGAAAGCCCGTCTGGCCGGGCGACTTGCTCCGGACCGAAGCCGTCCAGCTCGACGACGGGCGCTTCGGGCTGCGGATGCTCGCAGCGGGGCGGACCGATCCGGTGATCACCAACGCCTGGGCGGAGATCGCCTGAGAGCTTCAAGGAGGGTGAGCCCATGAGTGACAAGGACGACAGCCGCGACGATCCGACCTCGGGCACGGGGGAGAGTCCCTCCAGCGAACCCGGCGGCACGACCCACCGCAAAGAGTCGAAACCTCCCGACGCCAAGCCGGAGAACGACCCGGATCGAGCCGATCGGGCGCTCGACGCCGTGCGGGCGGGCGACACCGCGGCCGCACCGGATAGCGGCGCCGTGGTGGCCGAGCGTGCCGCGGAACGCATCGACGAGCCGTCGTCCCGCGAGGACGAGGACGACGGCGAGGGCGAAGACGACGAAGAGGATCTTGACGACAGCGTTCCCCCGTCCGGGCGCGCATCACCGCCAGCGACCGGCGACTGGGTCCCGGACTGGGCTCCCTGGGCGGTCTTGGGAGGGTTGCTGCTCGTCGGCATCCTCGGCGCCCTCGGCGTCTTCGGGGGCAAGAAGGCCGGCGGTCCCACCGCAGCGGACGTTCCCGTGACGACGGCGCCCCCATCGACCGCCCCTGCCCCTACCGCCGCGGCGGCCGATCCACGAAGGGAGACGATCGCGGCCAGCCATCTGCTCGTGATGTACAAGGGCTCACGCCGGGCCCCCGCGACCGTCACCCGCAGCAAGGAAGAGGCGCGCAAGCGGGCCGAGGAGGCGCTGGCGCGCGCGCGCAAGGGCGACCCGTTCGAAAAGCTCGTCAGCGAATACTCCGACGAGCCCGGCGCCGGCGCGCGCGGCGGGCGGCTGGGCCGTTTCACCCGACAGTCCATGGTCAAACCGTTTTCGGACGCGGCGTTCGCGCTCGAACCCGGGCAGATCTCCGGAGTCGTCGAGACACCGTTCGGCTTCCACGTCATCAAGCGCACCGAATGAGCCGTTCACGCATCCTCGCCGTGCTGGTCTCGAGCGCCATCTGCGGCGCTTGTGTCGTGACACCCCACGAGGGCATCGGGGAGCCCCCTCGCCACCCGGGACCGCCCCCTGAACGGGAACGGTCGGAGCCGGCCGCAGCGTCCCCCGCCCAGACCCCGGCCAACGCCGATGCCGCCGGCGACGGGGTCCCCGCCGAACCCGAGGCAGCACCAGAAACGCCCGGTGCGGACGCGCCCAGCCCCTCTTTCGAACAGCGCCCCATCGTCCCCCCGTGATGGAACGCTTGCGGGCCAGGCGGGACGCGCGCACCGTTCGCTCATGGACCCGGAATTTTGGCGGCAATCCTGGCAAAAAAATCAGATCGGCTTTCACCAGCCCGAGCCGAACCGCCTGCTTCGAAAATTCGGTGACCGCCTGAAGTCCGGCGACGCGCCGCGGGTGCTCGTGCCGCTGTGTGGGAAGAGCACCGATCTGATCTGGCTCGGTAGGCACGGCTTTCAGGTCACCGGCGTCGAGCTCGTGCGCCAGGCCGCCGAGGCCTTCTTTCGCGAAAACGAGCTGGCCGCGTCTCGAACCCAGCTCGAAGGCTTCGAGAGACTGGCCAGCGATTCGATCGAGATCTTGGTGGGCGACTTCTACGAGCTGCCAAGGCTCGCTCCATCCCCGTTCGCCGCCGTCTACGATCGAGCGGCGCTGGTCGCCGTGCCGCCGTCCCAGCGCGAGCGCTACCTGCAGACGCTGCTCGATCTGATCGCGCCCGAAGCGCGGCTGCTCTTAGTCACCCTTAGCTATGATGCATCCGCGATGAACGGCCCTCCCTTCAGCGTCAGCGAGGCCGAGGTGCGACGCTTGTTCGCCCCCCACTTCGAGCTCGAGTGCCTCGCCAGCGAAGATATCATCGACGCCGAGCCGCGCTTTCGCGAGCGGGGTTTACAGCGCCTTCTGGAACAGGCCTGGTTCGGCGTCAGAAAGTGACGGCGGCGACCGCTCCTGTTCACGGGGAGGACAGAAGAGCGCAGGATTGCCGCAGCGGGGCGAGCGGTAATCCTTTCTGCTGATTTCGAAGCGGCTCGAACGTTGAGCTATGTAGGTGACGTGGGCGCGATCTCGGGTGAGTCGTTCACGTCAAAGGTCGGCCAAAACTTCAAATATTCAACCCAAGTGTTATTGCGTGCCTGAGCCGCAGCGCGTTCACCGGGATACTTTCGGGGGATGCGAGAGGTGTCGTTGGCGGCGTCACTGAAGTGGGAAAAATGATGATGAACTCTCGCGCCGGCCGTCCCCGGCACTCTGCCGTGCTGCTGCTCCTCGGTTGCCTCGCGCAGGCTGGCTGTTCGAGCGACACGCTCGACGCGGACGACGAGCAACCCTCGGATCAACCCGGCCAGGGTCAGCACTACAGCGGGACGCTGGTCGTTCATGTGCTGGATTTTCAAGATCACAGCAAAACTGAATATTTCCTACGCTCCGGTGAAGCCGAGCTGCACCTCCATTTCGCTACGGATCCCGACCTCGCCCCAGGCGTATCGCTCGAGGTGTGGGGCAGTCGGGACGAGGACGGCCTGCGCGTCGACGACTACCGGCTCGTGCGCGACGAGATCGCGCAGCTAGGACAGGAGCTGATCGGAGCCCCGGCCTTCCCGCCGCGGTCGTTCGCCTTCGTGCTGGTCGACATCGGCGGCGGCGTCAACATCAGCGCGGACGACGCACGGCAGCGCATGTTCGGGACGGCCGCGGGGGACGACTCCGTGAAGCAGTACTACCTGGAGGCGTCCTATGGCATGCAAGACATCGTCGGCGATGTCTTCGGTCCCCTGTCATACAACATGCAGGGGTGCGACACGCGCGGCATGACCGAAACCTTGCGCGGTCAGATCCCGGGCGATCACGATCACTACCTCTGGTACATGGGCTCCCGCACCAACGCTTGCAGCTGGTCGGGGTTGGCAGAGTCCGGAGCGCCCGATCGCCCACAAGAGAACACCTGGTACAACGGCTCGTCGAGCTGCGTCGTGCTCGTCCAGGAACCTGGCCACAACTTCGGGATGATGCACTCGTCGTCGATGGCGTGCGGCTCGACGCCGTTTGCCGACGACCCGGACAACAGCTGCGAGCACGACGAGTACGGCGATCGCTATGACCCGATGGGGCGCGGCTGCTTCCACATGAACGCCTGGCAGAAGGTGTATCAGGGGTGGCTGTCCGGCTGCAACAGCGTGCGCGTCAACTCGAGCGGTACCTTCACGCTGCTGCCGCTCGAAACGGCGTGCGACGGCATCCAGGTGCTGCAGATCCCCATGCCCAAGGTGCGACCGTTCTCACGCGCAGGCGGCGGCGGTCAGGACACCGTGGAGGATCTGGCCTTTTACTACCTCGAGCTGCGCACCAACCGCGGCTTCGATGCCTCGCTGCAGGGGACGCCGACGGTGCTGGTGCGCGTGGCGGAGGACTACCGCACGCGCTCCCAGCGCGGCCGTCACACCTGGATCCTGGACATGGACACGCAGGAGCGCAATCTCCAAGGGCTCGGTCAAGGCGAGTCGTACACCGATCCCGCTGGGGGCGTGACCTTCTCGATCCAGGCCATCAGCCAGGAGTCGGCCACGGTGCAGGTCGACATCGAAGGCGGTGAAGGTGCGCCCACCTGTTTGGACGGGACGGTGATCACCGCCCCCGGCCCGATCAACTGCGGTGGTGACACCGGCACGGGGGGAATGGGGGGAACGGGCGGTAGCGGTGGCGGCGGCGGCTCGGGCGGCATGGGCGGCATGGGCGGCTCAGGCGGGACGGGCGGTGGCTCCGGAGGCAGCGGCGGTGGCAACCCCGGGTCTCCGCGCGTGGTGTCGTTCACGCTCATCGACGCCGAGCTCGATGAGCCCCTGTTCGAGATCACCAGCGGTGAAGCGCTCGACCTGGCGACGCTGCCGCTAGAGCTATCGCTACGCGCCGACACCGATCCGCCGACGGTGGGCAGCGTCACCTTCAACCTCGACGGCGCGCTGCCGACCGCCGACAACACCGCGCCCTACTCGCTCACCGGCGACGTGGCCGGCGACTATCAACCCTGGACCCTCGGGCTCGGCAGCCACACCGTTACGGCGACGCCTTATTCCGAAGCGGAGGCCAACGGCGCCCAGGGGGAGTCGGCCACGGTACAGTTTGCGCTCTTCGATTCGAGCTCTGGCAGCGGGGGCAGCGCGGCGACCGGCGGCAGCAGCACCGGCGGCAGCTCGCAGACTGGGGGTGGCGCCGCCGGCGGCAGCGGCGGCGCGCCCAGCTCGGGAGGCGGCGGCGTCACGACCGCGCCGGAGCCGACCGGGGGAGCGAGCGCGGGCTTGGGACCATCGACTGGGAGCAGCGGCGACGGTCCGCCGAAGAACGGAGTGGTCACCGGGTCTTGCGGCTGCCGAACGCCCGGCGAGCACTCCGGCAACGCCCCGGCCGCCGGGTTTTTGGCGGCCTTGCTGGGGCTCGCCCTGGCGCATCGACGCAGGCGCCTCACGGGGTGAGCGGGCGCAGAAGAGGCAGAGTTGTCACCCCACGGGGAGACGCCGACCCCAACGCACGGAGCCCATCGACGAGCTGAGAATCCGCGCCACCGTTCGCTCACGAGCACAAAGATCCTCGACTGAATAAAACTGATCGCGCTGAGCCGCCTGGGAGCGAAAGCGACACTCGCACACTGGCAGTTAAAGCAAACGCACAGTTAAGCGTCTATTGTCGGTCAGGAGGGCAGGTCGCCGTGATGTCCGTATCGCGAATTTTTGTGGGAGCCGCGTTGTTGATGCCTGCCGCACTAGCGTGCAGCTCCGACGACGAGGATGGCGGGAGCACCCTGGGCGGCGGGGCCACCGGCGGGACACTGAGTTCTGGCACCGGGGCAGCGCCGAGCTCTGGGGCCGGCGGGAGCGGCATGGCGAGCGGCGGAAGCAGCGCCAGCGGCACCGGGGGATCGCTGACTCCGGGCGCCGGCGGCGGCCTCGGCAACAGCGGCGGCAGCGGTACGGGCATGACCGCGGACGGCGGCGCCTTCGAGAGCTGCTCCGGCGTGACGGCCGAGGCGGAGTCGCTGCCCGTCCAGCTCGAGCTGGTCGTGGACACCAGCCTGTCGATGGGAGAGCAAGCGCCGGGCACGGACCGCTCCAAGTGGGAGGTCACGCGCGAGGCGGTGCTGGAGGCGATCAGCGAGATGCCCGCGACGACCGCGCTCGGCGCGACCTTCTACCCGCGCGTCAGCATCCAGAGCTCCACGTGCTACGAGCCCGACGTGGGCGTGCCGATCGCCGAGCTCGGCTCGTCGGGCTCGGCGCAGCGCAGCGCGCTCGAGGAGATCTTCGCGGAGGCCGGCCCCAACGGCGGGACGCCGACGCACATGGCCTACCAGTTCGGCTTGAACCACCTTCGGGAGAGCTCGCTGCCAAGCCGCCGCTATTTGCTGCTCATCACCGACGGAGCCCCGACCTGGGGCTTGCAGTGCTCGGGCGTCGGCAGCATCGCCGTCGACAACGAACCCATGATCCTGGAGGCGCAGAAGGCGGCGCGCGGCTCGGCCGACGTGCCGTCGGTGCGCACCTTCGTCGTCGGCTCGCCCGGCAGCGAGACCGCGGTGCAAGATCTGTCCCGCATGGCGGAGGCGGGCAGAACGGCGCGGGCCGACTGCTCGAGCGACGGTCCCCGCTACTGTCACTTCGACATGACGCAGGAGCCCGACTTCGCCGCGGCGCTGAAACAGGCGCTGAAGGACATCGTCGGTGCCACGCTGAGCTGCGAGTACCCGGTGCCCGAGCCCCCCGAGGGCAACGCGCTCGATCGCAACCTGGTCAACGTGCAGTTCATCGCAGGGGACGGCGCCACTCACGAGATCTTCCAGAGCGCCGATCCGGACAGCTGCAGCAGCGGCTGGATGTACAGCGACGATGGGACGAGCGTGATCCTCTGCGGCGACAGCTGCGATCTGGTCAAAGCCGACCCAGCCGGCAAGATTGAGGTTTTGTTCGGTTGCCAGACCGTCGTGGAGGTCCGATGAACCCCTCGAAACTCACGGGCCTCGCCCTGCTCGCGTCGGGGCCCCTGGCGCTGGCAGCGTGCGGCGCCGACGCAGGCGGCAGCCAGCTGACCGGCAACGGCAACGGCAGCGGCGGCTCGGCGGCCTCGGGGGGCAACGGCGCCAGCGGCGGCAACGGCCCCGGCGGCGGAACCGGAGGCTCGTTCGGCGGCAACACCGGCGGCGGCGGCAGCGGCTTCGTCCCCTCCCAACCAGGTGGCATGTCGCGCTGGGAAGATCTGCCCATCTGCGATGAAGACGATGACCGCCCGGGCGGCTTCGGAGGGCCAGGCCAGTTCGGCGGCCGCAACTGCCTGGATCCCACGCCGGACGACGGCTACGCGCCGGTCGACGGCACCGGCGCGGTCCCGGGCGACGCCAGCGGGGCGCTGTGCGCGGTGTGTACGGACTCGACGGACTGCGCCGACGGTCCGTGCCTGATTCAAACCGAAACCGGCGAGATGTTCTGTTCGCATTCGTGCGACGACGATGACGACTGCGGCTCCGGCTACAGGTGCTCGGAGCTCCAGGGCTCCGGCGATGCTCACTGTGTGCCGTCCACGGGCACGTGCCGCGACGCGCCCGGTCGCGGCGTCGGCACCGGGGGGACCGGCGGCAGCGCCGGTGCCGGCGGCGTCGGGCCGGGTGGCAGCGCCGGCATGGGCGGCAGCGCGGGCATGGGC
>JAEZYZ010000442.1 GCA_023418705.1 Pseudomonadota bacterium | reverse complement strand
CGCTGCCGCTGCCGGCGGCGCTGGCCCGGCAGCGGGCGCGGCTTTTTCGTCGGCGTCCCAGGCCAGCGTCTGACCCGCGAACACGCGCTGCCGGCTGCCGTCCGCCCAGGCGAACTCGATGATGCCTTGGGCCACGGAGACCGACCCGGCCTTCCCGCGTTGCTCCACCTCGAACTCGGTGCCCACGACCTGGATCTCGTGCCCGCCGTCGAGCGTGACGCGGAACACGGAGCCTAGCCGTGGACCGATGCGAAACCGCACGCGCCCTTCTCTCAAGCGGGCCCCGTGCGCCGCGCGCTCCACGTTGCTGCCGGGGGTGATGGTCCATTCGTCGTTGCCGACCCGCACCCGCTCGGGCGGGCAGTGCGCCGGCAGGTGGAAGCTGTCGCGGGCTTCATCGAGCTGGCAAGCAGCGGCCGGGGGGCTCGGGGGCGGCGCGGGGGGCCGCCCCAGCAGGTAGCCCAAGGCCGCGCAGGCACAGACCGCGGCCGCCCCGGCGCCGACCAGCGCGGCGCGGGAGCGGCGTGGCCGGGGGGCGTTGGCCGAAACCTGGATGCGCTCCCAGAGCAGCGCCCGCTCGTTCGGACCGAGCGCCTCGGCGTCGAGGCGCGCCGCCGCTTCGTCCGGTGCTTCGAGCCGCCGGCTCACCCGTCCGGTGTTCCACTCGCCCTCCTGGAGCCGAGCCACCGCGCGCGCTTCGAGGTCCTCCGCCTTGGCCGGCGACAGGCCGAGCTTTGCCGCGGCGCCTTCGAGGGTCTCTCGTTCCAGGTACATCAACGCCAGCAGCAGGTGCTCTCGCACCGGGAGCTGGGCCAGCGCCACCTCGAGCGGGATGAGCTCGCGACGGAGCGTCAGTGAGCTCCCGGGCTCCGCCTGCGCGGGTTTGCGCCCGGCACCGAACCCGAGCCGCCCGGAGGTGCCCTCGCGCCGGCGCAGGTCGGCCGCGCACGCCGCGAGCGCCTGCGATAGCAAAAAGGGGCGGAGCTCCTGGTCGAGCCTGCGGCGAGACAGGTGATCGTATAGACGCAGGAAGACGTCGTGGGTGCGGTCGAGCGCCCACGGCCGATGGCCGCCCGCGAGTCTCAGGCAGGCGCGAAGGACGTGATCGGAGTGGTCGCGGTACGCGTCCGTGAGCAGCTGCCGATGATCGTCTTTCATCAACATGCGCTGGTCGCTTCGAAAGTGCACCCCGTCCGCGAGCTTCGGCCCGATCGTGGCGACCCGTGGACGGCGCGAGCGGACCCGAAGCGAGCCTACAGGCGATGGTGTCGCCCCGCCAGGCACGACGCCCGGCGTGTTCTTATAGCATTGGAGGTTTCCGCGCCCACCCTCCGCGGAGGAGGGGGCACTCCGAGCGCTCCGAGCGCTCCCAACCGTCCAGGCCTGCCGCGCCGCGGGCGGAGCCGGTGCGTGGGGGCGACCCCCGCGGGCCGCGGCGGCGCCTTCGGCCAGGTTTCGCGCCTGGCAAACTCGCTCTACGCTCCCGCGTGTCCATGCTCGGTCGCTCGCTTGCCGTCGCGGTGCCCAGGCTCTCCTTCGGTCCCTGGTTTTGGGGGGCGCGGGTGGACCTCGGGGTGTTCGGTGGCAGCGCCCTTCTGGCGCTGGTCGCGGTGGGCATTGGGCAAGCGCTGGGGTGGTCGGCGGGGGCCTTTCCCGAGTGGGGGTTTCTGTTCTTCGTGCTGGCGGTCGACGTCGCGCACGTCTACGCGACGCTGTTTCGGACCTACCTGGACGGCGAAGAGCTCCGCCGCCACCCGCTGCGCTACGCCGGCCTGCCGGTGGCGGTGTACGCGGCCGGCGTCGCCCTGCACGCCTTGGGGGGGCCGATGGCCTTTTGGCGGGCGCTGGCTTACGCGGCGCTGTTCCATTTCGTGCGCCAGCAGGTGGGGTGGGTGGCGCTGTACCGCGCGCGGGCCGGCAACGGCACCCGGCTCGACAAGTGGATCGACGACGCGGCCGTCTACGCCGCCACGCTCTACCCCGTGCTGGTCTGGCACGCCGAGCTCGACCACAAGCGCTTCGCCTGGTTCTTGGCCGGGGACTTCGTCGACGCCGCGGCGTTGCAGCCCGCGCTGCCGCTCGCCGAAGGGCTGTACCTGGCGGCGCTCGCGGTGTTCGGCGTGCGGCAGCTGCAGCTCGTCGCCCGGACGCGTGAGCTGCACGCCGGCAAGATCGTCGTGGTGAGCTCCACGGCGCTGCTCTGGTACGTCGGCATCGTCGGCACCAACAGCGACTTCGATTTCACCGCCACCAACGTGATCGCCCACGGCGTGCCGTACATGGCGCTGTTGTGGGCGTACGCGCGGCAGCGCGCGCGCGAAACGCCCGCGACGGTGCTGGGGCAGCTCGTCGGCGGCGGGCTCCTCGCGTTCGTCGGGGTGCTGGTGCTGCTGGCGTTCGCCGAGGAGCTCGCGTGGGATCAGCTGGTGTGGCACGAGCGGGACTGGCTGTTCGGCGACGCGGGGCTCCGGCCGGGGGCGCTCGGGAGCACGCTGCTCGTGCCGCTGCTGGCCGTTCCGCAGGGGGTGCACTACGCGCTCGACGGCTTGCTCTGGCGCCGCCGGGACGCCGCCGTGCGGCCGGCGCAGCGC
>JAEZYZ010000212.1 GCA_023418705.1 Pseudomonadota bacterium | reverse complement strand
CGCGCGAGGTCCGCGTCGGGCCGCCGCACACCGAGCAGCCCGGCCTCGAGGCGAGCTTCGGCGGCGTCCATCGCACGCCCGAGCTCGTCGTAGGCCGCGGCGCACGCGTCGTACAGGGACTCTGCCTCGTCGAGCTGCCCCGAGCGGGCGCCAAGCTCGGCGCGCAGGCCGAGCAGCTGCGCGCGCGCCACCGGGGGGAGCTCGGCGGCTTGCTCGACCAGCCGCTCGATGGCGGCCCGCGCCCGCGCGAGCCGCCCGAGATAGAGATCGGTGTTGGCCAGGTTGAGCAGCGCGTTGCGCGCCGTGTAGGCGCGGCCCGAGCGCTGTCCCATATCGACGGCCGCCTCGAAGTGCTCGATCGCCGCGGCGATCTCGCCGCTGGTCTTGAGCAGACACGCCAGGTTGAGCTGAACGGTGGCCAGCGTGCTGGCGTCGCTGGCGTCTTCGGCCGCGGCGATGGCAGCGGCGTAGGCCTCCCGGGCATCCTCCATGTGCTCGCTGCGCTGGAGCGCCACGCCGAGGCAGGCCAGCGCGATGCCCCGCACGCGCGCGTCGGACGCCTGGTCGCGGGCCTTCAGCAGCGACGCCTGCGCCTCCTCGTGCCGGCCACCATACGACAGCGCGAGCCCGTAGTACGCGGCGGCTTCCTCGGCCACGGCTCCGCGGCGTTGGGAGAGCTCGCGCAGGGTCTCGGCAGCCGCCACATAGTCGGCGACGCCGATCCGCGCGCGCCCGAGGTACAGCTGCCAGACCTGTGCCTCGCGGGTCGCTCGGCCCCGCTTGGCGAGCGGCTCGAGCGCGGTGAGGTGCTCGAGCGCGGCTGCCGCGTTGCCCTGGCCGAGCTCGAGCCGCGCGCGGGCCACGCCCACGGCGAGCGCGCTCGGCCCCGTCTCCTCATCGATCTCGGCCAGCGCCGCGGCCGCGTCGTTGTAGCGCCCGCGGTCGAGCAACGCGCTGGCGCGGGCCAGCGGATCGGGCGGCAGGGCCGACGGGGCCGTCCTCGCTCCGATGACGGCGTCCAGGTCAGCGGCAGAGGCCACGGCTTCACCAGCGAGCAGCTGCAGCACGCGCCGCAGCTCGCCAGGACGGCCCGCGGATAGTTCGAGCACGCGGCGCTGCAGGCTGTCGGTGAGCGACGGCGCGGCGCGCCGGATGAGCTCGAGCGCATGCCCGGCGTCGAGCGGGGGCACCTCGAAGAGCTGCGCGTCGCTGGCGAGCGAATCGCCGCCGACCAGCACGAGCCGAGCGCCCTGCTCGAGCGCAGCCAGCACCGACCGAGCCCCCTCGGCGTCCAGCAAGTCCGCGTCGTCGACCAGGACGGTGATCCCCGCCCTCCCCGCATGCTGCCCGAGCTCGGCCCGCACGGCCTGCGCGTCGCCCGCGACCCCCTCTTCGATCCAGGCGAGCGGCTGCCCTGCGATCCCGATCGACCACGCCAGGCGCCGGAGCAGCACGCTGCGTCCTGACCCCGCCGGCCCAGCGACGCGGAGCACGGCGCCGGGCGGGAGCTTTCGGACGGCTTCGAGCAGCCGCGCGGAGGTCGCGTCGATGCCGACGACGGGCCAGAAGGGCGCCGCTTCCAGATCGGCTTCCGGCGCGGGCAGCTGCCCGGCGCGCCGCAGGGCGCTGGCGAACTCGTCGGCGGAGGGAAAGCGATCCTCACCGTTGGCGGACGTGGCGCGCGCCGCCACCTTCAAGAGCTCGCGACGCCGCTCGACCGAGAGCTTCCGTGCCTTGTCGACGATCTCGCGCAGCGTGACGCCGAGCGCGTACACCTCCGCCCGTACCGTGAGCGGCCCGCCCGCGACCAGCTCCGGCGCGGCGTAGCGCGGCGTGAGCCCTTCCGCGGGCGCCCCGCCTTCTTGCCAAGGCGCCGCGAGCCCCAGATCGACGACGGTGGCGCGGCCGCTCGGCTCGACGATGATGTTCGCCGGCTTGACGTCACCGTGCAGCAGGCCCGCGCGGTGCAGTCCCGTCAATTGATCCGCGGCGCGAGCCAAGGCATCGAGCGCGCGCTCCACGTCCGCTCCGCGCCCGATCAGCCGCTCCAGGCTGCGCCCTTCGACCAGCTCTCGTAAAAGGTAGGGCTGTTTCCGGCCGGGCAAGCGCCCGAAGCGCACGATGCGGGGCACCCCGAGGCCCTCGAGCCCCGAGAGCGCCACCGCTTCGCGCACGAGCGCTGCCATCTCCCGTTCGCTGGCGTCCGGCGCCAGCAGCTTGAGCGCCAGCTGCTTCCCAGAGCGGCGATCGCGCACCGCCCACACCTCCCCGCCTCCCCCCTTGCCCAAGCAGGAGAGCGCCTCGAGGTTCTGTGGCAGATCGATCTCGGTCACGGACCATCAGATGCCGTAATCGGCACCCAACCCGAAGAAGAAGCCGCTCGTGCCGAAGCCGGTATCCAGACGGGCGACGAAGTGGCGGTGAAATTTGTAGCGCAGCCCCAGGTTCAGCGCCAACCAGGGGAACAGGATGGGCTTGGAGCCGCCGTCGGTCCAGCTCGGCTCGGTGTACCCGGGGTAGTGGTCGTTGTCATTGCCGCAGTAAAAGCCGTTCGGATTGCCCGGCGCGACGCACTTGGCGTAGTCGCCGTTCGGCAAGCGATGGGCCTGCGTGCGGTAGAGGTCCCCGAAGACGAGGCCAAACCCCGCGCCCATGCCGAAGTTGAAGCCGAACTGCGGCGTGATGGGCTGCGTCCACATGAAGTCGGCCTTCAAGTAGATCATGTTGATCTCGCTCTCGATGATCTCCCAGGCGTCCTCTTCGTCGCTCGAGCCTTTGAACGGGGTCGGCTCGAGGGAGTAGTCGGCCCAGGTCAGCGAGAAGATGTACTCGAAGTTGTCTTTTCGGATCGCCACCTCGGGCCCGATGTTGTCGACGTAGACGGTGCGGCCGCCGTCGGCGCCGAACATGTTCTGCATGAACTTGGGCACCACGATGCCGCGGTAGCGAAGGCCGACGAAGTAGTACGTCTCGCCCGGCTTCTCGATCGGTGAGTCTTCCGCCTCGCTCTTGATATCGCCGGGATCGGTCACCTTGAAACCGGGCTCCGTTTCGCTCGGAGGGGCGGTGCCGTCGCCGAGCTCGCGCTCTTCGGGGCTGCGACCATCCATCCCGTCCGCGCCTGGCGGCCCGGCTGCCTCCTCCGCCTCCGCCTCCTCCTGCGCCAGCGCCGGGGCGGTCTGGAGCAGTGCGCACCCCAGCAGGGCGGCGGTCAAACCGCCGACGACCCGCCCTCCTGCCCTGCGGGACCCGAGCCCCGGCACCTTCCACTGCGCGTTACCCATCATGTTCATCTGCCTCCGAGCCCTGCGTTTCAGCGCCAACGGCGCCCCATGTGCCACCGGCGCAGAGTGTGCCACGTGGGTGTGCCAGAAAGGAAGTAGTGTTTTGTCTGACCCACGGCGAAGACCGCACACCGGGCGTTGCAGGTCCTCCTCCGGGGAGCGCGCCCGCGAGCGAGAGCGCGGCGACCCGGGCGCCGCATCGCGTAGCCGGGAGTGCGAGCCTCGAGGCAAGCCGGCGTCGCTCGCCCTGGTCGGTCGCGAGCACCGAGCGCACCGCGCCAAACCGTTGGCAACGGATCGAGCCTTCGCGAACGAAGCCCCGTTCGTTCGCACGCGATCGCCGAGCGCCAGGTGGCCAAGCCAACACCGCATCGGACGCGCAAGAGCTGCGTGTCGAGGCAGGCTGCCACTGCCAGCGCGTACAAGTGGCGTTTGCGTCACACATCAGCTTCTTGCGAAGCGAGCGTATGGAGATGGCAGAGAGGTCGAGACTCCCTTATCCTGAAAGGCATGTCGATTCGAGGCTGCCCGATCTTCGCCGGTCTGTTGATCGCGGGCCTGCTGTCGGCGTGCGGCAGCTACGTCCGTCGCGGTAGCGACCTGTATACCGAGCGACGCTATGTCGAAGCCGCGGAGGTTTTCGAGCGGACCGAGCCGAGGCTGCAAGAGTCGACCGCCCGAGAGAAGGCCGAGTACGGGCTCTACCGTGGCCTGACGATGTTGGTGCTCGACGATTTGCCCAACGCCCAGCGCTGGCTCTCCTTTGCTTACGAGATCGAGCAACGTCACCCCGGCTCGCTGCGCGTCGATCGCCGCGAGCTGCTCGACCGGGGGTGGCGCGAGCTCGGCCAGCGCATGAGCACGCCGCTGCCCCCCGGGCTCGCGCTGGCCAAGGGCGCGCCGCCGCCCGCCGTGCAGGCGCCACCCCCACCTGCGGGCCCCGGCGTCCCTCCGGCCGCCGTGCCGCCCGACGCCGGACGCCGCGCGTTCATGCCGCAGTAGCGCGCCGCCCCTCGACGTCACAAACTCGAAGCCGACTTTGGCAAGGAGAGGCCTGTGGCGAACGAAAAGCTATCGAAGCGTCCCGACGAATGGCGCCAACAGCTGGACCCGGAGACCTACCGGATCACGCGTGAAAAGGGCACCGAGCGGGCCTTTACCGGTGAGTACTACACCACCAAGACGCCCGGCACGTACCGCTGCACCTGCTGTGGAGCCGAGCTGTTCCGCTCGGAGACGAAGTACGATTCGGGCAGCGGCTGGCCGAGCTTCTATGCCCCTGCGCGCCAGGAAGCGGTCGACCTGCACCCCGACGACAGCTACGGGATGCGCCGCACGGAGGTGACCTGCCACCGCTGCGACGCGCACTTGGGCCACGTCTTCGAGGACGGCCCGGAGCCCACCGGGCTCCGCTACTGCATCAACTCCGCCAGCCTGAAGCTCGAGGAAGCGAAAAAAACCTGACCGTTCCGCAAGCCGGGTGCGGCTCGGATCGGTCGCTGGCAAACCATCAGGGACCTCGGACCACCTCGAGTCGGTGAAAACGGGTTCACGACTGAGACAGCGAGCTGTGTCGACGAGTCTGGCTCGGAGATGGGTCACAGGAAGATCGGAAGATCGGAAGGGGGACCGACGTCGTCGGCCCCCGCTCGGAGTCGATCTCGACCGGCGCGACGTGAATCGCTGTGACGACCCACGCGCCCACGCCCGCTTCGGACCCCATCCCCAATCCCAAAATCTTCCGCTCTTCCGCCCCTTCCTGTGAAAAAATTCAAGGGAGCTCGTGGTCCCTACTTCGGACCTCGTTTTCATAGGAGAGCGGAAGAGGGCAGGGGGGGGACCGACGACCGCCGTGGGGAGGGTCAGGCCTTGGTGTCGCCGCGAGCAAAGATCGAGGCGACGTAGTTCAGGACGTCGGTCGCGCTGACCTCGTTGTACCCGAAGTAGCGGATCAGGCGGCTCTTGATGATATCGATCTTCTCCTGGGTTTCCTTGTCGACCACCGCGCTGACCAGGGTCTTGAGCTTGATGCTGTCCTTCTGATCCTCGAACAGCTTGAGCTCGAGCGCGCGCCGCAGCCGATCGTTCGATTGCCAATCGAACTTCTTGCCCTCGACCGCCCGCGCCCCGATATAGTTCATGATCTCGCGGCGGAAGTCGTCCTTGCGGTTCTCCGGGATGTCGATCTTTTCCTCGATCGAACGCATCAACCGCTCGTCCGGCTCCTCATCCTGCCCGGTGTAGCGGTTTTTGACCTTCTCCTTGAGGGTGTAGGCCTTGATGTTGTCGATATAGTTGGCCGCCAGCTTGGTGATCGCCTCTTCATCGGCGCTGATGGCGCGCTGGACCTCGTTCTTCACGATGTCCTCGTACTCGCGCTTGACGACGCCGATCAGGTCACGGAAACGCTTGCGCTGCTCCTCGTTGGTGACGAGCGAGTGGTTGCGCAGGCCCTTCTCGAGCTCGTTCAAGACCATGAAGGGGTTGATCGTGCCCTCCCCCGCGTCGCTCACCAGCGCGTTGCTGATCTTGTCCTGCACGTAGCGCGGGCTGATGCCTTCCATGCCCTCGCGCTTGCTCTCCTTGCGCAGCTCCTTGACCGTGTCCTGCGTGTAGCCGGGCAGCACCTTGCCGTCATAGAGCTTCATCTTCTGAAGCAGCTGCAGGTTGTGCTTCTTCGGCTCCTCCAGCCGGGTCAAGACGGCCCACATGGCCGCGACCTCGAGCGTGTGCGGGGCGATGTGCTTGCCGCGCACGCGGTTGCCGTTGAAGTCCTTCTCGTAGATCTTGATCTCGTCCGAGAGGCGCGTGATGTATGGGATGTCGATCTTGATCGTGCGATCGCGCAGCGCTTCCATGAACTCGTTGTTGAGCAAGCGCTTGTACTCGGCCTCGTTCGTGTGACCGATGATGACCTCGTCGATTTCGGTCTGTGAGAACTTCTTCGGCTTGATCCGATGCTCTTGCGAGGCACCGAGCAGGTCGTACAAGAACGCGACGTCCAGCTTCAGCACCTCGACGAACTCCACGATGCCGCGATTGGCGATGTTGAACTCGCCGTCGAAGTTGAACGCGCGCGGATCGGAGTCCGAGCCGTACTCGGCGATTTTCCGGTAGTTGATATCGCCCGTCAGCTCGGTCGAGTCCTGGTTCTTCTCGTCTTTCGGCTGGAACGTGCCGATGCCGACCCGGTCCTTCTCGCTCAGTACCAGGCGCCGCACCTGGACGTGATTGCCCACGACCTTCGACCAGTCGCCCTCGTAGCGCTGCATCAAACCCTTGAAGATGAAGCGACTCGCCGGGTCGAGCTCGCCTTCGACCCGCACCCGGAACTTGTCGTTCGACAAACCGAGCTTCTCGATCGACCGTTCTCGCCACTCGAGCGGGATCAGCCGGAGCGGCTCCTCGTGCATGGGGGAGTCGAAGGTGTCGGCGTTCCCGCTGGCGAGGCCGGTCTCGGCGAGGTTCACCCAGCGGAAGGTGTAGAGCGCGCCTTCCGGCGTCTGCGAATATTGCTCGAGCCCCTTCTTCAGCAAGCGCGCGATCGTCGATTTGCTCGAGCCCACCGGGCCGTGCAGCAGGATCACCCGGCGCTCGGGTCCGTAGCCTTCGGCCGCGGCCTTGAGGACGTTCATCAAGCGCATCAGCGGGATGTCCAGGCCGAACACCGCGTCCTTGCCGGCGTCGATCTCGTCGCGGAAGAAGTTGTAGCGGACGAGCTTCTTCTTGTTGTCGATGTACTCCTCGGTCCCGTAGGAGATCACCATGTCGTAAACGCGCTGAAACGCGTTGCGCGTGACCTGGGGCCGCTCGCGGATGATCTGCAGGTACTCCTCGAAGCTGCCTTCCCAAGACAGATCGCGATAGCGGGCATAGTCCTGCATGGCCGCGATCTGCGCGACCATGTTCTGGCTCCCCTCGTCTCGGTTCAGTCGATCGCTGGGCGTGGCAAAGTCGTCGTTCATCTACGTTCCTTGGCGTGGGCGCTGTTCGATGAAAATCACCATCAGGATAGCAGATGCCAGGGGTCGGGTTCAGATCTCGCCACCTGTGGGCGATTTGCCGACGTCCACCGCCATTGGGACGAGCGGACGCGCCCCACCTGCGGCCCCCTGCACCCGACCGCCCCGGGTGAGCCCGCGCGAGGGATCGACGGTTCGGCCGCCCGAGGCTCTTGCCTCGCCGCCGTCGCGCTCGCCAGGCGTAGGTCATGCTGGCGCCGGCTTGGCCGCCGTCGCTCGACCTTTCGTGCTCGTTGCGCCGCCGTCATCGGTTCGTCACACACCTCAGCGATGTTCTCGTCGACGAACGGCACCGCCCTGAAGAACTTGAAAGCGCCGGGTCGGGAAAACCGGCACAGGCCCGATGGCCGAGGCGCACCGATACGGTCCGGGCTCGGAAAAGGCGACGCCTGACCAGGTGACGCGAAAAGCCCGCGCCGCATCGGGCAAAGCGCAGCCGGTCGGGTACTATGTCCCTGAACGTCCATCCCGCTGCAGAAAGGCGCGACGACACACCTCATCATGGCGGCCCACGACAGCAACCGCATCGCCGCAGGGGGCCCCCCGGAGTCGGTCAAAGGGGTCGAGCTCCGGCGCCGGCTCGACGACGATTCCCTGTTCGTCAATCGCGAGCTCTCCTGGCTCGAGTTCAACGCGCGCGTGCTGGCCGAGGCGTCGAACCCGCGAGTGCCGCTCTACGAGCGCCTGAAGTTTCTGGCGATCTTCTCGAGCAACCTCGACGAGTTCTTCATGGTGCGGGTCGCTGGCCTGCAGGAGCAGCTCTCCGGCGAGGTGGAAGAGCTGCCGCCCGACGGTGCAACCCCGCAGCAGCAGCTGCAAGCGATCGGCGAACGGGCGCAGCAGCTGGCCGCCGAGCAGTATCGGATCTGGAACGACACCGTCCGCCCCGAGCTGCTCGAGGCGGGCGTCGCGCTGGTCCGCCCCAAGGATCTCGGTCCCGAAGAAAAGGAAGCGCTCGACGCCCATTTCCAAAGGAACATCTTCCCGGTGCTGACCCCGATCGCCATCGATCCGGTGCACCCCTTCCCCCACGTGCGCAACAAGAGCATCAACGTCGGGGTGATTTTCGCCAAGCGCGAGGGCACGGTCGACCCGTCGTTCGGTGTCGTGCAAGTGCCGACGACGCTGCCGCGCTTGATCCAAGTGCCGGTGCAAGGCGCACGCCGGGCATACGTCGCCTTGGAAGACCTCATCTTCCGTCACCGCGAGGAGATTTTTCCTCAGATGAAGGTGGTCGGACAGTACGCCTTCCGCGTCACGCGCAATTTCGACATCGAAATCGACGACGAGGAAGCCGAGGACCTGTTGATCACGCTGCAAGCAGAGCTGCGGCGACGTGAGCGGGGCCACGCCGTGCGCCTCGAGGTCAGCGGCACGGCGCCCGCCGAGTCGATCCTCTGGCTTTGCCGCGAGCTCGATCTCGATCCAAAGCGCGACGTCTACCACCTCGACGGGCCGCTGTACCTCGGCGACATGACGGATCTGGTGGTCGGCGACGAGCGGCGCGACCTTCGCGACGAGCCGTTCACGCCCCAGTACGTGCCGCCGTTCCGCGACTCGGACGACTTCTTCGCCACCATTCGCGACCGCGATGTGCTCCTGCACCACCCCTACGAGTCCTTCGAGGCGGTGGTGGATTTCTTGTGGCAAGCCGCCGAAGACAAACACGTCCTGGCCATCAAGCAGACCCTGTACCGCACCGGCGGAGAGTCCCCGATGGTGCGCGCGCTGCAGCGCGCCTCGGAGCTCGGCAAGCAGGTGACCGCGCTGGTGGAGCTCAAGGCCCGCTTCGACGAGGAGAGCAACATCCAGTGGGCCCATGCCCTCGAGCGCTCCGGCGTCAACGTGATGTACGGCCTCTTGGGCATGAAGACGCACTCCAAGGTGCTGCTCGTCGTGCGCAAGGAGCGGGACGGGCTACGCCGCTACGTGCACCTGGCCACCGGCAACTACAATCAACAAACGGCGCGCCTCTACGAGGACATCTCGCTGTTCACCGCTCGCGAAGACATCGGGGAGGACGCGACGTCGCTGTTCAACCTGTTGACCGGCTACAGCGCTCCGAACACCTGGAACCGGCTGATCGTGGCCCCGCTGGGGCTGCACGAGGCCGTGCTCGGCCTGATCGCGCGGGAGGCGGAGCACGCCCGCCAGGGACGGCCAGCCGCGATCGTGGCCAAGATGAACGCGCTGGTGGACGCCGACGTGATCTCGGCCCTGTACGCCGCCTCCCAGGCGGGCGTGAGGATCGACCTGTTGGTGCGGGGGATCTGCTGTTTGCGCCCGCAGATCCCCGGCCTCAGCGACAACATCCGGGTGTTCGCCTTGGTCGATCGTTTCTTGGAGCACGCGCGCATCTTTCACTTCAAAAACGGCGGCAACGACGAGGTATTTTGCTCGAGCGCCGACTGGATGCCCCGAAACTTCCGGCGCCGCGTCGAGGTCATGTTCCCCATCCTCGATCCGACGCTGGCGCGCCGCACGATCGAGGAGATCCTTGGCACGATGCAAGCCGACAACGTCAAGGCGTGGACGCTGCGCGCCGACGGCACCTACGAGAAGGTCCGGGCGGCGCCGCCGGGAGGGGAGTGCCGCAGCCAGCAGCGCTTCATCGACATCGCGCGCGAACGCGCTCGCGAAGGGGATGCGCTGCTTGGCTTGAACGTGCGCTCCTTGAATTTGCTGGCGGCGCCGCGCGCCGCCATCGAGAAGCTGCAGCAGAAGGCGCGCAAGAAGCGGCGCCGCGATCGCAAGCGAGACCCCGGCTGAGCGGCGGCGCCGGAGCCGACGCGGGGGAGCGTCAGGGCTCGGTGGGGGTGAAGTTGATCGCCTGCGTGACGGCGCTGTCCTTCACCTCGTCCTGATACACCCAGCGCACCAGATCGGGCGCTGCCTGCCCGTCGAGCAGCACGTCGATCTGCACCGGTGCTCCCTCCGGCGCCGTGACGAACAGGCCGTCCACTTCACCGCCGGTCCGCGTCAGCAAGCGGGCGCTGAAAAAACCCGCCTCTCGCCACCAAAAGATCTCGTCGTCGGGCTCGAGCCGATCCGCCACCAGATCGAACAGCTCGTCCGTGTCGAGCGGGCGGACCACCACGTCCCACTGACAGGCGACGCCGCTCACGAGCGTGTCGCAGGTCGCGTACACGTGCCAGCGCCCGCCGGGCGCGACCTCCACGAACAACCCAGCCCCCCGTCCGGGCTCGAACCCCTCCATCTCGGCGCCGATGTCGATGAACGCCTCGTCGGCGGCGATCGGCGGGTCGGTGGCGGCGCGCGGCTCACCGTCGTCGTAGTCGCAGCCGAACGCGGCCGTTCCAATGGTCAGCAGCGCAGGCCAGCCCCAGCATCGCGTCGTCATGAAGTCACCTCGTGCTCAGCGCCGGCCCCGGCCCGAAGGCACCGCAGGCCGCGCCCGAGGGGCACTTCGTAGCGCGGGACCCGGCGAGCGCACGCCGCCCCGAAAGCTGGGCGACGACCGGATGCGGGGAGCGGCGCGCACCGAGGGGGCAGCCCGCGCGGCAGGCGCGCGGCTCGGAGC
>JAEZYZ010000334.1 GCA_023418705.1 Pseudomonadota bacterium | reverse complement strand
GGGTGGGCCGGCGGGGGCGGCGCCGCCTGACAGGCCGCGCCCACCGCGCTCACGAAGACGAGAAAAAGGGAGCGTCGCATCGCCTGCACCGCGGGCGGGAGCTTACTCCGAGGACAGAGGTGCCGCGAGCGCCGGGGCGAGGGTACACTCGCTGGCCATGACCCGTGAGATGGTCGGCGCCGCCCTCCTCCTGCTCGCCGCGACCGCCGCCTGTGCTGGCAAGGATGACGTCACGTTCACGGCGCGGCTGCCGAGCGCCGAGCTCGAGCTGGTCGACGGGACGCTGGGCGCCGAGCTCGGCGGGTCGATCGAGCTGTCGTTGAAGCTCGGCGAATACGCCGACCAAGCGACGACCGTGACGCTGGAGAAGTTCTCGGTGCTCGGCGCCGACGAGGCGACCGAAATCATTCCTTCGCTCGGCGTCACCTCGGGCGATTTCCCGCTCGCGCTGGCGCCGGGCGCGCAGCGAACGGTGGAGCTGTCGATCGAGCAGAGCGCTCTTCTGACCGAGACGCAGGTGACGGCGCTCTGCGCGGGACACGTCCACGTCGCGGGCGCCGTGCGTGACACGCTGACCGGCGCGGTCACCGCCGTGGTGAGCCCGGAGGTGGCGCCGACCGGTTGCCCGTGACCCCTTGCGTCCGCCTCGGCGAGCCGACCAGCGGTTCTCCCTGGACCCGTGACCAGGGTAAGGGAATGTAGCAGATCGCGCTCCTGTGGCGGCCGAGCACGGGGTGACGCGGCGAGGCTCCGGCGGCGTCGCGCGCGTCGCCTTCGGGGCGAAAATACCATCGGCGCCGAGCGGCGGGCGCCCCGCTGGGGAGCTCTGGCATGCCCCCTGCAGCCGACTACTGACGCGGCAGGACACCCACTCGGCCGCTCCAACGAGGTTTCAGTCAAGGAGGTCCTGAGTAGATGGCGATCATGGCTTCGACGGCGGAGATCCCCGCAGAGCTGCAGCCCGCCACGATCATCCCGGACGCGCCGTCCACGGAGCGGGAGGGCCGCGACGAAGCGAGCGGCGTGTGGCCGGCGGGGAGCTCGCCGGGCGAGGGCCAGAACGTCCGCATCGCGCACGTGCTCGCCGGCGACGACGGCGTCGAAGACGTCGAAGTGAGCGTCCACTGTCCTCACTGCGACGGGGCAATCCTGGTCGACGTGGCGAGCGAGGACGCGCTGCAGACGGCGTTCTCGTTGCTGCACGGCGGCGAGCCGCCGGCGCCCGGGGACGATGACGACGTGGACCTGCGTCCTGCCGAAGCGCGCCCCCGCTCGGGGCCGCCGGCCGCAGCCGCGGACGACGACCTCGATCTGCCCATCGCGCGGCAGCTGATGAGCTTTCTGCGGCGGGTCTCGGTCGCCGACGCGATGGAGCCGTCGGTGTGCTTCGTCCACGCCCGCTCGGCCGTCGGCAATCTGAGCCAGGTGTTCGCCCAGAGCGCGCCCGGGTTCGCGCTCGTGACCGACGCCGAGCACCGGCCCGTGGGGGTGGTGACGCCAGCACACCTGATGCGGGCGCTGTTCTCGATGGATCCGAAGCGCCTGGATCGGGCCACCGTCGAGGACGTGATGACGCCCACCACGTTCTGCGTCCGCGCCGACGCGCCGCTCTGCCAAGCCGCAGAGCTGGTGCGGCAGCAGGGCGCCCAGTCGATCGCCGTCGTCGGTGACGACGGCAAGCTCATCGGCGTGCTCGAGCCGAAGCACCTGTTGACCGCGGTGCTCTCCCCAAAAAACGCATGAAAGTCGCGGGCCGCCAGGCTAATCCATGTGAATGGCTCAGCAGCGCGTCAACCACGACTCCTTCGGCTCCGACGGCGAATATCCGGGCGCCGACGGGCAGGCTTTGTCCGAGCTCGCGCGTGCGGTGAAGGCATGGCGTGAAGGCCCGGTGGCGGCGAGCTACCGCAAGCTGCCCGCGCGCCGCGAGCGGTTCACGACTTGGAGCGGCGTCGAAGTGCCCGACCTGCTCACCCCGGCCGACGTCCCGATCGACTACCAGCGCGACCTCGGGCTGCCCGGCGAGTACCCCTTCACACGCGGGGTGCAGCCCACCATGTACCGTGGGCGCTTGTGGACGATGCGCATGTTCGCTGGTTTCGGCACGCCCGAGCAGACCAACCAGCGCTTTCACTACCTGCTCGACAACGGCCAGACCGGCCTCAGCACGGCCTTCGATTTCCCGACGCTCATGGGATACGACTCGGACTCGCCGCGCGCGCTCGGCGAGGTGGGTATGTGCGGCGTCGCGGTGGACACCCTGCGCGACATGGAAGTGCTCTTCGACGGTATCCCGCTCGACAAGGTCACCACCTCCATGACCATCAACGGTCCGGCGCTGGTGCTGCTCGGGTTCTACGTCGCGCTGGCGGATCTCCGCGGCATCCCGCGCGATCAGGTCGGCGGCACCATCCAGAACGACTGCCTCAAGGAGTTCATCGCGCAGCACGCCTGGTTGGTCCCGCCGCGCCCGGCGATGCGCATCGTGACCGACATGGTCGAGTTTTGCGCCCGCGAGGTGCCCCGCTGGAACAGCATTTCCATCAGCGGCTACCACATCCGCGAGGCGGGCGCGACGGCGGCGCAGGAGCTCGCGTTCACCATCGCCGATGGCCTCGAGTACGTGAAGTGGTGCATCGACCGGGGGATGCAGGTCGACGAGTTCGCGCCGCGGCTCAGCTTCTTCTTCGACGTGCACAATGACTTCTTCGAGGAGGTCGCCAAGTTCCGGGCGGCGCGCCGCATGTGGGCCCGCTTCATGAAGGAGCGGTTCGGTGCCCGCGCGGACAACAGCCTGAAGCTGCGCACCCACGCGCAGACCGCCGGCGTTTCGCTGACCGCGCAACAGCCCTACAACAACGTGGCGCGGGTGACCTTGCAGGCGCTGGCGGCGGTGCTCGGGGGCACCCAATCGCTGCACACCAACTCCCTGGACGAGACCTATGCCCTACCCACCGAAGAGGCGGTGACGATCGCGCTGCGCACCCAGCAGGTCATCGCGGAGGAGTCCGGGGTAGCGAACCTCATCGATCCGCTGGCCGGGAGCTATCACGTCGAGTGGATGACCGATCGCCTCGAACGCGACGCGCTCGAGTACATCCAGCGCATCGACGAGATGGGCGGGATGGTGGAAGCCGTCGAACGCGGCTACCCCCAGCGCGAGATCGCCCGCTCGGCCTACGACTTCGAGCGGGCGCTCAACGCGGGCGAGCGCGTGGTGGTCGGGGTCAACCGCTACCGCTCGGAGGAGCCGCAGCGCATCCCGACGCTGCGCATCGACGAGAACATCCAGAAGCTTCAAATCGAGAACCTGCAGAAGGTCAAGGCGGGCCGCAGCCGGGTCGAGGTCGCGCGCGCGTTGGACGGCGTGCGACGCGCGGCCCAATCCGACCAGAACCTGGTCCCGGCCGTGATCGCCGCCGCGCGCGTGTACTGCACCGAACAAGAAATATGCGACGTGCTGCGGGAGGTGTTCGGCACCCACACCGACCGCGCCGAGTTCTGACGCCCGCCTCCCGCTCTTCCGTCCTGTACGAAAGCGAGGCTCAGCGTGCGCGAAAGCACGAGCGAATCCACCGCGATGAGCTCCGCTATTTTTCACAGGAAGGAGCGGAAGTACGGAAGATTTTGGGATTGGGGATGGGTCCGAAGCGGGCGTGGGTGGGTGGGTCGTCACAGCGATTCGCGTCGCGCCGGTCGAGATCGACTCCGATCGGGGACCGACGACCTCGGTCCCCCTTCCGCTCTTCCGCCCATCCTGTGACCCATCTCCGAGCCAGCCTCGTCGACACAGCTCGCTGTCTCAGTCGTGAAATCCGTTTTCACCGACTCGAGGTGGGCCGAAGGCCCTGACGCTCTTGCCTGTGCCCGCCCTCCGCTTTCCACGCTTCGTCGCACGACGCTAGCTCGGTGGTGAGAAGCCTTTCACTGACTCGAGGTGGGCCGAAGGCCTGTGAGCCTCGGCGCCGTCACGCAGGTTCTTCTGAATCCGCGGCCGCGGGCTCCGGCTTTTCGCTTGCGACGGTTGCGTCCGGCTTGGCGGACGTCGAGCCGCTCGACGCTCTGCGAACCGGCGGGCCCGACTCGGGCTTGGCCGCGGGGAGGGAGCCGCTGCTCACGCGGTGCGGCGCGTGGGCGAACGGGACGCGGTTGCCCAGGATGCGCTCGACCTCGTCGCTCAGGCTGGTGTGCCGCACGGCGCGCACCGTGGCGGGCGAACGGCGCATCCATTCGTCCAGGGGCGCGTACGGCTCCGGTGGCGGCACCGACGCGCGGTAGCGCGCCGTCAGCAGGGCGCGATCGCCGAGGACGTTGCCCTTGATCCGAAGCGACGACTCGTCGGTCTCCATCGCGAACCGGTAGGCGGTGCGGAGCATGCCCGTCCCGACATGCCAGAGGATCTTCGCCGACCGGGAGCGTCCGTTGATCCCGAGACCCAGCGAGAGTCCGTAGGTCGTGGGCTGCAGGTCAAACGTCGCGTCGACATCGACGAACGGGTTTTGCAGCCAGATTCGCATCCGCGCGACCGTCGCGGGGAGGTCACCGGCGATGACCAAGCCGCCGTCTTGCAACAGAAGCCGTCGTGACATGTCCGCGCCCGCGCGCTCGAGCAGCGACCCCGAACCGTCCCCGAAGACGCGATCGACGCTCAAGAGCACGTCCTCGCCGTCGTCCAGGGAGATGCGGAGCATCGGATCTGGATTGCGCAGCAAGTCGCTCGTGACGCGCTCCTTCAGCCGGTCCGGCAGGCCGTCGCGCAGGCGGAGCGCGGTGGCCTCCAGATTGTCGCCGTGAGCGCAAATCAGCACCTGCCGAATGAAATTGACCTTCAGCTCAGCCATTTGCCCCAAGATGGCCCGATTACAGCAAGGATCTCGCAGGCGCGATAGCGAAATCAGCCGCTCGACGGGGGCGGTTCTCAGAGGTGGGACGACCGCGCCGAACCACCGCTTTTGCCGGGTCGCGGCTGGCCGCTCAGTGGTCCGACAGCGCTTGCATCAGGTCCGCGACCACGTCGTCCGTGTCTTCAATCCCAACAGAAAGCCGGATCAACGCCGGGTCGATGCCGATGGCGCGCAGCTCCTCTTCGGACAGCTCGAAGAAGCTCATGATGGCCGGTTGCTCGATCAGCGTCTCCACACCGCCGAGTGACGCCGCGATCTTGGCGACCCGGCAGCGGTCGACCACGGCGGAGGCCGCCGAGCGTCCTCCCCGAACGATGAAGCTGACCACCCCGCCGCTCCCGTACATCTGCGCCGTGGCCACGGCGTGCGAGGGGTGCGACGTTAGCCCCGGATAGAATACCTGCGCCACCTTCGGGTGCGTCTCGAGCGCGCGAGCGACCGCCAGGGCGGTGGTGTTCTGGCGCTCCACCCGTACGCCGAGCGTCTTCAAGCCGCGCGCGATCAAGAACGCGGCATGGGGATCGAGCACCGCGCCCGTGATGCCGCGCAGGTCCCGCAGCAAGCTGACGAGGTGGCTCGGGCCCGCGACCAGCCCGCCGAGGACGTCGTTGTGCCCGGCGAGGTACTTGGTGGCGCTGTGGATCACCAGGTCGACCCCGTAGGATAGGGGCCGGCAGTTGATCGGGGTCGCGAAGGTGGCGTCGACGAGGGTGCGGACGCGCCCGTGTGACTTCACCACCCGCACGAGCTCCGCCAGATCGACGCAATACAGGTAGGGATTGGTCGGCGACTCGCTGATCACCAGGCGTGTCTCTTTGCGGATGGCCCGATCGAGCGCCTGGAGATCACCGGGGGGGACGACCGTGCTCGCGACGCCGAAGCGCGCCAGCGTCTGCGTGACGAGCTGTCGCGTGCGCCGGTAGCAGTCGCGAAACAGGACCACGTGATCGCCAGCCTTGCAGAGCGACAACAGCGCCGTCGTCACCGCGCTCATGCCGCTCGAGAAAGCCAGGGCGTCTTCGGCGCCCTCCAACGCCGCCAGTCGCCGCTCGAGCTCGCGCACCGTCGGGTTGCCGTAGCGTCCGTATTCTTCGCGCTCCGGATCGGCGTCTTCGCCGCGCATGTAGCGCTCCAGATCGGCGGTGTCCTCGAAGGTGTAGGTCGCCGTCTGCGCGATGCCCGCTGCCAGCGTGTGGTGCGGGCGCCGGCTCGCGGTCCCGGCGTGCACGGCTTCGGTCGACCGCGCGAACTTCTTGTCCCGATCGCTCATCGCCTGCCTCTTGCTCAGCGGCCGGGGCCGGGGGTGGGGGCCCGCTCGGCGGGCGGCGCCGCTAACAGCTGCTCCACCTGGCGTCGGATCACCGTCGCGGCCTCCCCTAGCTCGACCAAAACGGCCTTCTTGGGGTCGCGCTCCGAGCGTGGCTTGAGCTCGACGCCGCCGCCCTTCAGCGACTTGGCGCCCACGGTCACGCGCAGCGGGATGCCGATGAGATCGGCGTCCTTGAACTTCACGCCCGGGCGCTCGTCGCGGTCATCGACCAGCACCTGCAGGCCGGCCGCCTCGAGCTCCCGCTCGAGCCGCGCGACGGCCTCGACCACCTCGGCATCTTCACCGAGCTGCACCAGATGCACCTGGTAGGGCGCAAGGCTCATTGGCCAGCGAATGCCGTCGGCGTCGTGGAACTGCTCGACGGCCGTCGCGACCAGGCGCGACACGCCGATGCCATAGCAGCCCATGACGATGGTGCGGTGCGCGCCCGTCTCGTCGAGGTAGCTGGCGTTCATCTTCGAGCTGTAGTGGGT
Organism: Pseudomonadota bacterium; assembly: GCA_023418705.1. Lineage (GTDB taxonomy): Bacteria > Myxococcota_A > Polyangia > Polyangiales > Polyangiaceae > JAEZYZ01. Next base: position 12,278 of record JAEZYZ010000334.1, on the reverse strand, counting down.
CCCGAGCAGGAAGATGTGACCCGCCTCGATGCCGCGGTACAGGGCGAGCGAGGCCCCGCACTCGGGGCACCGATCGCCGTCCTGCACGCTGCGCACCTGGGCGACCTCGGCCTCGAAATCGCGGCCGAGCTGGACGTGCCGGAGGTGCCGATCGCTGGCGTTCGCGCCCGCGATGCCGTCGCTGACGCTCGCCGCGTCCCGGTCGATCACGATCCGTCCGCCGAAGCCGACGGGTCCTGCGAAGCCGACGGCGGCGCCGGTGGCCTTCTCGACGTCGGCCGCGCTCGCCAGGTGGACCTCGGACACACCGAGGGCGCGGGCGAGCTTGATTTCGTTCACCTCGTGGTCGCCGCGCACCACCACCAAGACGAGCTGCTCTCCCGCCAGGTAGACGAGGCTCTTCAAGAAGTCGGCCGGCTCTGCCTTCAAGAACTTGCTGACCTCTTCGATCGTGCGCTGGCTCGGCGTGCTCACCTCCTCGACGGGCGGCACCTGCTCGGGAGGAGGGCCGCGGCGGGGCAGCGCCGGGGTCGTGGCCACCTCCAGGTTGGCCGCGTAGGCGCACTGCTGGCAGGCCGCGATCACGTCTTCGCCGCTCTGCACCAAGACCTGGAACTCGGCGCTGCCGCTGCCGCCCATGGCCCCGCTGTCCGCGCCGACCATGCGGTAGTGCAGGCCCATGCGGTCGAAAATTCGGGTGTAGGCGACGCGCATGGCCTCGTAGCTTTTTTGCGCCGCGGCCCCGTCGACGTCGAACGAATAGGCGTCCTTCATCGAGAACTCGCGGCAGCGCAACAGGCCGGCCCTGGGCCGCGGCTCGTCGCGAAACTTCGTCTGGATTTGGTAGAGGTTTTTCGGCAGGTCGCGGTAGCTCTTCACCTCGCGTCGCACCAGATCGGTGATGATCTCCTCGTGGGTCGGTCCGAGGTGGTAGTCACCGCCCTTGCGGTCCTGGAGGCGAAGCAGCGTGTCGCCAAACAAATCCCAGCGGCCGGTCTCCTGGAAGTACTCGGCCGGCAGCAGCGCCGGCAACAAGACCTCCTGGGCGCCCGCTGTGTCCATCTCTTCGCGGATGATCCGTTCGACGTTGCGCAGCACCCGGAGCCCCAGGGGCAGGAAGCTGTAGATCCCGGCCCCGACCCGGCGGATGTACCCGCCGCGTAAGAGCAGGATGTGGCTGATGCTCGTCGCCTCGGACGGAGCTTCTTTCAGCGTTGGCAAAAGTGCTTTTCGATATCGCATCGCGCTCGCGCCTCGTAGCACGGCAGTGCCGGTCCGCGTACCCCTCTGGTTTCCCCGCTCACGTGGCGCCCCCCGCGCCGGTCCGCCAGAAAAACGCCGTTTCGTGCTCGAACACGCCGGCCCCACCCCGTCCAGCGCCTGCCGGCCGGCGGAAACCGATGCTACCGTGTGGGGCGTGACGTTGGCCGCCAGCGCAGCTCGCCGGGCGAAATGGGCCGCCCGCCTGGTCCCCTTGGCTGGCGCGGTCCTGTCGCTGGGCTGCGGCGACGACGTGCGGTTGCGCCTGCTCGAGCCCTCCGAGGCGATCTTGGACGCCGGCGCGGACGTCACGGACGTCACGGACGAAGGCGACGGAGCGACGCGCGACGCCTCACCGGCGCCGCCCGAGCCGCTGCACCTCTACGACTTTGCGGGGGAAGGCGTCACGGTGGTCGATCGCATCGGCAGCGCGGATGGCGAAATCGTGGGCGGGGCCGAGCTCGACGGCGCAGGTGCCGTCACGCTCGATGGGGTGGACGACTTCGTCGATCTGCCCAATCAGCTGCTCTCCGGCTTGACGGACCTCACGATCAGCGCGTGGGTCGAGTGGGCGGGCGGCCCCTGCTGGCAGCGGATCTTCGATTTCGGGCAGTCCGTCCAGGGCGAGACGCTGTCCGGTTACGCTCAGAGCTCCTTGTTTTTGACGCCCAGCAGCTGCGATGGATCCCACGTTGGCCCCGTGACCCCCCGCGTGCTGCTGTCGATGCTGCACATCGGCGCGAACGTCGGGGTGGTGGAGGGATCGAGCGCGCTGCCCGAAGCGGAGCGGGTGTTCATCGCGTTGGTGTTCGAGGCGGTCTCGCAGCGGCTCAGCGTGTACCAAGACGGATCGCTGCAAGCGAGCGCGATCGTTCCGGGACAGCTCGCCGAGCTCCGGGACACCAACAACTGGCTCGGCCGCTCGCAATGGGGTCAGGATCCGTATTTCGAGGGCACCTTCGACGAGCTTCGCATCTACGGCGCGGCGCTCACGGAAGCGCAAATTCAGGCCGAGCACGCGGCGGGCCCCACGCCGTGATCGCCTGAGCCCGCGTTCCTACCGCCGCCGAGCTCGGCGGAGGCGTGGTTGACCTGTGTTGCTCGAAACGGCACGATGAGCGCGTTGCCCGTGGCCGTCCCGGTAGTCACCGATCTCGTCGCGATCGAAGCACCGGCGGACTCGCCGCAGGCCGAGCTTGCGGCCGAGAGCTGCAGCGCGGTGCTCGGTTCCGGAGAATGCCGGTTGGTCGACGCCGTTGCCGCTCGGGCCGCCCCCAAATGGCACGTCCGCCTGCGCTGGGTGGATGCCGAGCAGGTCCAGGCACAAATCGAGGTCCGCCGCGGCTCACCGGCGGGCCCCCTCGTCAGCGTGCGGCAGGTGGAGTTCTCCAAGGCGGACTCGCTCGAGCAACGTTACAAGGCGCTCGGGCTGGTGATCGCCTCGCACGTCATCGCGACGGAGAGTCCGCTGGTGAGCGAGCCCGCCCCGGCGCCGAAGGAGCCGCCGGCGCCGGTGGCGCCCGAGGCCGAGCCGCAAACGTCGCGGCTCGGCCTCGACCTCGGCGTCATCGCGGGACAGGGACTGCAGGCCGGGGGAGCGCGCTTCGGGCTGCTCGCTCGCGGCTGGCTCCGCCCCTTCGACGTCCCGTTGGTCGTGCTGCTCGGCGGGCGGTGGGCCCAGGCGGGGGCGCTGCCGGCGGCCTCGTGGGTTTCGGGCAGCGCCGGCCTCGCCGCTCGGGTCGCGCTGCCGGTGAGCGGCACCTCGGTCGACGTCCGCAACGAAGTGGTCGTCGAGCGCGTGAGCGTGTCCGCGACCGACGTGGAGACGGGCAGCAGCGACCGCGAGAGCCTGTGGCGCTTCGGGGGCCGGCTTGGCGTCGACCTGGTCGTGGAGCTCGGCGAGGACGTCGGCGTCTTCGCCGGGGTCGAGGGCACCGTCCTGCGCCCCGAGTACCAGGTCGAGGTCGAGGGGAGCGATCGCGGCGGCGAGCCGGCGGCGCGCTGGGCCGGAGTCGCCGGAGTCCGCTTGTTTCCGTGATCGAGGGCCGCCCGCGAGGGGCAGCGGTTGGCCGGCCGATATGGTGGCCGGGGCTGCTACCGAAAACGGCTTGCCTGGACCGAGGTGCTTCGCTCGTCATTCCAAATATGCGAGGCTCGTGTGTGTCCCTAGCGGCGCTTCCATCGGAGCCCCCGCCGGCAGGGGGGACCCCACCGAGCGATCGCGAAATCGTGGACGGGATCGCTCGCGGTGAAGAATGGGCGGCCGATTGGCTCTATGACCGGGTGCAGCCGGCGGTGGATCGCACGCTGCGGCGTATTTTGCGCTCGACCGGGCCGGACTACGACGACCTGGTGCAGACCAGCTTCGAGCGGATCATCGCCGTGCTCTCGGAGCGGGGGCTGGGCGGCAGCTGCGACTTGTGCGCGTGGTCGGCGGCGGTGGCCGCCAACATCGCCCTCGACGCGCTGCGACGCCGGCTGCGGGAGCGGCGGATTTTTGGGCGCGCGGCGGAGCCGTCCACGCCGCTGCCGGCCGAGGTCAATTTGGAACGCCGCATCGAAGCGCGGTCCGAGATCACCCGCATCCAGTCGCTGCTCGCGAAGATGAAGCCAAAGTACGCGGAGGCGGTGCTGCTCCATGACGTCTTCGGCCACGACCTGAGCGAGGTGGCGACCCTGACGGGCGTCAGCGTGGCGGCGGCTCAGTCGCGGGTCGTGCGCGGCCGCAAGGAGTTGCTTCGCCGTTCGGGCGTGGAGGAAAGGCGATGAGCGCGCCTCAGCTGAAAAATCTGTTGTCGGAGCTGCGTGACGGGCCGGTGGCGCTGAGCAGCGCGGCGGAGGTCGCCGTGCGGCGCGATCGGCTGCTGCCAGCGGTCCGGGCCAGCGTGCGAGCCGTCCCGCAACGCCGCCGGGCGCGCCGCACCCGCCGCATCACGGCGACCCTCGCGCTCGCGGCGTGCGGGGTGCTCGGGCTCGGGCTCTCGCGGGTCATCATCGGGTCGGGGGATGCCCCCCCGGCGACGGCGTCCGGAGGCGTGCGGATCGAGCAAGCCGGCGGCGAGGCGCCGCGGCTACGGACCACCGACGGCCGGCAGGTGCGCCTCGGGCCCTCGGCGACCGTCGCGGCCCACGGCGTGGTGTCGATCCCGCAAGCGAGCCGCGCCAGCCTCACGACCGCGCAGGGGGTCGCCGTGGAGCTATCGGAAGGGACCCGCGCCGACCTGGGCGGCCTCGAGCAGGTGCAGGGCCGGTCGCGCCTGCGGCTGCTCGAAGGGCGCGCGCACTTCAAGGTGCCGCCGCTCGGCTCCGGGGCACAGTTCGCGGTCGTCACTCCGGACGCGGAGGTGACCGTTCACGGCACGGAGTTCGAGGTGGGGCTTCGCGCCGGCACGACCTGCGTGCGCGTGCGCGAGGGGCGCGTTTCGGTGCGGCGTGGCAGCGAACACCGCTTCCTTGGGCCCGGCGAGAGCTCGGGCTGTCGTGAGCCAGCGACCGCTCGCGCCGTGGAAGATCGCCGGGCCGCGGCGCCCGACGCCGAACCCGAACGGCGCCGGCCGGAGAGGCCGCGCAACCCACGACCGGCGGAGCCGGTCTCGGGCACGCTCGCCGAAGAGACCCGGCTGCTCTCGGCGGCGCTGTCCGCGGAGCGCCGCGGAGACAAGGCGGGAGCGCGTCGCATCTACGGGCAGCTCTTGGAGCAATACCCGAGCTCTCCGCTGGCGCCCGAAGCCCGCTCGGCGCTCGGCCGCCTGAAGTGAAGCGCGCGTGACGCGGCTCGCGGCGGCGTTTGGCCGTCCTCAGCGGGCGCCGGCTTGGCTCGCCAGCTCCAAGGCGTAGACGAGCAGTCGTTGCTCGGGGCCATTGGTCCACACCCAAACGTCGAGCGGCTCCGAGAGCGAGGCGCGTTCCGAAAGCTCCGGATCGTCGCGGACCATCGCGTCGAGCAGGCGGGGGTCGACGGCGTCGAACACCTGGTGGCGCGCGAGCAGCGCCCCGAGCAGAGGGGCTGGCTCGAGCTCGGAGTAGGGCTGCAGGTCCAGCTGGTCGAGCCTGGCCGCATCGGTCGCGAGCAACGCGCGCCCGGCAGGCTGACGAAAGAGCTCGAGGCAGCGCAGGTGCGTCAGCGTCAACGTGTAGCTCAGAGCCGCGTGCAGCGGGTGCCGGTCGGTCAAGATGTTGAGCAGCGACAGGTGCATCTGCGACAGCATGCAGGCGGACAGCACGACATCGAAGCGACCCAGGCGCGCCGCGAGCCTGCGGGCGGTGTGGCCGGGATGCGCCAACAGCTCGCTTGGATCCACCTGCATCTCCGCCCAGCGATCGATCACCTCGAGCATGCCGGACAGATCGACCGCAGGCTCGCAGACGATGCGTGCGCGCACGTCGGGCGGTTGCCGATCCCGCGCCGCGATCAGCGCCTGAGCGTCCAGGTCCACCAGATGGATGGCGGCGTACTGGGTTGCCAGCCGCTCGAGGTCGAGATCTTGGCAGTTCCCGGCGCCGAGCACGCACAAGGTGAGCCCCGGGTCCGTTCCCTCGGGCAGGAGCAGCGCCGTCAGGTGTCTTCGGTGAGCGCCGAAACTTTCACGGTGGCGGAGCGAGCTGCGGTTGGTGCGTTTCTGTCGCTCGATCTCGGCCTGGCTGGCGACCCGCCATCGCTTGCGCGCCATGCGGGTGGACGCCGTCGCCTTTGAGCGCGCGCGCATCATGAGACCAACGCTCGCCGCGCGGGGCCACAGGCAGAAAAAATAACTGCCTGACAGCTGCTCCGGACCGCGTTGGTGAAGGTGATGGATCTCATGGACGCGCACCGGAAAGGGGATCGCCTGCGACGCTCGACCGCGGGCTGGGCGCTCCTCCTCTTGCTCGCTGGCTGCACGGGCAACATCAGCGGTGAAGGGGAGGGCAGCGGAGAGGGACCGAACGGACCCGGAGCGGGCAACGCGACCGGGAGCGGGGGCTCGGGAGGGTCCGCTCCAGGCACCGGGGGCACGACCTCGCCCGGCACGGGCGGGAGCGCCGCCGGCGGTGGCATGACCGGCGACAACTGCACCCCTGCACCGCCGTTGTCGCCCGGGCTCGTCCTCTTGCCGGACTATCAGTTCGTGAATGCCATCCGAGGGCTGCTCGGCGAGTCGGCGGTCGATCCTCAGGCGCCCGACGCTGCCAGCAAGACCTTCACGCAGAAAGGCACGGTCGTCAGCACCTCCCTCGTCGACACGCGCATCGCCTGGGCCAAACACGCCGCGGACAGCCTCCGGACGCGGTTCTTCGAGGTCACCGCTTGCTCGGAGGATGACACCGACGCTTGCGCGCAGGCGTTCATTCAGAGCTTCGGCAGCCGTGCCTTCCGGCGGCCGCTCGGCGCCGAGGAGGTCACGGACTTGATGGGCGTCTACCAGGTGGGGCGCGCGACGGACTTCGTGACCGGCGTGACCCTGGCCGTCCAGGCGATCCTGGCGTCGCCGTCGTTCGTCTATCGCACCGAGTTCGGCGAACGCGACGCCTCGGGGCGCATCACGTTGACGCCGTTCGAAATCGCCACCGAGCTGTCGTTCCTGCTCACCGACGCCGGTCCCGATCCCGAGCTGTATGCGGCGGCAGAGTCGGGTGCCTTGCGCGACCCGGCGGAGATCCGCCGCCAGGTCCAGCGCCTGCTGGCCATCCCGGCGGTGCAGCAGAACCTCACGCAGACGCTGCTCGCAGCGTGGGGCGTCGGCAACGTGCTCGGCAAGGCGAAGGATCCGACGCTCTTCCCCGAGTACGGGCCGCTCTTGCAGTCGAGCATGTTCCGCGAGACGGAGCTGTTCGTCAACGACGCGCTCTGGGGCGGGGCCTCGGCCGACGCGCTCCTCACCTCCAACCGCACGTTCGTCAACGCCGCGCTCGCGGACTACTACGGCGTCGCGTACTCCGGCACCGGCGACGCCGACTTCGTCCCCGTCGACCTGCCCGCGGATCAGCGCGCGGGGCTCCTCACGCAGCCGAGCATCCTGACCGCGCGCGCCGGCACGGAGGAGAGCTCGGTGGTGTTCCGCGGGCTGTTCGTCCACGGCGCGCTTTTGTGTCTGAGGAAGGTACCCGCGCCGCCGGAGACGCTCGCCGAGGACATCCAGGAGCTGCTGGACGCCGACATGACGGAGCGTGAACGCGCCGAGGTGCGCGCCGGGCAGGCCACCTGCGGCGGCTGCCACGCGAGCTTCGATCCCTACGGGCTGGCGCTCGAGCACTACGACGCCATCGGGAGGTACCGTCAGGTCGAGGACAACGGGGCGCCCATCGACGCCGTGGTCGACCTCACGGGGATCGCCGGGTTGTCGGGCACGGTCAACGGCGCCGTCGAGTTCGCCCAGACGCTGGTCCAAACCAGCGGACTCGAGGCGTGTCTGGCCCGCCACGTGATCGCCTATGGGAGCGGGCACGAGACGCTCGACGCGACGAGCTGCGAGGTGCAGCAGACGATGGGGAGCTTGCCGTCCGAGGCGCCGAGCATGGCCCAAATCGTGGAAGCCGCCGTGTTGTCGCCGGCATTTTATGAACGAGTCGAAGAGGTGCAGCCGTGAGCGCGTTCAAGTGGTCCAGACGACGATTCATCGCAGGCCTCGGCGGAGCCGTGGGGCTCGCCAGTTTCCTCGACAACCTGGTCGCTCAAGAAGAGGCGCCGGCCGCCGTCAAGCGGTTTCTGATCATGCAGCGCCCGGTCGGCACCGTGTATGAAAACTGGTGGCCCCAGGGGAGCGGCGCCGACTTCACGCTGTCGCGGATCTTGCAGCAGTTCGAGCCGCTGCGGCAGCGCATGGTCGTCCTGCGCGGCCTCGAGCTGCCGCACCAGGGGTCGGTTGGCGGCGGGCACGAGCGCGGCACCGTCCTGATGGCCACCGGCGTGCGCACCGTTCAGCTGTATCCCGGCAACGGCGGTGACGACCCGATGGCCGAAGGGGCCAGCGTCGATCAGCTCATCCTCGAGCAGTCGCCGTTCCTCAAGGGGCCGCCGATCGCGTCGCTGCAGGTGTCCTGCGATCAGCGCGCGGACACCCCGGAGGTGTCGACGCGGCACATGTCGTACTCGGGACCGCGGTCGCCGATGCGGCCGTACTATCAGCCGCTCGAGGCCTATCAGCGCATCTTCGGGACCCTGGTCCCCGGCGGCAACGCGGACGCGCTGGCCGCGGCGCGGGCGCAGAAGAAGAGCGTGCTGGACTTCGCGCTGAAGGACCTTGGCCGCATGCGGACGGTCGCGCCGGGCTCGCAGCGCGAGCGGCTGGACGCTCACGAGGAGGCCATCCGCGAGCTCGAGCGCGAGCTCGACGCCGATCCGAGCGATCCGGCCTTCTGCGGCATCGCGACCGCCCCCGAAGAGGTCGAGGTCAGCACGCGCCTGGACTCGTACAATGGCGACCACGAGGTCCAACAACGGGACGACGAGAAGCACTCGCGCATCGGCGAGCTGCACCTGGCCGTCATCAAGGCCGCGTTCCGCTGCGATCTCACCCGGGTCGTGACCTTTCAGTGGTCGCCAGGCACCAATCACGTCAGCTTCGGCGGCCTCTGGCCACCGAACGCCGAGATCTTCAAGGTGCACCACACCACCAGCCACGATCCGGACAGCCCCGATCAGCTCGAGTTTCTCACTCGGGTCGAAGAGTGGTACGCCCAGCGGATCTCGGCGTTCTTGCAGGATCTGGCGACGACCGAAGACGTGGTCGGCGCCAACGGCTCGATGCTGCTCGACAACATCGTGGCGCCGTACATCAGCGAGGTCGGCGCGCGCTATCACAACTGGGACAACATGCCGTTCTTGCTGTTTGGCGGGCCCGGCGTCGGGCTGCAAGGCAACCAGTACTGGACCGCCGGCACCGGGCGGGCGAGCCGTTCGACCAACGACTTCTGGATGGCCTGCGCCCGGGCGCTCGGGGTCCCCGATTTCGTGCTCGGCGACAACGATCAACACACGACCGCGATCGACGGTTTGTTCGTCTAGCCTTGCAAGGCCGCCTCGACCAGGCGGCGCACGTCTTCCGGGAGCTCGAGCGCCAGCGCCAGCTCGTGCGCGCGCGGGCTCATCTTGCGCCAGGTCTTGCGCAGGATGTCCACCGTCTTCTCGACCGGGTAGCGGCGGGCGAAGCTCGCGAGCTCGTGCTCCAGAAAGGAGAGGCAGAGCGCGTCCTCCATCCGCTGGGAGTCGGGGTTGCTGCGGAGGTTCTGCTTGAGCACGATCTTGCGCACCGCCTGGACGAGCTCGTCGGGGTAGCCGACGTCGCGCAGAATTTCGGTCGCGCGATCGGCGTGGAATCGGCCGAGCTCGGTGCGCCACCGGAGGTAGCCCGCGCGCCCCTCCGGGAAGCGCTCGCGCGGGATGGCCCAGCGTTCGAGGTGCTGGCAGCGTGCGGCGAGCCGCAGGGCTTCGGAGGCGTTCGGCTCGAGCCGCTCGACCCAGGCCGCGAGCCGCTCGGCCTGCACGAGCTGACGCGGTCGTGAGCCGCCGGGCTCGAGCTCCAGATTGGGATCTTTGGCGTTGAGGGCATCGAACCGGCAGATGGCGGCCTCGAACCGGGCGTCGGTCATCCCCGATGGTTTACGCCGCAGCGTCCGCGCGTCAAAGTACGGCGTGCTGGGCCCGGATCCCGTCGTGATCGAGCTTCGCCATGGCGGCTGGCTCAGGCTGCTGCCGGGCTTGCTGTCGGCCGATGAGGCTGACGCGGCGCTCCAGGCGCTCTCTGGGGAGCTCGACTGGCAGCAGCGCTCCATCGTGCTGTTCGGAAAGGCCGTGGTCCAGCCGCGGCTCATCGCCTGGGCGGGGGCGTTGCCGTACCGCTATTCCGGGCAGACCTTGGAGCCGCGGCCAACCCCGCCTTCAATCGCCGGGCTGCTGGATAGAGCTCGGCACGCGGCCGATACCCGCTTCAACCACGTCCTGCTCAATCGCTACCGGAGCGGCCAGGACAGCATGGGCATGCACGCCGACGACGAGCCCGAGCTCGGGCCGGATCCGGTGGTCGCGACGCTCTCACTCGGCGCCGAGCGCCGCTTCGTCCTCGCGCCCCGGCGCGGCGCTCGGCAGGACAGGCAGGTGCTCGCGCTCCCCCACGGCAGCTTGCTCATCATGGGCGGCAGCTGTCAGCGCTTCTATCGCCACGGCGTCCCGCGCACGGCCGCGCCGGTCGGCGAGCGCGTGAGCCTCACGTTCCGCAAGCTGCTCCGCGCTCCCTCATGAGAGGGAGTGCCAATGGCTTCAACGCCCTTCGCGCTCGAAGCAGTGGCGCCGCACGAAGCGCCGCAGGGTCGAGGCGCGGTGTTCACGATAGTAGCGGCGGGCCGCGGCCAGGCTCGTGGGCCCCGGCAGCTCCAGGCAGTCGGCGATCACCTGGTAGCCCGCCTGCATGGCGTTCGGATCCTCGGTGAACTCCCGCCTGTACACCTCGAGCACCGCTCGGATCCGGTCCGGATGGGCCAGGTCGACGGCGTCGTTCAGGGCGCCGACGAGCTGCAGCTCCCGCTGCAGCTGGTCGCGCTCCGGCGTGAGCGGGTGCGGGTGCGGATCTTCTTCGACGTCTCCGTCGGCGGGCTGCTCGGCGCGGGGGGGCGCCACCGAGGCGTTCAGCACGGGGGCCGGCGGCGTTGGGGCCGCCGGCACGGTAGCAGGCTCGGCGATCTCCGCCGTGGTCTCGTGGCGCGCGCCGAGATCGGCCGCCGGGGCCCGCAGCGACAGCCACCAGAGCAGACCGCAGAGCCCTGCCGCGGCCGCGGCGATCGAGGCGCGGGTCGACGGCTTCACGGGATCGTCACCGTCCAGGTTACGGTCTGCTGGGAGCGCGCCCAGTTCATGCGCCCGTAGTCCTCCCCGCCGTCGCGATAGCGGACGAGGTCCTCCCCCGCGTTGTCGTAGGCCCGAGCGCTGACGGCGTGGTAGCCGGAGGAGAGCCCCGCGGTCGCCAGGTCGAAGGCGTTGCCGCCGTTCTCCTTCACCAGCTCTCCGTCGACCGACCAATCGACGTTGATGACCTCCGGATCGATCACGTGCACGACCAGCGTGGGGGTGCCGTTCACCGCTCCCTCGGGTGGCTCGGTCGCGTCGACCGGCGTGACGTGACGCCAGATGTCGAAGACCATCTTTTCTCGCGACACGGCGTTGAACGACGTGTTCGGGTTGTCGCCGAACAGGTTGTTCATTTGGGAGTTGGCCGAGGGGCGGTACTGGCCCTCGTCGACGTAGCGGCTGCCGGCGAACAGGCCCTGGATGCCGGTGGCGCCCGCCTGATCCCAGTCGAGCCAACGGTTCCACTTGCCGCCCGAGTCGGTGCCGTTCCCGGTCGAGTTGACCTCCCGGTACTCTTGGCCGTTCGGGCCCCCGCCGTTCGGGCCGCAGGCGGCGCCGGTCCGGGTGCAGTATTCGTCGGCGAGCTGATGGAAGCCGTGGCCGCCTTCGTGCAACGCCGCCCCGGCCGCGTCGTTGTGGCCGCCGGACCACAGCATCAAGACCGAGCCGGTGTTCCACCAGTCGTCGCCGTTGAGGACCACGGCCTTCCAGTCCACCTCGAAGTCCTCGGGCAGGTTCTCGGCGATCTGGCGGTTGGCTTCGTTCGAGTTGCACTCGGCCAGGCGGGTGTTCTGCCCGGGGTTGCGCTCACAGCAGCCGAGCGCGCTCGACTGGCAAATCCCGGTGGGGCTCACGAGCTTGATGGCGCAGATGTTCACGAACTTGCGGTACCGCCCGTACGGCTGCCCAATCGGCGTGCTGAAGCGCTTCTCCATGGCGACCTGGATGTGCTCCATGAAGGTCGTGTCGACCTCGTTCGCCGTGTAACCGTCGCCGATGATCACGTAGTTGACGCGGTTCGCCGTGGGGCCAGCGTCTTCGATCGCCACGCCGATGGGGCCGCAGTCGAGCGGCGGGTGTTCGGGAGGATCGACCACCATCCCGCCGGAGCCGGCAGCGCCGCCCGTCGCGCCGCTGCCCGCCGTGCCGCCGCTTCCGGCGACGCCACCGCTTCCCCCGGTGCTCCCCGGCGTCCCGCCTG
>JAEZYZ010000298.1 GCA_023418705.1 Pseudomonadota bacterium | reverse complement strand
CCCCTGCGCGGACCTGCGGTGCGAGCTCTGCAACGACGGTCCGGGGGATGAGTTCTGCGGCAAGGCGTGCCAGGCGATCATCGACTGCGTGGCATCTCAGCCGACCTGCTCGACCAACGGCGATCCGCTGTGCGTCATCCGCCACACCGACGGCATGCCGAGCGAGTGCACCGCGCAGGCGGAGATGGCTGGCGGGTATCAGTCCGAGCCCGTGCAGTGGGCGCTGTCGCTCCACGAATGTTTGTGCTCGCCTTGAGGCGGTCGAGCGCGCGGCTGCGATCTCGGCCCGGCAGCCGCTGAGCACCCGCCGATGCTCGCCGGGAATCGCCGCCGCGCCGGCTACGTTTCCGAGCGTGCCGGCGGCGTGTTATCCCGAGCGCAGCGCGGCATCCGGCATGATCGACGTCGAGGATCTGGTCAAAGACTACGGGACGGTGGTGGCCGTCCGCGGGCTCTCGTTCCGCATCGGCGCCGGCGAGGTGGTCGGGTTCTTGGGCCCCAACGGCGCCGGCAAGACCACCACCCTGCGCATCCTGTCCGGTTTTCTGCCAGCGACCTCGGGACGGGTGCGCATCGGCGGTCACGACATCCGGACCGACGCGCTCGCTGCGCGCTCTCGCCTCGGCTATCTGCCCGAGTCGGCGCCGAGCTATCCGGAGCTGCGGGTCCGCGAGTATCTTTTGTTTCGCGCTCGCCTGAAGCGCGTGCCTCGCAAGCGACGCGCAGACGCGCTGGAGCAGGCGATGGCGGAGGCCGGCGTCGCGAGCATGGCCGACACCTTGATCGGCCACCTCTCCAAGGGCTATCGGCAGCGCCTGGGCCTGGCCGACGCGCTGCTCGGCAGCCCGCCCTTGCTGATCCTGGACGAGCCGACGGCCGGCCTCGATCCGAACCAGATCCTGGAGATTCGGGCGCTCGTGCGGGCGCTGGGCAAAGCGCACACCGTGTTGCTCAGCACGCACATCTTGAGCGAGGTGGAGGCCACCTGCGACCGCGCGATCGTGATCGCCAAAGGGCGGTTGGTCGCGGAGGGCAGCGTGGACGCGCTGCGGGCGAGCCCCAAGCGGGAGGCGGCGCTGCTGGTGCGAGACCCAGACGGGCTCGCGCCCGGCCTGCTCGCTGAAGATCCACGCCTGCAGCACGTGGCGGTCGAGGCGGCGGACGGGCTGGTGCGGCTCGTCCTCACCTTCGCTCCCGAAGCGGACGCCGGCACGGCGCTCGAGGCGGCGGTCGCGCGCCTGGTGCGGTCCGGGGTGGCGGTGCGCGAGGCAACGCTCCGCAAGGTCCGGCTCGAAGAGGTGTTCGGCAGCTTGACCCGCGCGGGGCGCTCCGACGCTCCGGCGCCGGAGGCGACGCCGTGAACGGAGCGCTCGCGATCTACCGGCGGGAGATGCTGAGCCTCTGGGTGACGCCGCTCGCCTGGGTGTTGATGGCCGCGTTCCTGGTGCTGCAGGGCTTGAGCTTTCATTTGACCCTGAGCCACTTCGCCAACTACCCGGACGTCGCGTTTCAAGGCGGGCCGATCCAGGCGTACTTCGGGCAGTCGATGTTCATGCCGCTCAGCATCCTGCTCGTGGCTCCGGCACTGACGATGCGCACGTTCGCCGAAGAGCGCCGCAGCGGGACGCTCGAAGCGCTGCTGACCGCGCCCGTCACCGCCGCGGGCGTGGTCGCCGGCAAGTACCTGGCGAGCCTCTCGACCTACGTCTTGCTGTGGCTGCCGACCATCCTGTACGTCGTGATCCTCAGGGACACCGGGCACATCGACTGGGCGGTGGTCGGCGCCAGCTACCTCGCGGTGCTCGGGATCGGCGCGGCGTACCTCGCCATCGGCACGCTGATGAGCGCGCTGACCCGAAGCCAGCTCACGGCGTTGATGCTCTCCTTCTTCGCGCTGTTCGGCTCGCTGATCGCGGGCATCGGTGAGTTCGTGTTCCCGCCGGGTTTGCTTCAGGAGCTGTGCGCCCACGTGTCCGTCATCGGCCAGATCGAGGAGATGTCGCGCGGCGTGGTCGACTCGCGCCGACTCGTCTTCGACGCGACGCTGGTGCTGCTGCCGCTGCTCTTGACCACGCGCGTGGTGGAGGTGTGGCGGTGAGCGCGCGCGCTGGGTCGGGGCGGCCGCGCGCTGCTCAGGGCGCCCTGGCGGCGCTGTCGGTGGCGGGCGTGGGCGCGGCGCTGGTGTTGGCGATCTCGGTCAACCTGCTCGGCGCGCGCTTCTATGCACGCTGGGACGTCACCGGCTCGAAGCTCTACACGCTCAGCGCCGCCACCGAAGAGACGCTGCAGGGGCTCGAGCGCCCCACGGATGTCGTCGTCTTTCTGGGAGCCGCCGATCCGCTCCGGAGCTCCCTCCGTCAGCTGCTCGAGACCTATCAGGCCCGCACGACGAAGCTGGCTGTCCGCTACGTCGATCCCGACCAGGATCCGGCGCAGTTTCTGGCGCTGCAGCAGAAGTACGGGATCGTCGCCGGCAAGACCCAGGACGGCCGGATCGTCACCGATGCCAGCGTGGTCGTCAGCGACGGCCAGCGCCACTGGTACGTGACCGCCGATGATCTGATGCGCTTCGACGAAGCCGAAGCCCGCGTGCGGCCGCGGCTCGAACAAGCCTTGACGGAGGGCTTGCGCAGCCTGTCGGCCGGCGACAAGCCGCGACTGTGTTTTTCGACCGGGCACGACGAGGCGTCCCTCGACGATTTCGGACCGAGCGGGCTCTCGGAGCTGCGCGAGCGGCTCACCAAGAACAACTACGAGATCGAGCGCCTGGCGCTCGGCCCCGGCCCGCCCCCGTCGCTCGAGTCTTGCCGCGTGCTGGTGTTGGCCGGGCCGCAAGTGCCGTTCCGACCGGCCGTCGCCGAGCACATCGCTGGCTATCTGAAGCAGGGCGGCAGCGTCTTGCTGCTCGCCAACGCCGGCCTGTCGGACGCCGATCAGATCCAGTCGCTCGGGCTCGAGGCGATCGCGCGTGCCGGCGGCGTCGAGCTCCACAACGACGTCGTCATCGAGGCCGACGCCACCCACCGCCTCGCCGAGGGCCTGGGCGAGGCGTTCTTCACCAGCGTCAAGGAGCACCCCGTCACCGCCGGCCTGGTGCGCGGGGGCGAGCGCCTGGATCTGCGGGTGCTGGTCACGCTCGCGCAGAGCTTGGGCCAGGTTCCGGACGGCCCCGCTCGACGTCTGCTCACCACGTCCGAGCAAGCCTTCGCCACCCGCGCGATCGAGAAGTTCGCGACCAGCGCGGGGCTGCCCGAGCGAGCGGAGGACGATCGCGCCGGTCCGCTCACGGTCGCGATGGCCTCGGAGCTGCCGAAGCCCGCTCGCTCGCAGGCGGCGCACGGCCCGCGGCTGATCGTCGCCCCACCGAGCCTGGTCTACTCGAAGACCTTTCGGGATCCGAGCCTGATCGGCAATCGCCGCTTCGTCGAGAGCGCGATCTCCTGGCTGACGGCGACGCCGCCGCTGGTCAGCATCGAGGACAAGCAAGCGTACCCGGTCGGGCTCAGCTTGACGGAGGCGTCCATGAGCGAGGTCCAGCGCTACGTGCTGCTGTACATGCCAGGCACCGCCGCGGTGCTCGGCTTGCTCGTGCTTTACCGCCGGCGCTCGCTGGAGAGACAATCCCGCCGCGACGCCGCCGAAGGAGCCTGAGGTGCTGCGGCGCCAGCTGGTCAATCTGCTCCTGATCGTCGGCGCGCTGGTCGCCGTAGGCGTCCTGCTCTTGACGCGACACACGCCCAGCACCGACGAGCGCCTCGAGCGGAAGGGGCGGCTGGTGTCCGTATTTCGTCCAGACGAGATCGCGCGCATCGCCGTCCGGAGCGCGGGGCGGCAGGTCGTCCTGGAGCGGCGAGCGGACGCGGCCGGACAGCGCGCCTGGTGGCTGCTTCGACCCGTCGAGGAGCAGGCCGATCCCTACGCGGTCGATCGTTTCATCGCCGCCGTGGACCGCGCGGAGCCGCTGCGCCGGGTCGCGCAAGAGAGGGTCGACCGGCGCGCGCTCGGGCTCGACCCGACCCGAACGACCGTGGAGCTGACGGGCGAGTCGTCGCGGCACGTACTCCACCTGGGCGGGGCGGCCGCCGTGCCCCCTGGCGCCGTCTACGTGGAGGTGGAGGGCGACGGCGTGGCGCTCGTCGACGCAGAGGTCGCCGCGCTGCTCGACGCGGACGCCGGGTTCTTCCGCGACAAGCAGCTCGTGCCCTACGGAAAGAGCGAGCTCCGGCAGGTGCTGCTCGACGGCCGAGGCGGCCGGCGGCTCTTGAAGAAGGTCAGCGGGGGCGACTTCGTGCTGGACGCCGAGCCCGAGCCGCTCGCGGTGAGCCGCCGACGAATGGACGCGCTGCTGCTGCAGATGGCGCGGCTCGAAGCGGACCCGTTCATCGACGTGGCGGCCGCCAAACGGGCGCTCGCGGGGGCGGATCCGGTGCGCCTCTCCGTGACCGCCGAGGCGCCCGAGCGGCCGGTGATCGAGCTCTTCGTGGGCGGCTCGTGCCCGAGCGGCGACGGCGCCATCGCCGTTCGAGAGCGCCCAAGCCCCGCCGCCGCCTGCGTGCCGTCGGACGTGTTGCTCGCGCTGTCGCTCGAGGCCGACGCGCTCGTCGACCGCTCCCTGAGCTCGCTCAACTGGGACGAGGTGGAGCGTTTCGAGCTCAGCCTGAACGGAGCGTCCCTCGAGCTTCGCCGGAGCGGCAGCGGCTTCTCGATGACCGCTCCGCGGCGCCAAGCCGTCGATCTCGATGCAGGCAATGCGAAGATCGAAGCGCTCCTCGACATCGAGGGGACGATCGTGGCGCCGCCGCCGAGCTTCGCGCCCATCGGGCATGTGACGTTCTGGCCCGCCGCAGGGGACGACGACCGGGCGCACGCACAGCGGGTCGAGCTCGCGCGCCACGAGGGGGCGCTGTTTGCGCGGCGGCTCCGCGACGGGGTGGTCTTGCGGCTACCGGAAGCGGCGGCGACGCGGCTCACCCCAGATCCCGATGCGCTTGGCGAGCGGGCGGACACCGACGACAACGCCAACGCTGCCCCCGACGCGAGCCTCAGGCCCGACTAGAGCGACGAACGGTTTGCGGAGCAAGCCGTTCGTCGCGGAAAATAAGACCATCTAGAGCACCGAGCCGTGAGCAGACGAGAGGGTTTCCCGCTCTGGCAAGCTGATCGGTGCTCTAGCGCGGTGCGGCGCGGAAGCGCTGCCAGCAGGTGGGGCAGCGCCATTCGATGATGCGCCGCCCGTCCTCCGCCACGCTCTGTGACAGACGCCATCCATGCCGCGAGCTGATGAGCGTGTAGTTGGTCTGCGTCTCCGGTGACGCCATCTTGCAGTCGACGCAGCGGCGCACCTCTTTCTCGGAGCCTTCCGGCGCCCCGTCGGCAGATCGGCCATCAGGGTCAGGTCGCCCAGCGCCGGTCCGAAATTTGCCGAACACTTCAACCGCCTCCTGCTTTGTCGACCCCGGATAGGTCCCAAGACGGAAAACTTCCGTAACAGCTGAGTTTACAACGCAAACACCCCCACCAGCAATCACCCAGGCGGTCCTGCCCCCACTTCGGTGGGGACATCTGCTCCGCCGGCGCACCAGAACCCGACACCTGCGGGCTTCGCCTCCGGGGTGCGCGTCCGGCGTTCAGGGGCGGTCTCGCGTTCTCAGTTCGGGCGAGCCGATTTGGGGCGGCGCCAAATCGTGTCCCAGTTTCTTCGGTACTGATCGGTCGCCACCTGAGCCGGCCCGGTGCGCGCGGCGGGGCGGTCCTTGACCGCGCTCGCCGGAGCCGGGACCGCGACCTCGACGTCACAGACGAGCGGCAGCTCGCGACGGGGAGACAGCTTGACGACCTCGCCGTGGATGGGCCGTCCCTCGCGGAGGGGTCGAACAGCTCCGGCCTCCAAGCGATCGCCGCGGCAGCGCAGCACCTGGAGCCCTTCCCCGTCCTCGGTCACGCCGTGAACCAAGACGACATCGCGCTCGGGGGCGTCGGCTTTGGCGCTCGGGCTCGCTTCAGCCTTCGGGGACGATCGCCGGCGCGCGCGGGGCATGGATCTTTTTAGCACGCCGTGCCCTCCGTTTCGATCCTGCGCGTCCGAGCCACCCGTCATAGGCCGATCGCTCCCTTGAACACCCACCCCTCGTTGCCTTTGGCGTCGTACTTCACCTTGTACCAGTCGCCCTGGCGAGCGGTGACGACCACGCGCGTGCCGCTGAGCAGGCGGGCGACCACTTCGCCGTCCTGGTTCGGAGCGCCCCGGATCAACGCGACGTTCCAACCCACGGTGGCGCGCCCACTCGCCTCCGCCGCCCCTTGCTCTGGGTCGGCGGCTTCGGTCGCGACCGGCGCGGGCGTAAACTCCACCAGATAAAAGATCGTGTACTCCTGGTGCCGGTGCGAAAGTCCCGCGAGCACCGCGTCATCGAAGCTCGCCGTCGCGCACTGCACCAGACCGTCCACCACCTTGAAGGGCAAGGTCGTGCTTTTGCCCCGGAGCACGTCGACGATGCGGCCCGACTCGAAGTCCACCCGGAACCCGATCGAGAGCACCCCCTCGGCCTGCTCGCCCGCCTCGCAGTCGGCGAGCGCCAAGAGCCGGGGGCGGGCGATGCCGTCGAAATCGAAATCGCCGCAGTCGTCGAGGGTCTTGCCTTGGTCGTCCCGGCAGCTGGTGATCTTCGCCTCCCCCACCTTCAAGCGCGACGGCGTCTCGCGCTCCGGGGTGGGTGCGGGGGCGGAAGGAGCGGCCTTCTTCGGCTTCGCTGCCTTGGGCTCCGCGGGCTCGGGCGCGGGCTCCAGCGGCGGGCTCGGCACGAGCTGCACCCCGGCCAGGTGCGGCCAGCCGATCCCGATGACAAAACCCACACCTGCGATGATGCCCACCCTCGAAAGCGGTAGGCGGTCCTGTTCGGGCCGTGGAACGTCGATCCTCAGGCTCTTTTGGCGTGCCGCTCGCATGCTGTCGTGCCGTCGCCGGGGCCCGGCTTACCACGGCCCGTCGAAAGGGAACAACACCGCGACCACGGCTCGGATTGGCTGGGCCGTCGGGCCTGGCGGCGGGAGTCGCGGCGTCCCAATCACTGCTTGGAAAGTTCCGCTCCCGCCGGCCGGGCGCCCTGCGCAAAAGCCGTTTTCAGCCGGCGCGCAGACGGCCGAGGATGGCTTCAGATGAAGGCTTGTCCGCAGTGCCGGCTGAAGTACCCGAGCGACATCCAGACCTGCTTCGTCGACGGTCGGGTGCTCGAGGAAATGCCCGACCCGCGCGTCGGCACGACGATCGCCGGCCGATACAACATCGAGGCGGTCATCGGCGAGGGCGGCATGGCGACGGTCTACAAGGCGCACCACCGCCTGGTCGATCGCCCGTGCGCGATCAAAGTCATGAGCCGCGATTTCGCGGACAACGAGGTCGTCAAGGAGCGCTTTCGGCGCGAAGCAAGGGCCGCGCAGAAGCTCGCGCACCCGAACATCATCGAAATTTTCGATCAGGGCGATCTCGAGGACGGCAGCCTGTACCTCGTCATGGAGCTGCTCGAGGGGGAGACGCTGGCCGAGCGGATCGCGCAGGGCAAACCCGATCTCCGCGACGCGTTGCCGATCGGCGTGCAGATCGCGGGGGCGCCGGGGCGGCGGCCCCCCCCCCCC
>JAEZYZ010000273.1 GCA_023418705.1 Pseudomonadota bacterium | reverse complement strand
CGGGGGTGGTGGCCGCGCGGGGCTGGGGCGGCCGCGGCAGCAACGCGCCCCGCGTCCCTGCCGCGTTCGCGGCTCTCGAGCGGCCAAGGAGATCCCCCCAAGCCGCTCGATCGAGCCTCAGCGGGCCTCGACCCCCTGCGATCGCCGCAACAGGCCCAAGATCCGCGCGCCGAGCTCGGGGGCGCGAAACGGCTTGCTGACGAAGTCGTCCGCTCCGGCGGAGAACGCCTCGACCAGATCGTCGCTCGAGGAGTGCGCGGTCAAGAACAAGACCGGCAGCTTGCCGAGCGCCCGGTCCTTGCGCAGCCGGCGCACGAACTCGATACCGCTCATGCCGGGCAACCCCCAGTCCAGGATGAGCAGGTCGACCGCTGCCATGCGGATGTGGTCGAACGCCTCTTCTGCACTCGATACCGCGCTGACTTCGAAGCCGGAGCTGCGCAACATGGCCGACACCACGCACTGCAGGTCGGCGTCGTCGTCGACGACGAGCACGCGCGAGTTCGGCGGTGGGTGCAGGGACAGCGGCGGGTGCTGTCCGCTGGGCCGCGACGAGGTGTCGGACAGCTCGCTGTTGGCGAACTCTTCGAGCTGAGCAAAGTCGCGCGCTTCGAAGCTGAGCTTCAAGCCCTCGCCGCGATCGACGACGCGCCCGGCGAGCGACAGCGACGCTTCGCCAACCTCGAACGTGGCCAGCACCCACTCACCGTCGCGCAGCCCCTGACAGCAGGTGAGGGCGAGCTCGAGCTCCTCCCGACCGGCCATGACGAACTCGAGGAGCTCCCCAAAATTCGAGAATTGGCAGGAGATGCCGTGCACGGCCGCGCAGCCTAGCGCGCGCGCCGCGCACGTCCAGCCGCCGAGCGCACCGGACCGTCATTCCAGCGCGCAGCCGCCGCCCCGAGTTGGCTCATTTTTCAGCGAAGCGCTGGCTCACGGCGGAGCACGACCGATCGCGAGCGCGAGGTACAGCGCCGACAAGCCGAACAGCAGAAACCATCCAGAAATCACCGGTAGCCCGAGCACGGGGCTGGCCCCGATCAGGCTGGCGATGTGTGCGCGTGGCCACGGCACGGCGATTGCAGTGCTGCCGATGCCAAACATCCAGTCGAGGCTGAGCGCCCACACGCGCCCGCCTCCTCGCGCGCCGAAGCTCGAGCCCAGGCTGAACCAGGCCGCGTACGCGATGCCGCCGCCGGCGCCGATCGCAGCGCTCACGGCGGCGTCGGCCGGCATCGCGGGATCGGCCACCCCGCGCGCGAGCATCACGCCGAAGGCCCCGAGCAGCGCCCCCATCAGACACAAAGCCACGGCCGCCGCCGTGAACAGACCGAGCAGGGCGAGCCGGCGATCAGCGCCATGGCGCGCGAGCGCGGCCACGGCCTCGTCCAGGCGCTGGCGCTCCGTCAGCCGCTCGAGCGTCAGAAACCCCACCAGCGGGAGCAGCAAACCGAAGGCTGGCCCGAACAGCACTCGATCGGCGGCGGCCAGAACGGAGACCTGCCGCTCGAGCGCGATCAGCAGCAACAGCAGCAACAACAGCGCCGCCCCGGAGACCAGCGTGAGCGGGTGAGTGAGCCGCCGCGCGCCGAGCAGCCACCCGAGGCGCCACGCCATCATGACTTGGCCTCCGAGGGGCTCGTCGTGGTGGGGAGATCGGCCGGCGGAGGCGGCGGGTCATGCGACGGGCCCGGCGCCGCTGTCGGCACGCCGTAGTAGTGCTGCGCGGTGCGGTAGGCGTGCTCGTACGCGGCCTGCGCCAGCGCATGCGTCGCCGCCCGCACCGAGCTCAGCGAAGGTGGCACGAGCGTCAGCCGGGTCAGCGTGTGCGCTCCAGCCGCAGCCGCGCGCACGATCGCGCGGGCGGTCGCGGCGGCGTCGTCGCCGCGCACGCGCAGCTGGCCGGGCGTGCGCTCATCGTCCCACTCGACCGCCTTCACTGCGGGATCTTCGGACAGGCGCCGGCCGAGGCTGCGGGCATCTTCGGCGTGCACGAGGAACTCCGCCGCGTGACCCGGCACGAGCTCACGCCGAGCCGGCGAGGGGCGGCGTGTGAGGCGTCCGGCTTCGAGCAACCAGACGGCGTCCGCGAGCTCGAGCGCGTCGCGCGGGCTGCTGGTCGTGCACAACACGCACGTGTCCTTGGCCGCCAAGGCGTTCAGGCGCTCGATCACGCGCCCCCGCTCCACGGCCGCGACGCGGGCCAGAGGTTCGTGCGCGACGAGCAGCGCCGGCGCTTGCGCGAGGGCGATGGCAAGCGCCACCGTCCGGCGCTCGTGCGCATCGAGCGAGCTCGGGCGCCGAGCCCGCCACGCTTCGATGCCGACGTCCGACAAGGCGCGCAGGGCGTCCGAAGCCGGCTGGGCGTGCAGCGCGAGCGCGTGGCCCACCAGCTGCTCCACCGTAGCGGCGTGCGGCAGCTGCTCCTCGGCGAGCAAGGACGCGATGCGCCGACGGACGGCTGGCGTGCGAAACGGATCGCGGCCGAGCACGCGCACGGTCCCGCGCTGCGGCCGGCGCACCCCGCTGACGATCTCGACGAGCTCTCGGCTGCCGTCCGCGTCGGCTCCCAGCACCACGTGCAGACCTGCCGCGAGCTCGAGATCGATCCCCCGCAGCGGTGGCGCGTCGACTTGGCGAAGCTCGAGCGTCACTCCCAGCCTCCCGGGCGCGGCAGGCGATCCAAGAGCCAGACGAACGCCGATGGCAGGCTAGCGACCTCCGGCCAGACGAGGTGCAGCGCGTGCGGGACCAGTACGATCGCGACCAGCCATGCGCGCGCGTGGCCCTGGCTGAGCGTGGCCAGGGCTCGGGCGAGCACGCCGAGCACCACGCTGAGGACGAGGACGTAGGCGGCAGCGCCGGCGCAGAGCAACAGTCTGCCGCCGAGCACGCGGATCGACGTCGACAGGCCGAGCGCGACGGCGGAGATCACCAGCGCCGGAAAAAGGGTCACGCTGCGAAGGCGCCGCATCGCTGCGCCGAAGCGGGCCAGCCGCAGAATGTCCGGGGAATACCCGCGCTGGGCCGCCAGCGCGACGACGCCGTCGCGGCGGTCAGCGCTCTGCAGATCGCCGGCCGCGGCCAACGCGACGGGGCCCGCGGCGAGCCAGGAGAGCGCGCCGAGCCCTGCGACCACGATGGCGTCGAGCAGCTCGGGGCGGCCCGCGCGATGGGTCACGAGCAGCGCCAGCGAGTAGGCCGCGGTCAACCAAATGGCGGCGAAGCGCCCGATCTTGGCGCCGAGGCGCTCCCGCAGCCGGCGATCCATCAGGGCGACCAGCGCTCGCCGTCGCTCCGGAGGGAGCGCGGCGGGCGGCGCGACGAAACTTGGGAGCCGGAGGGGTCGGACAAGCATGCAGGGTGTCCCCGGTCGTCGGGGCACGGTGAACTTAGGGTAGGCATTGCGCGTCGCGCAACGGGCAGGGGCTCCAGCGTGCAGAATGCCGCCCCTGATGGCCTTCGAGCCGCTTGCGCGGGGCCACGATCGCGAGAACACTCCCGCCCATGTCCAACGAACCGCGCCAGCCCGCTGAGGAGGCCGAGACGGCCGTGGCCGAGGCGACCCCCGCCCCTGCCGCCGCGAAGGGCAAGCCCGCCCGCAAGCAGTCCGCCGCGGCCACGCCCGCCAAGCGCGGCGCGCGATCCGCTCGTGAGGAGGAAGACGAGCTGGAGGACGAGGACGACGAGGAGTGGGACGAAGACGAAGACGACGAAGACGACGAAGACGAAGACGATGAGGACGACGAGGACGAGGACGACGAAGTAGAAGACCGCGCCCGCGGCCGTCGGGCCGCAGCAGCCCGCTCACGCAGGGCAGCGCCGCGTCGGCCCGCTTCGGAGAAGAAGATCGTCCTCGACGAGCGGAAAATCGACACGCCCAAGCTGCAGACGCTCGGGATGCTCAGCGTCGTCGTGTTTGCCAGCCTGAGCATGTGGGGGGCCGCGCGCTTTGCTTGCAACGCCCATCCCCCGGAGACGCGCAAACCGCGGGTGCCGACCCAGCAGGAGCTCACCGGGGAGCCGAAGGACGCGGCGTTCGAGATTGGGCAGCGCTGGACCTCCTACGACTTTGCCGGAGCCCTGGCGCTCAGCTCGGGCGCGCTGGCGGAGGCCATCAAAGCCGACCAGGCCAAATGCCAGGCGAACGCCGGCTCGTGCGCGGAGAAGAAGGCCGCGTTGGTGGACGCTCCGCTCACCACGGCCGCCCTCCTGGCGAGGACCCCAACCACTGCCACCGTTCGGGTCACGCAACACGGCGGCCTGCTCGGCAAGCAGGACTACATCGTCGAGCTCGTCAAGGAGGGCAACGCCTGGAAGGGGCTGACCAAGCAGCCGTACGTCGCGCCGTCCGCTGCACCGCCCGCAGCGCCGCCGACGGAGGCTTCCGAGAGCGGCGAAACGCAAGCGTCGCCGCCGCAGGCGCCGTCGCCGCAAGCGCCGGCAGCACCGTCGCCGCAAGCGCCGGCAGCGCCGTCGCCGGCAGCGCCGCCGCCGCCGTCACCTTGAGTCACGGCGCGAGCCAGCGCCGCCCGACGAGCCAGCCGATCCCCGACAGCGCCACGACCGCCGAGCCATGGGCGCACCAAAGGTGCCAGGCTTCGCCATTGGGGCAGGCCACGCCCATGCCCATCGCGCCCGACAAGCCGCCGACCACCCCGGCGAGCGCTCCCGAGAGCCCGGGGCTCAGGGGGTCGGTTCCCCGCCAAAGCAAGAGCACCCCGGCGCTGATGAGGCCGCTGAAAAGGAAGGTGTGCGCACCACAAAACAGCGCCCCGTCGGCGTGTTTGCCGCGAACGAACTCGGCGAGCGCCACCGACCCCGAGCTCTCCACCGTCAGGTAGGCCAGAAACGCGAGCGGCACGCCCACCGCCAGGAGCAGCCGCCAGGCACGGGCGATGCGACGCCCGGGAGGTCGACCGAGGCCCACCACCAACACGATCGCGAGCACCAAGCTCCACACGATCAGCCCGAAGAGCACCGTACCGACCGCGAGCCCGGCGGGATTGCGCCGAAGGCCCAGCGCCACCAACGCGCCGACGGCGGTGAACGACAGCAGCAGCGACAGCAGGACGCGCTTCGGGCACGACAGGCGTTTGCCCTGACACAGGTCGCGCGTGCACTGCCTCCGGATCGCCCGAGCCACTTCCGCTCGCGGCTCCCCGCAGCGGGGCGGAGGCAGGTGGGTGAACGGGTCGTCAGGCTGGCTCATGATCCTCGGCTGTAGGCATCGAGCTCCTTGCGGAGCAGGTTGTAGCCGCGATGCACCCGCAGCTTGACGGCGGAGGCCGTCGTTCCCAAAACCTCGGCGGCTTCAGTGAGGGACAACCCTGTGATCTTGGTGAGCTGGATGGCTTCCCGGTAGCCCTCCGGCAGACGATCGAGCGCGCGGTCGAGCGCATCGGCCAGATCGACGGGGATGCCCCCGTCGTCGCCGCGCGGCTCCGGCAGCGTGCCGTCGTTGCTCAAGTCTTCATGGCGGCTCTTCGCGGCCCGCCGCTCGTCGTAGAAGGCCCGCCGGGCGATGGCGAGCACCCACGGCAGGAGCGGGGCGCCGGCCATGTAGCTGGTGCGGGCTCGGTGCAGCTTGGCAAAGGTGATTTGTAGCAAATCCTCGGCTCGCTCGCGGTTGCGGGTGAGGCGGAGCAGGTAGGCGAACAGCTTCGGGCTGAGCGCTCGGTACAGCTCGTCGAACGCCGCCGCGTCCCCTTCGACGTAGCGGTCCATCAACCGCTCCACGGAAGCGTTCGCAGGCGCCGTGGCCGTGTCGGCTTTAGGGCCGGAGGCGGCCACTTCGAGGAAACGGGCGCTGCTCACCAAGGCGAGTCTAGTCCATCGAGCCTTTCCGGTGACCTACGCTCGCGCGGGCACGGCGGTTTCATCCGCCCGTCCCGTGGCGGGCCGGTGCCGGCAGGTGGAGGCCGGTTTGCGGGGGCGGCCAATTGGCCGCCCCGGCGACGCGGCGTCAGATGAGCGAGCGCAGGTCGAGCATTTCCTCGACGTCCGGCATCAGCACCAGCTCCACCCGCCGGTTCTGCTGCCGTCCGGCGTCGGTGTCGTTGGGGGCGACCGGGTCGGTCTCCCCGTAGCCGGCCGCGTGCAGGCGGTCCGGGTCGAGGCCGCCCCCGCCGTCCTTCTCGCCCGGCGGCGCGATCAAGAACAACAAGACCGAGCGAGCGCGCATCGTCGACAGCCCCCAGTTGTCGCCGAAGCGCCCACCCTTGAGCGGCTTGTTGTCGGTGTGCCCGGCCACCTGGAAGTAGCGCTTCTGCAGCTGTGGATCCTTGCGGATCACGTCACCCACGGCCTGCAGCACCTTGAGCCCGTCCGCTTTCAGCTTGTCCTGTCCGGAGGCGAACAAGACGTCGCCCGGCAGGCGGATCACCATGCGGTTGTTGCGGATTTCGACCTTGAGCCCGAGCTCGGTCAGCTTCTTCAGCTTGTCTCGCAGCAGCTCGAAGCGCTGCTTGATGCGCTCGAGCTGCGCCGCCCGCTGCTTGTATGCCTCGAGCGCCATGCGCATCTGCTCGAGGTTGGCCGCCATCTGCTCCTTCTCCGTGCCGGTCTGCGCGAGCTTCTGGCTGGTGGTGTCCAGGACCACGCCCATCTTCTCGAGCTCCGCGGTGAGGTTCGCGACGCGCTCCTGCGTCTGCTCGAGCTCGGCGCGCGTCGCGGCGTGGGCTTGCTGCTCCTGCTGATATTGCTGGTTGAGCTGGTTGTATTTCTCGAGCTGCGCCTGCCACTCGTCTTCCGAGTAGCCACAGCCCGTCGCCACGCCCAAGGCCAGCAGGCCAACCATCAAGTTTCGCAAAACCGTCACGAAAAACCTCCTCGAGCTCGCGCCGAGATCCGCGAGCCGCCGTTTCCAAATTCGGCCCCGCAACCCTTTTCGAAACGGCGGCGGGCGTCAAGCCTCTGAAAGCCGAAATGATCCGGCGGGTTGGCGGCGGAGGACGGGGGACCCGGCGGCTCCAATGTAGGGCGGGCCGTGGCCAAAAAAAGACCGGCCGAGGAGCGGAGCGCTCTCCGGCCGGTCCCGGTGTGATGGTTGCCAAGATAAGGTGAGGTTTCTTCGGGCTGCCGCGGACATCGCCGCGGGCCTCGGCTCACTCCGTGGCCCAGCTCACCCAGGCGCCCTGAATCCAGTCGTCGCCATCGGCGAAGGCGCCCACGCCCGAGCCGAGGACCTCCGCGCTGGGCCCGTCCGCGGCCAGGCACTGCTCGATCGTGAAGGGCAGCTCCCCGTGAGTGTTGCCGTCGCCCTCGGCGAACCAGGCCTCCTCGTCGAAGCCCATGTCGTTGTCCATCGAGTCGATGGCGATCGGCGCCGCCTCGTCGAACAGCGAGCTTGCGATGGTGACGTTTGGCATGTCGACGGTGCCGAAATCATCCCGCACGTCGACCGCGGCATCGAACCCGGCGACCACGATGTTGCTGAACGTTCCGGTGAGGTTCTCGCGCAGCACCATGCCGTAGCCCACGAAGGAGCCTGCCTCGTTGTCGCCGCACAGCGTCACGTTGGTGGCGGTCACGTCGGTGACGGGGGTGTTGCCGCCCAGGTGGCTATCCATTTCGAAGCCGTTCGGGTCCTCCGACACCGGCCCGGTTTGAGGGGTGGTGCCTTGCCGCGCGAAGGCGTTGACCAGCGAGCCGCGCCAACCCTGATCCGCGTCGAAGATGTCGTCGCCCACGTTGTTGCCGATGACGTTCATCAGGTCGACGGTGCCGCCGAACATCTCGATCCCGTCGTCGGTCGTGTTGGTCACCATGACGTTCTCGATCACGGTGCCGCTGCCCACGCTGCCCAACGTCAAGCCGTTGATTTCGTTGCCTGGCGAGATCTCGATGCCGGTGAACTCGATGCGGACGAACTTCAAGACGCCG
Organism: Pseudomonadota bacterium; assembly: GCA_023418705.1. Taxonomy (GTDB): domain Bacteria; phylum Myxococcota_A; class Polyangia; order Polyangiales; family Polyangiaceae; genus JAEZYZ01. The sequence goes on along the minus strand of JAEZYZ010000273.1, from coordinate 23,109 downwards.
CTGTCGTCTTCGTCGTCGTCCCCGCCGTACTGATTCACGGGCTGATCGGGCAACCCCTCGATCAGGACGTCGTCCCCGCTGAAGTTGGACGCGCGCCCCAGCAGGACCACTCCACCCCAGTCACCCATGGCGCGGCTGCCCGGCGGCAGCTCGCTGGTGAACACGATGGGCTCGTCGGCCGTGCCCTCCGCCAGGATGCGGCCGCCGCGCGAGACCACGAGCGCGCCCCAGTTGCTGGAATCCACCCTGCCCTCGATGCGGGTGCAGGGCTCGATCGTCAGCGTCTCGCCTGCTGCGACGTAGGTGACGCCATCGAGGAACCACGCTTTGTCTCGGGTCAAGCTGAAGTCGCCGCCGAGCGGTTGCGGAACCGTCTCTCGAGGGAGGTCGGGGTCATAGATGTCGCAAGCGGTGCCGCCGCCCTCGCCCGCGGAACCGGCGTCGCCGCCGTTGCCCCCGGTCGCCCCGCCGGATCCACCGTTGCCGCCCGTCGCGCCACCGTTGCCCCCGCTGGCCCCGCTGCTGCCCCCGGTCGCGCCGCCGCTGCCCCCGCTGGCCCCGCTGCTGCCCCCGGTCGCGCTCCAACCGCCGGTGCTCGGCCCCGGTTTGTCCCCATCGTCATCGCTGCAAGCCAGACCCAAGAGCGGAAGCGCCGCGACCGCAACTACGGATAAATTGAAAGAACGCATGTATGTCGAACCTCCTTGACGAGCGGCACTCTGCCGGCGGGCTGTGAAAGGAAGGTGGGAGGGGGGTAACGTTTAGGTGTCAAGCGCGGGTTCGGCCGTGTCCAGTGGGCGATCGCCGACGTCAGTGCGTGTAGCTGACGCTGAGCGTGTAGTCAGCGCCGTTGCGGAAACGTTCGATGACATTTGCGTCATCCCTCTCCCGCTCACGCCCGATGGTGACCACGTATTCCGTGTTTAGCAGGTCCTGGACCTGCGCTTGCAACACGAAGTGCTCGCCGATGCGTTGGGAGATCGACGCATCCACCACGTGCCGCGGCTGCAAGTAGGCGTCGTCCAGGCCTTCGGTGCCGACCTGGTCGAGACGCGGTCCCACCAGGTTGTAGAGGATGCGACCGCTGGTCTTGGTGGTCTCGTTCTCGTAGTCGAGCGCGGCGTTCACCACGTAGGGCGCCTGCCCGGCGAGCGGCCGTGAGAGGTTGGTTAAAAAGTCCTGCCCCGTCTGCTCGACCTGGATTCGTGAGTCGGCCAGGGTCAGGTTGAAGACGACGCCAAACGGATCGAGCGCCGGGTGAAAAAACTCCAGGTCCTTGCGCGCTTCCAGCTCGATCCCGACGAGGCGCGCGCCCGGCGTGTTGCGGAACGTGAGCGTGTTGGTCGTGCTCGAAGGCACGACGATCGGCTCGATCGGGTCTTCGAACGTTTTGTAAAAGAGGCTGAAGGCCAGGACCTCGGACAGACTTGGAAAGAACTCGACGCGGTAGTCCAGGTTGTTGATGCGGGTCAGCTCCAGCTCGGGGTTGCCGGAGACGATGCGGCCTCCGAAGTAGTCCGCGAACGCGAAGGGTGCCAGCTCGCGCAGCTGTGGGCGCGCGAGGGTGCGGCTCGCCGCGAGTCGCATCTTGGTTCGTTTCGTGGCGCTGTAGACCAGCGACGCCGCGGGGAGCAGGTGGGTCTCGTCGAGCGCCACGCCCTCGAGGTCGCGCCCTTCGTCGAAGGGATCGAAGGGTTCGATGCTCTGGTGGGTCACCTCCACGCGCTCACCCAGGATCAGGCGCAGGTCGCGGCCGAGCCCCGCGTCGACCATGGCGTAGGCCGCGAAGACGTTCAGGTCCGCGCGGTAGGCGTCCGTGTCGCGCGTTTGCTCCTCGAGGTTGAGGATCGTGCCGATGTTGTCGTCAGTGAAGTGTTCGTCAGGGCAGCTCGGATCGAAATCGTCCGGCACTTCGGGGCAGCGCAGCGTGCCGCCGGTGGGTCGCAGCGCGAAGCGGCGGGCCGAGAACTGCCGGTCCTTGAGGTTGAAGAGCCCTCCGAGCTTGAGCTTGGTCTCGCGGACGCCCTCCGTGAGCGGCTGCGTCCAGTCGACACCGCCGCCCTTGGAGAGCTCGCCTTGGCTCGAGAAGAAGTGGCGACCGCTCTCCGAGCCGTTGACGTACGTCCATCGCCGGTTCAAGTCGTTGAAATTGTACGCCGTGTCGCGGGTATCGGGTTGATCGCGAGAGGCGTGGGAGAGCGCCCCGTTCCAGCTGAGCTGGGCGTCGTTCAGGCCGGGGAAGGTGTGCTCGCCGCGCAGTTGGCCGAAGTTGAGCGCGCGGCTGACGAACTCGAGGTGATTGCCGGCGTAGTAGGCCTTGTTGTTGTCGCTGAAGCCCTGCCAAACGCTGGTCTCCTTCGTGGCGAGCTGGCTGTGAAAGCCGATCAGGTTGAATCGGTGGTTTCGGTCGAGCTCGTAGGTCAGGCTGCCGAACGCGCCCCAGTTGACGTTCATGCCGCCGTGCTCGAACTCGTAGTCGAAGATGGCGCGGCGCCCCGAAGGGGCCCCCTCGTCAGGGGCGAAGACGCGCACGCTGCGCTCTGGGATGCGATAAAAGCTCCGTCCGTAGTTGATCGAGGCCAAATAGCCGATCCGCTGTTCGCCCGCGAGGTCGAAGCCGTCCCCCAGCACCACGCTCAAGCTGTGATCGGGCGGCGTGAACGCCTCGGTCGGGCTCATGAAGGCGTTCAGGGCTTCGCCGTATCGCTCGAGCTCGCTCGGGTCATCGATGCCGACCCGTTCGCCGTTCGGCTTGGCCGCCCCTCGCCGGGCTGGAAAGCTCGTCGGGATTTCGTCGGGCAGGCCGCGCGTGCCACCATCGAACCCGAGAAAGTCCGTCGGGCTGCCCTTGTGGCTGAGCCGGTCGCGGAAGGTGGCCTGGGTGTCGAAGCCGAGCCTGAGCGAGGTGTTGAAGAAGAACTCCGACGGGATCTGGCGAGTGTCAATCCAGACGGAGCCGCCGGCGAAGTCACCGGGGACGTCGGGCGTGAACGTCTTGGTGATGGTGATCGACTCGAGCACCAGCGAGGGGAACAGGTCGAGCGGCACCGCGGCCCGATCGGGTTCTGGACTGGGGAGCGGCGCGCCGTTCAGCAACGCATTCGAGTAGCGGTTGCCCAGGCCGCGGACGAACACGAAGCGGCCGTCCTGGATCGTGGCGCCGACCACGCGCTGGGCGGCCTGCGCGGCGCTGCGATCCGGGTTTTTGGAGATCTCCGCGCGCCCGATGGCGTCGCCGACGCTGGCGGCGCGCTGCCGGCGCAGGATCTGCCCGGTCACGCTCGAGGTGTCCGCCGTCGTCTCCACCTCGACAACGTCCACGGCGTCCTCCTCGGGCACGAGCTCGGCGTCTAGCCGCAGAACCTCGCCTTCAATGACCCGCACGTTCGACAACCGCGTCGAGCGGTGCAGCTCGTAGTAGACGCGCAAGGTGTATGTGCCCGGCGGGAGCTCCAGGCGATAGTTGCCGTCGAAGTCGGCGACGACCCGGCTGCCCGTTTCGAGCACCGTCACCTGGGCCTCCGGCAGCGGCTCACGCAGGTGGGTGTCGGTGATGGTGCCGTGGACGATCCCTTTTCCTTTGGGAGGCGGGCCCGCGGCCTCGTCCGGCTCCTCCGCTTCTGGTGGCCGCTCGGGCGCGGGCGCCTCGGGTACCGGCGACGCGCCGGAGGTGTCGTCCGGAGCTCCCGGCGGAGCGCCCCCCGGCGCGGGCGCCTGGGCGAGGGCGGCGGCGGGCAGGGACAGGATGAAGAGCGGGGCAAGGCAGAAAAGCGTTCGCATGAGCCTTCGGCTTTCGCGCGCACCCCCGCGCTGCCATCACAGGATGGTTCGTCAGGGGACCGCGCCGTTCGACTGCGGTTACTTCACGACGGATTCGGTCAAGATGGCGATCGAGCGAGCCCCGCCCGCCCTGGACAGGTCGAGCGCCTCGACGGCGGTTCCGTAGGGGACCTCGTCATGCGCGTCGAAGTAGAGCACCTTGTGCTTCTTCGCCGCGAGCATCCGCGGCAGACGGTCCAAGAGCTCCTGTTTGTCGACGACGGTCTTGTTGATGCGGAGGACGCCGGCCTGGTCGACCGTCATCACCAGCGGCTGATTGGCCTCGGAGGGAGGGGGAGTCTTCTGCTCTTTCTTCTCCTTTTTGGGGAGGTTGAGCCAGAAGGTCTTCGTCATCAGCGGGGTCACGACCATGAAGATGATCAGCACGACCAGCGCGACATCCACCAGCGGCGTGACGTTCACGTTGGGGGTCGCTTGCGGCTTTCTTCCCTTGCTGCCCCCGCCAACATTCATTCCCATGGCGTTCTCACTCCGTGATCGACCTGGCTACGACGCTCCGGCCGGCTTTTTCTCGAGCACCTTGAGGCTCACGCCCTTGAAACCGATGTCCTGGAGGGTGGCGAAGGTCTCCCGGATCTTCTTGTATGCGATGCGCTCGTCCAGCTTGAGCATGAGGAAACGCTCCGGATCGGCCTGGTGCAGCGCCTCGACGCGCGCCTTCAGCTGGGGCGCGGGGATCTTCTCCTTGTCGACCACGACGGTGCCGTCGAGCGCGATCGTCACCTCGATGGGGTTCAGATCCTTCGGCTTGGGGTCGGGTTGCAGGACGTTGGGGAGCTCGACGTGCTCGCCGTCGGCCAGGGCAGGTGCGATCACCATGAAGATGATGAGCAACACCAGCACCACGTCGACCAGCGGCGTGACGTTGATCTCCGGCTCAGGCTGCTGCCGAGCGGTTGACGGCGAGGCGGCCGCGCTTTTGCCCATATCGATCCTCCATTTCGTCGAGGAGCTCACCGGCCGAGCGCTCCAGCGCCAGCTCGATCGTGCTCACCCGCGAGGTGAGATAGTTGAACATCAAGACCGCCGGGATCGCGACGGCCAGCCCGAACGCGGTCTCGATCAACGCCTCGGCGATCCCTGCCGAGACCGCGCCGAGACCGCCGCCGCCCGTGGCGGCGATCCCCTGGAAGGCGCCGATGATGCCGAGCACGGTGCCGAGCAAGCCGACGAACGGCGCCACGGACCCGACGGAAGCCAGCACCGGCATGCCGCGCCGGAGCTCCGCGCCGACGGCCTCCCGCTTGCGCGCGCTCTCGTTGCGCGCCAGCTCGACCGGCGTCATGCCGCCTTCGCCCTCTTCGAGGCCGCGCTGGTAGCGTTTGGCGATCGCGCCGAAGAGCCGCGCCAGGGCGGAGTGCTTGTGCCGGACGCTGAGATCGATCAAGCCGGCCAGGTCCCACTGCTCGATGCGCAGCGTGGCCTCCTGGGCGAAACGCCGCGACTCCTTGTTGGAGCGCGAGAGCGCGATCAGGCGCTCGAAGAACACGCCGATCATGGCCACGGCCATCAAGACGAGCGTGCCGGCGACGATCTTCGCCGCCAATCCCATCGTCGACCAGATGTGAACGAGATCGAAACTCATGACGTGCTCTCTCCGAAAAAGGGGATCGTTCAACGGATGCGAAACGGAAAGCGCGCGGCGCGGGTCACGCGCACGGCTTGTCCGGTCGCCTTGAGGGTCGCTGGCGTGCAGCGCGTCTTGCGCAAGGCAGCGATCGAGGCGGCGTGCAACGCTTCGGGGCCACGCACGACCCGGACGTCGACCACGGCGCCGCGCTCGGTGACGGTGTACTTCAGGAAGACCGTGCCTTCGATGCCCGCGGACTTCGCGTCGCTCGGGTAGCTCGGGACCGGGATGTCGCAGCTCGGGGGGGTCACGTCTTCGGTCACCCGCATCGGCCCGCGCGGCTTGGGCTTCGGCGGCGGCGGTGGGGGCGCCGCGGCGAGGGTGGGCCGCGCGCGGACGATGCCGCCGCCACCGCCGCCCAGGCGGTAGGGATCGTCGTCGCCGTACGGGTTGGGATCCTCGACGGGCTCTGCCTCTTGCGGCGCGTCGTCGGGCACCTCGGTGGGGGTGCGCAGCTTGGGCAGGCGCGGCCCGGAGGGCTCCAGACGTGGATCGGGCTCGGCCGGCTCCGGTTCGGGCTCCGGTTCCTTGGCTAGCTGGACGTCGATGATGGTCGGCTCTTCCACCTCCGGCGCGACGCCCTTCGCCGTCAACGCGACGAGGGTGGTCGCGCCCGCGATCAACGACGCGCCCAGCGCATACCCCGCCGCCAGGCGGCGGCGCCGCAGCCGGTCACCGCCCGATGTGGTCCACGCCTCGAAGTCCATGAATCGACGGGGCGCACTCTGCCGGCCCTCGGTGACGAACCCATGACTCTGCGGAAAAGAAGGCGTGACCGGGGGCGCCGCCAGCGGTGGCCGTCGCGCGCGGCTCGCCCAAAGCCAGAAAGGCGAGCGCGCCGAACTGCTACCGACGCGTCACGCCCCGGTCATGCCGGTTGATTACCTGCCCAAAGGTATGGCTCGGATCGCGGTCATCGAGGACCACGCGGGTCGCAGACGTCGTCACAAGGTATCGCCGCCGTCTGGGTGCTGGCGCTGGTGCGCCGACGGGTGAGCTGGCGCGGGCGTACCCTGCAGATCGGCCCTGGGTCCGTCCTCTCGTCCCCTGGCGCGCGACGCGTCCCGCTGCCCCTCGCCGAGCCTGGCTGAGCCCGCGCGCGCTCCCGAAGCCCGCGGAGGACGATGTGCAGGCCGTTTCGGAGTCGGAGCGAGGCCCTGGGCGGTGCTACGCTGCTTCTACGCTCCCGTCACCGGATCGTCACAGCGCCCGGATAATCGAACCTACCAAGAAGAGATGGCCAGGATCCTAGTGATCGAAGACGAGCGAGACCTGCAGCAGGTGCTCAGCTACAACCTCAAACAAGCCGGACACGAGGTCTTTTCCGCCGGTCGTGGTGACGAGGGGTTGCGGCTGGCTCGCGAGCACGCCCCCGAAGTGGTGCTGCTCGACCTGATGCTGCCCGACATGTCGGGGACGGACGTTTGCAAGCAGCTGAAGGACTCGCCCGCCACCCGGCAGCTGCCGGTCATCATGGTGACGGCCCGCGGTGAGGAGATCGACCGCGTCGTCGGCTTCGAGCTCGGCGCCGACGACTACGTCGTCAAGCCATTTTCGGTGCGTGAGCTCTTGCTGCGCATCAACGCCGTCCTGCGCCGCGGCAAGGTCGAGCCTGCGGCGGCCGAGTCGATCATCGAGTTCGGCTGCCTGAAGGTCGATCGCGGCGCGCACCGCCTGTGGGTAGAGGGGCGGGAGGTCGAGCTCACGGCGCTGGAGTTCAAGCTGCTCTTGACCCTCTACGATCGGCGGAACCGGGTCCAAACCCGATCGACGCTGCTCGACGACGTCTGGGGCATTCAGGCGGACATCACCACCCGCACCGTGGACACCCACGTCAAACGGCTGCGCGAGAAGTTGGAGGCGGCTCGCGACTACGTGGAGACGGTGCGCGGCGTCGGCTACCGCTTCGTCGCGTCCCCCGAGGAGGCCGGCGGTTGAGGCTCGGTATTCGCGCCCGCCTGATCCTGATCTCCCTCGGCCTGATCCTTTGCTCCGATCTGGTCGCGTACGCCTACATGCGCCCGCGGCTCGAGCAGATCCTCACCGACAGCATCCGAGCGGATCTCTCCTCGCGAGCGAACCTGATCGTCGACCAGGCCCGCCAGCACGGGGCGCCGACCAGCGATCTGGCGAGCTGGGACGCCTTGGCCGACGAGCTCGGGGACCGCGCCGACACCTGGATCACGTTCTTGACGCCGGACGGCACGTTGATCGGCGACAGTGAGCTCTCGCTCCGCTCGCTTCAGGGCAGGCAGCTCAAGTCCGTCGCCGATCGCGCGCTGCGGCTTGGCCGCGTCACCGGTCAGGAGGGGGGCAGCAGCGGCGCTCGCGTCCTGTATGTCGAGGAGCCGCTGGTGCGCGGCGGCGAGGCGATCGCCATCGCCCGCGTCGCGACGCCCCTCACGCTGGTCAGCACCGCCGTCTCCGACTTGCAGCGCACGCTGACCATCGCAAGCTTGCTCGCCTTCGGCTCCGCGCTGGTGCTCGCGTCGATCGTCGCTCACCTCGTCTCGCGCCGGGCGCGCGCCTTGACCGAGGTCGCCCGTCGAATGGCAGACGGGGATCTGAGCACGCGGACCGAAATGATGCCGGACGAGGACGCGTTCGCCGAGGTCGGCCGCGCGCTGGACCGGCTCGCCGGGAGCCTGTCGAGCACCGTCGACGCGCTCCGATCGGAACGCGACCGGTTGAGCGGCATCTTGGCTGGGATGCAAGACGGTGTCTTGATGCTCGACCGCGACGGGCGCGTGGCCGTGATCAACCCAGCCCTGCGAGAGATGCTGCTGCTCGGCCCCGACGTGGTGGGTCGCTTGCCGCTGGAGCTCATCCGCCACGCCGAGCTCAAGGAGCTGCTCGATCAGTCGAGGACCTCGGGCCATTCGGCGGCGCGCGAGATCGAGGTGGCGGGGCTGAAGCCCCGGAGGCTCTTGGTGCGCGCGGCGCCGCTGGGCGGTGTTCAGGGTGGGGTGTTCGCGGTGTTCGTCGACGTGACGGAGATGCGGCGCCTGGAGTCGCTGCGCCGCGAGTTCGTCGCCAACGTTTCGCACGAGCTGCGCACGCCCGTGACCGCGATCCGATCGGCGGCCGAGACGCTGCAGTCGGTCCCGAGCTCCGAGCCCCAAGTCGCCGCGGGCTTCGTCGAGATCATCGATCGCAACGCCGCCCGGCTGCATGGATTGGTAGAAGACCTGTTGGATCTATCTCGCATCGAGTCACGGGCGATCCGGCTCAGCGTGGAGCCGCTCGACCTCCGCGCCGTCTTCGAACAAGCCGCGGGGCTGTTCGAGGAGCGCGCCGAGAAGAAGCAGCTGCGGCTCTTGGTCGATGTCCCGCCCGATCTGCCGCAGGTGCGCGCCGATCGCCGCGCCCTCGAGCACATCTTGACGAACTTGATCGACAACGCCGTCAAGTACTGCGGTGCCGGCGCTGAGGTGCGTCTCACCGCCGCGCGCGTCGACGGCGGCGTCGCGGTAGTGATCCAGGATACGGGCGCGGGCATCGAGCCGCGGCATCTTCCGCGCCTGTTCGAGCGCTTCTATCGCGTGGACGCTGGCCGTTCCCGGGAGCTTGGGGGGACCGGGCTCGGGTTGTCCATCGTCAAGCACCTGGTCGAGGCCATGGGCAGCACGATCGAGGTCGAGAGCCAGGTCGGTCGGGGGACCCGCTTCCAGTTCGTCCTTGGTGCCGCGGCCGCCCGCTCGCGCCTGACGCAGCCCTCGACCGCGTCGCTGCATTGACGTGCCGCCGCGCCGGCTAGCTCGCGACATCCGTCCCGAGCGGCTGGCCGTACTTCGAGCAAGCTCTCCTGCTGTCACACAACTGTCACAGAGCTGTTGCTACATAGCCCCGCCCCGACCCCTGGGGCCTGTTAGGAGCAGGCCATGGATCTGCGCAGACTCTCGCGGTTGTTGCTAGTGGGCGCGGCGCTGCTGCTGGCGGGTGGCTGCAAGGACAAGTCCGCGGCGGGCGGTGACCCCAGCGCGGGGGGCAGGGTGAGCCTGAACGGCGCCGGCGCGACGTTTCCGTTTCCGCTCTATTCGAAGTGGATGGCCGAATACAACCGGCAACACCCCGACGTCCGCATCAACTACCAGTCGATCGGCTCGGGCGGCGGCATCCGTCAGATCATCGCGGGCACCGTCGACTTCGGCGCCACCGACGCGCCGATGACGGAGGACGAGGCCAAGAAGGCCCCCCGCCCCATCGTCCACATCCCGACGACCCTCGGCGCCGTCGCCGTCACCTACAACGTGCCGGGGGTGACCCAGGCGCTCAAGCTCACGCCCGAGGTGCTCGCCGAGATCTACCTCGGCACCGTCAGCAAGTGGAACGATCCGAAGCTTGCGGGGCTGAACCCCGGCGTGAGCCTGCCCGACAAGAACATCTCCGTCATCTACCGCAGCGACGGCAGCGGCACGACCGCCGTCTTCAGCGAATACCTGGCGAAGGTCAGCAGCGCTTGGAAGGAGAAGGTCGGCGTCGGCAAGAGCGTGAAATGGCCGACGGGGCTCGGCGCCAAGGGCAACGAGGGCGTCACCGGTCAGGTGAAGACCACGCCAGGCAGCGTCGGCTACGTCGAGCTCGCCTACGCCACCCAGAACGAGATGCCCGTGGCGGCCATCAAAAACCAGGCGGGCGAGTTCGTCGAGCCCAAGCTCGCCGCGGTGTCGGCCGCCGCCAAGGGACAGCCGTTGCCGGAGAGCCTGCACGTGTCCATCACGAACCCGCCCGGTCAGGGCGCGTACCCCATCGCCTCGTACACGTACCTTTTGGTGTACGAGGACATGAAGGAGCCGAGGGAGGCCCAGGCGCTGGCGGGCTTTTTGTGGTGGGCCATTCATGACGGCCAGAAGTTCGCCGAGGCGCTGCACTACGCGCCGCTGCCGCCGCTCGTCGTGGCGAAGGTGGAAGCGCGCCTGAAGGACCTCACGGCCAACGGCAAGAAGCTGCTCGCGGCCAACTGACGCTCCGAGACGTTCTTCGCATGGCCCAAGACGTGAATATCCCCTTGGCGCGCCCCCGCCCGCGTTGGCTGGCGCGCTTTGGCCGGGAGGTGAACCTCGGCGACTGGGTCTTTCGTACGATCGCCGCGGCGTTCGCGGCGGTGGTGGTAGCGACCGTGGTCGCCATGGCCATCGAGATGACCGACGCGTCGATGCCCAGCATTCGCGAGTTCGGGCTCGCCTTCGTGACGAGCACCGTCTGGGATCCGGTGCGGGATGTCTTCGGGGCGCTGCCGTTCATCTACGGCACGATCGTGTCGTCGCTCCTGGCGCTGCTCATCTCGGTGCCGATCTCCTTCGGCGTCGCGATCTTCCTCTCGGAGCTCGCCCCGCCGTGGCTGCGCGGTCCCGTGGGCTTCTTGGTCGAATTGCTCGCGGCCGTGCCGAGCGTCGTCTATGGCTTGTGGGGCATCTTCGCGCTCGCGCCCGTGCTGCGCGACGTGGTGGAGCCGGCGCTCGCGAGCGCCTTCGGCTTCTTGCCCTTCTTCCAGGGGCCACACCAGGGCTTCGGGCTGCTGGCGGGCGGCATCATCCTGGCCATCATGATCACGCCCACGATCTCATCGGTCGCGCGAGAGGTGCTGCTCGCCGTTCCACCCACGCTGCGCGAGGGAGCGCTCGCGCTCGGCGCCACGCGCTGGGAGGCGGTCCGCACCGCGGTGCTGCCGTACGCACGCTCCGGGCTCATCGGCGGCGTCATTTTGGGGCTCGGGCGCGCGCTCGGGGAGACCATGGCCATCACCATGGTCATCGGCAATCGCGCGGAGATCAGCCTCTCGCTGTTCGCGCCGAGCTACACCATGGCCAGCGTGATCGCCAACGAGTTCACCGAGGCGACGGGCGATCTCTACCTGGCCGCGCTGGCCGAGATCGGGCTGCTCTTGTTCGTGGTCACGCTGCTGCTCAACATCGTCGCCCGCGCCCTCGTCTGGCGCGTCAGCCGAGGGATCGCGAAATGATCGACCGCTACGTCCGCCGCCGCGCCGTGGACACGGCGTTTCGCGCCGCCTGTGCCCTGGCCACGATCCTCGCGCTGATCCCGCTCGGCCTGGTGCTTTACTACGTCACGGTCCGCGGCATCGGTGGGATAAACCTCGCCTTTTTTACCGAGCTCCCCAAACCGGTCGGTGAAGAAGGGGGCGGCATGGCCAACGCCATCGTCGGCACGCTGAAGCTCGTCGCCCTGGCCTGTGTCATCGGCATCCCACCCGGCGTGCTGGCGGGCGTGTACCTGGCGGAGTTCGGGCACAACCGCTTCGGACAGGTCGTGCGCTTCAGCGCGGACGTCATGGCCGGCATCCCCAGCATCACGGTCGGCATCTTCGTCTACACGCTCGTCGTGATGCACACGAAGGAGTTCTCCGCCATCGCGGGCGGCATCGCCCTGGCGGTCTTGATGCTGCCGACGGTCACGCGCACGACCGAGGAGCTGCTCCGGCTCGTCCCCGCGGCGCTGCACGAAGCCGCCCTTGGCCTCGGCGTTCCCAAATGGCGGGCGACCCTGCGCGTCGTCCTGCGCACCGCCGCGCCCGGCATCGCGACGGGGGTCATGCTCGCCGTGGCTCGCGTCGCGGGCGAGACCGCGCCGCTGCTGTTCACGGCGTTCAACAATCGGTTCTGGGCGGAGGGACTCGACGAGCCCACCGCCTCGCTGCCCGTCCAGATTTACACCTACGCCGTTTCACCCTACGAAGATTGGCACCGCCAAGCCTGGGCAGCGGCGCTGGTGCTGGTCGTCCTCGTGCTGCTGCTCAACGTAACGGCACGTTTCGTGGTCCGACATCGTGTGAGGCTTCGATGAGCGTTCAAACCCAAGTGACGCTTCCCACCAACTTCGTCAGCACCGAAGAGCGGTCGGATCCGGCCAGCGCCGGGTCCGACCCTTTGAATCCGGGCGTCGAGTACGAGATCGAGACCAGCGCTCCCACCAGCGCCGGCATCAAGACCAAGGCGCCCGCCAAGATGCGTGCTCAGGATCTGCGCGCCTACTTCGGTGCCACCGAGGTCATCAAGGGCATCACCATGCCCGTGCTCGACAAGAAGGTCACGGCCATCATCGGCCCCTCCGGCTGCGGTAAATCCACCTTCATCCGCTGTCTCAACCGCATGCACGAGGTGACCCCCGGCTCACGCGCGACCGGCTCGGTGATGCTCGAGTCGCAGGACATCTACGGGCGGGACGTCGACCCGGTGCGCGTGCGCCGCCGCGTCGGCATGGTGTTCCAAAAGCCCAATCCCTTCCCGACCATGAGCATCCGCGACAACGTGCTCGCCGGCCTGCGCCTCAACGGCATCAAGGTCCGCGACCCGGACGCGCTGGTCGAGCGCTGCCTGCAGCAGGTGGCGCTGTGGGACGAGGTGAAGGACTCCTTGCACCGCTCTGGCGCGAGCCTCTCCGGCGGGCAGCAACAGCGCCTGTGCATCGCCCGCTGCCTCAGCTTGGAGCCGGAGGTGCTGCTGATGGACGAGCCGTGCTCCGCGCTCGATCCCATCGCCACCGCCCGGGTTGAGGAGCTCATCCACGGGCTGCGCAAGAGCTACACGATCGTGATCGTCACCCACAACATGCAGCAGGCCGCGCGCGTCGCCAACTACACCGCGTTCTTCTACCTGGGCCAGCTGATCGAGTTCAACAAGACCGACGTGATCTTCACCCGCCCGCGCGAACAGCGGACGGAGGACTACGTGACCGGGCGGTTCGGTTGAGGGGTTTCTCCGCTGGGGGCAGGCCGATGATGGGTCGCGTTCACACCGACAAAGAATACGAAAACGAGCTGAACCAGCTCCGAGAGCTGGTGCTGCTCATGGGCGCCCGGGTCGAGGAGATGATCGGCATGGCGATGCGCGCGTTCCGCGAGCGCGACCTGAGCCTCGCCAGGAGCACCATGGCCTCTGATCGAAACATCGATCAGCTCGAGATGGAGATCGACGAGCTCGCGCTCAAGATCCTGGCGCGCCGTCAGCCCGTCGCCTCCGATCTGCGCTTCATCACCACCACGCTCAAGCTGGTGACGGATCTCGAGCGCGTCGGCGATCTGGGCGTCAACATTTGCGAGCGCGTGCTCGAGCTGGTGGACGATGTCCCCCTCGATGCCGACTCCGCCATCACTCGCCTGGCCGAGTCCGCGCACGGCATGCTCCAAGACGCGCTCGACGCCTTCGTCCAGTACGACGCCGTCAAGGCCAACCAGGTGATGGAACGCGACCAGACGGTCGACGGCTACTACGCCCAGCTGTTCCCGGAGCTCGTCACGCACATGATGAAGAACCCGGCCGTCGTCTACCGCGCCACCCGCCTTCAATCGATCGGCAAGTACCTCGAGCGGATCGCCGACCACGCCACGAACATCGCGGAGATGGTCGTCTTCATGGTCAAGGGCCAAGACGTCCGCCACGGGCAGGGCCCCGGCTGACCCTTCGCAAGCGGCGGCAAGCGCAGCTCAAAGAGGTCACGCGAAGGTCATCAGGGCCTTCGGCCCACCCACCTCGAGGCAGTGAAAACCGTTCTCACCACCGAGCTAGCGTCGTGCGGCGACGGGTCTCAACCGGAGCTTGGTCACAGGGAGGATCGGAAGGGCGGAAGGGAGACCGACGTCGTCGGTCCCCGATCGGACTCATGATCGAGCGTCGCGACCCGACGGCGTGGCGACCCACCCGACGCGAGGATCGCGTCGGGCTCAACCGTGGAACTCCCAAAAAATCTTCCGTCCTTCCGCCCTTCCTGTGAACAAAAATAGCGGAGCTCGTCGCGGCGGATTCCCGTGTCTTCGCTCGCTTCGAGTCTCGTTTTCGCAGGAGGAGCTTGGCGCGCCCCGAGCTCGCCGCGCGGCTCCAGCCAAACCAAGCGCGGGGGCCGCGCACAAAGGGAGGGGGGGACCCGTACGCAGCCCCCGCCAGGCAAACGTTCGGCCGGGTGGCGCCCGCGTCAACCCACCGGTCGAAAATCAGAGCCCTTGGGCTGCGAGCTGCTGCTGCTCGCGCCGCAGGGCGTTCAACACCATCGCCAAGCGCACCCGGCAGCGCCTGCGAACCTCCCGCGCCGCAGGGTCCTCGGCCGGCGTTCGCAGCGCCCGCTCGTACAGGCCCATTTCCACGTCCAAGGCAAGCCGCAACGCCTGCAGCACGGGGTTCTGGTCGTCCGCCAAGCCGAGCGCGCTCCTGGCTCGGCGCGCCCGGACCAACAAACCCGGGAGCTCGGGGGCTGGCGCCGCCGGGGCCAGCGCACCAGGGTCTAAAGATCGCGCAGCGGTCATCGTGGGGAACGTTGCCCTGGCGCCTCGGCAGGTCAAGGCCCGCCCGGGTCGCGCCCGTGGGACAGGCGCCCGAGGCTCAGAAACCGGGCGTTCCCAGGGCCATCAGGCCGCCGGCCCGCCCCATCGTGAGCTCCTCGAGGCGCCGCAGCGCCGCCGCCAGCTCTCGAAACAGCGCCGTCGAAGCCTCCTGGTCCGCCGGCGTGGTGGTCGCCGCCTCCTTGATCTTGATCCGCGCCAGCACGCCCAAGATCTTCAAGAGCTGCCGGTCCACCTCCTCGACCTCCTCGGGCGTCAGCCGCCGCGTCCGCGCCGGAATCGCGTCGATGATCGGTATCTTGATGCCGAGCAAGCGCAGCGCGGCGGTCATCGCGGTCTGCGAAGCAGTCGTCGAAGCGTCGCTCATATCCCACCTCCGCCGGGCATTACGGTCCGACAGCGGGCGCGCTGCGAGGCGCTGGATCGAGCGCGCAAAATCTTAGGCCTGAAATCAGGGCGCCTGTCGGGCGTCAGATGAGGGGACGACTGCGGTGCAACTGCGGAGCTGGAGGCCGTGGAGAACATCGAGTCGCTAGCGGGGCTCGTCGTGCTCGACACTTGGCTGTTGAACTGCGATCGTTTCACACCCGAGCATCGATGCAACGTACGCAACGTGTTCCTGAGCGCTTGCGGTGCAAGTAGGGGGAAATTCAGATTGACTGCGATCGACCACACGCACTGTTTGACGTGTGGTTGGGGGCTGAAGCGGGCGATCGCATCGATCGGCTTGAACCGGATCCTGCTTGGCTGACGTCCAGACGATCGGTGCGTCAACGGTACCTATGGATTTCAAGGATCCCTCGTCCAAGATCTCGATTCCGCTAGACAGCTGGAACACTGTGCCGGCTTCAATCGTAACCGGGGCCCAAATTTTCGTTCTGCCCTGGAGGCGATAGGGTACGCCCAGATTGCGCCAGCTGACGGCCGTACTCACATCGATCACGCCCCCGGCGTCGACCTCGATGTATTCGTCATCCGCATCGACCTCGACCGCGGGCTTGAGCGAGTTCATCGACTCCGGCGTCACGCGCAAGGAAGTGAACTCGATGTCCCGAAAGCGCACATCCGCGAAATCACGCACACTTCTGGCGGTGTCCAGCATCATGACACCGTGTCCCGAGCTTTGGCGCACCTGCCTGGATATCTCGAAACTTACGCAGCGAGGTATTGACTTCGGCGGCGCCCTCCAAGTGATCCGATCCGGGCCCTTTCAGGGATCCACCTTTGGGGTTCGTCGAGGTGCTCGGTGGCGAAGCGCTCGCGCAGCACCAGGATACGCCGAGCGATGCGTCCCCAGTGACGAGGAGGGCCGGAGCTGAGGTGTCGAAAAAATTCCGCTGAGCGCTCGCCCATCTGCTCGAAGGTCGCGCGGAGCTGGTCGAGGTCGATGGCGGGGCGGCTGGTGTCGCCCCGATGAAAGCCTTTGGGATCGAGCTTCAGGCCCTGACCACGCGGAGCGAGCTGGTGAGCAGCGATGCACTCGAGATCGGCGGCGTAGACGAAAAGCTCGTGGTCGGTGATGCGTACCGGCAACAGGTCGGTGACATGATCGTAGGGGACAGCGTAGCGATTGCCCTGCCAGTCGATGAAGCCGTCGATGCTGCAGAGACGATAGGCGACCCGAGCGGTGTCGTAGGGGTGACGCGGCAACGGCACGAGGTGCGGGGCTTCCTCGGCGAAGCGCTCGAGGGACGTGGTGCCGTGGCGCTTGCGCACGTCCACGACGGTGGCGAGCCAATGCGCGAGCTGACCGTTGAAGTCGTCGAGGTCGCGGAACTCGCGTCCCGGAAGAAACGAGCGCTCGTGCGTCCAGAAGCTGCGCTCGACATTGGGTCGCAGGTTGGGATTGCCGCGCAGCGCGATGGGGCGAAACTCGTAGTGCGCAGCGAACGCGAGAAACTGCGGATTGTAGATCGGCTGGCGCCCTTCCCAGCGGATGACGACGGCCTTCTGGCCGTCGTACTTGCAGCTACTGGCGACGCCCTGAAAGTGCTCGAAGGCGGCGACGTGCCCCTGCATCAGCGCGTGGGTGTCGTAGCTGCGATAGGCACGATAGAACTTGCGGGTGCTGTGCACGAGCACGTAGCCGAACAGCTGTATCTCCTCCTTGGTCCCGTCGGTGTAGGTCAGCTCGTAGGGAGACCAGTCGCTCTCTGCCATCTTGCCGGGGCCGAAGTCCGGCGTTTGCAGGCTGGGCTTGGGCCGGGGCTTCGGGCGCACTCGGCGGACGTGCTTTTTGACCGCGGTGTAGCCACCATTGAATCCCTCTTCGCAGAGGATCTCGAACACGCGCTGGACCGTGATGTTGGCGTACTTTCCCAGGAGCTCGCTGACGCGCTCCTTGTAGGGATCGAGCTTCGATGCGCGCGGAGCGGGCGGTTTCGGCTGCGGGAGCGCAGAGTGCTCGGCCTCGCGCTGCACCGCGTGCTCCTCGAGGATGCGCCGGACGGTGTTGCGGCTGACGCCGAGCGAGGTGGCGATGGCGCGACGGCTGACTTTTTCGCGGGCGAGCGAGACCACGTGCTGCACCAGCTCTTCGCGCGTCGTCCACCCGGTCATGCCGCATCCTCGGAGGTGCTGGTGCCGAGCTTGCGCCGCGCGGTCTTAGCGAGGGTATCGAGCACAGGGACGAGACCTGCGAGCCCGCGATCGATGACCTGCTCGACCCCCTCGGCGAACGTGCCCGGTGGCGTTGCTAGCAGCCGGGCCTCGAGGCGCGCGCCGACGTTGCGAAGCGTGGTGATGTCGTGAGCAATCCAGTCGGCCTCGCTGCGGATCTTACGCGGGCGCGCCGGGTCCTGTGCACGGCTGCCCTGAGTCCAGCCGGCCAGACGCTGCACCATCGCAGCGGGCTCGCAGCCGAGCAGGTCCTGCACGAGCAGGTCCACAATCGCGTTCTTCAACAATAAAGGGGGTGTCGGGAAGACATCTTTGGTTTATCACCTGGGCTGGACCTTTGTCGAGCAAGGTATGCGCGTGCTAATGGTGGACCTGGATCCTCAGTCGAATCTCACCGCGATGTGCATTGACGAGGACCGAATGGAGCGGCTTTGGCCGGCGGAGGACATGGCGCGGCGCTCGATTCGGGGCGCGATTCAGCCCATCATCGATGGCGTTGGGGATATTGAGAAGCCCCACGTGGAAGCGTTGAGCAGTCGTCTTGGGTTGCTTCCCGGTGACATACGGCTGTCGGAGTTCGAGCAGAAGCTCTCTGATGCGTGGCCACGATGCATGGACCGGGATCCTGCGTCTTTCCGCATCGCCTCCAGTTTTCACCGTGTGATCGAGGCAGCTGCCAAGGAGCACGATGCGCAGATCATTTTGATGGACGTCGGTCCCAACTTGGGAGCCATCAATCGGTCTGCTCTCATCGCGGCGGACTTCGTCGCGACGCCTCTGGGTGCTGATCTTTTCTCGATTCAAGGATTGAGAAACCTTGGCCCAATTCTTCGGAGGTGGCGAGAGGAGTGGGCTGAGAGGCTTGCGAAGAATCCAGTGTCGGGCCTCAGCCTTCCCGGTGCATCCATTCGACCCATCGGGTACGTTGTCATGCAGCCGAATCTATATGGCGGACAGGTGACGCGGGCGTACGAGCGGTGGCTGCGTGAGATCCCAACGGTGTATAGCCAGCTGGTGCTTGAAAAGGACCCTGGAGCCGACCTGACGATCGTCAATGATCCGTGCTGCTTGGCGGTGCTCCGGCACTACCGGAGCCTGATGCCCATGGCGCAAACTGCGCGAAAGCCGATCTTCCGCCTCACCGCGGCAGATGGCGCCATCGGGGCTCATTCGCAGGCCGTCCAGCAGGTTGGAGCGGAGTTTCTCAAGTTGGGAAGACGAGTCCTTGAACGCCTGAGTTGAAGGCGAGGCGAGTCTCGCTACGAATCGCGCCGGGCCCAAGGAGGGTGCAGGGCGAGCCTTTCGCCCCACCCCCCCCGGCTCGCCCGGAACCTCGCTCCTCGAGCCCGCCTGACGTCCGTCATCGGCGCTGGCCGTCCGCTGCGCGTAGCGTCTCGCGCGATGCAACCACCGGCGGAGCGCGATGCCATTCGATCCTTGGAGTTCGAGCACCGGCACATCGAACGCGTCTTGGCGGTGCTGAGCACGGCCTGCTCGTTCGACGCGCGCATCGAGCCCGCGGTGGAGCTGATCGCCGGCTGCGTCGACTTCATCGAGCAGTACGCGGACGGCAGGCACCACGCGAAAGAGGAACACGTGCTGTTCGAGCACATGAGCGCGTGGGGCTACTCGCTCGAGGCGGGGCCGCTCGCGTGCATGCTGTCGCAGCACGCCGAGTGCCGCCGGCTCACCGCGCAGATGAAGCAGTGGTTGTGCCAGCCGGCGAGCGAGCAAGCCAAACAGGTGGCGTCGCTGCGCGGAGCGGCGCGCCGCTACATCGATCTCTTGAGCCGTCACATCGTGGTGGAAGACTCGGTGTTGTTTCCGTCGGCGCTGGTGCGCCTTCCAAGGAACGTGCTCGAGCAGGTGGCGCGGCGCTACGCCGAGGTGGACCCGCACCCTGCCGGGGACTTCGCCGCGGCGGCCGATCGCGTGCTGCAGCTGGCTCGTGAGGTCGGGCCGTCGCGCCACGACGGGACGATGACCGGCGGGCAAGGAGAGGCTCGAACACCCCGCCCGCAGGTGCCTGAGCGATGAGCCGCGCCCGCGTGCCCGCGGCCGGGTGTGACGCAGCGCTCGGCGCGGGCAGCGCGAAACGGATGCGTGGCGGCGGCGGAGGGACGCCAGGATTGCGTCTCTGGCAGAGCTGGCGTCGCGTGTTGGCGCGAGCGCCTGAGCGCGCGGCGTCTCGTCAGATCGGCGTCTGGCTGCTCGTCTGCGCCGCCCTGGTGGCCGGGATGATCTGCCTCGGCGGGCTCACGCGGCTGACGCGCTCGGGGCTGTCGATCGTCGAGTGGCAGCCCATCACCGGCGTCTTGCCGCCGCTCAGCGGGGAGGCGTGGCAGCAAGCGTTCTCGAAGTACCGCGAGACGCCCGAGTTCCGGCTCGTGAACGCGCACATCGGGCTCTCGGAGTTTCAGCGCATCTACTGGGTCGAATACGCCCACCGCCTGCTCGGCCGCGGCGTGGCGCTCGCGTTCGCGCTGCCGATGCTGCTCTTCTCGCTGCGAGGCCTGCTGCCGGCGCGGACGGCCCTCAGGCTCTGGGGCTGGTTCTTGCTCGGCGGGGTGCAGGGGGTGGTGGGCTGGCTGATGGTCAAGAGCGGCCTGTCGCACGAGCCGCGCGTCAGTCACTTTCGCCTGGCGCTACATCTGCTGCTGGGGCTCGGGCTGTTCGCGGGGCTTTTGTGGAGCGCGCTCTCGCAGCTCTCACCGCCTCCTTGGTGTGCGTCGGCCCGCGGCGACTCGCTGGGGCGCGTGCGCTGGCGCCTGATCGCGCTCGCGCTGCTCGTAGCGCTGACCGCGGTCTGGGGGGCGCTGACCGCGGGGCTGCACGGGGGGCTCGCCGCGCCCACCTTTCCTTCGCTCAACGGCGCCTGGATCCCGCCCGAATTGTCCTGGCGCCGAGCCGTGACCGACCCGCTCGGCGTGCACTTCGCGCACCGCGCCCTGGCCGGCGCCGTGGTCGTGGTGAGCGCTGCGGTGTGGCTCGCTTGCCGGCGCGCGGGTTGCCCGGCGCTGGCCCGCATGAGCTGGGGCCTTGTGATCGCCGTCGTTCTGCAGGTCGTTCTGGGGGCTCTGACGGTCTTGCACTTCGTTCCGATCGCGCTCGCGTCGCTCCATCAGGCCAACGCCATCGTGCTGCTGGGCGTGATCGTGTGCCTGCTCCACACCTCGGCTGGCAGCGGTCGTCCCGCCTGAACGTCCTTCGCGCTCGGGTCGCGAGCCGATGGGGGCGGCGTTGGCTCCTTGAGTCGGAGGCGGCGCGGGCGCTGGCCCGCGTCTTGCTGCAGCGGGACGGCCGGGAGCTGCTCCCACCTCCATGACGACCCCTCACGATCGTACCGACGCCGCTCGCTGCCGGTGGCGCTTTGGTCGCCGCCGCTGGCTCGGGTTCGCGGTCGGCGTTGCGGCGCTGGCCGGCGGTGCGCGCCGTTGTTGGTACACGACTGACCACGACGCGGCCGCGCTCCGCAACCTCGCGGCGCGCGACGCCGCGGCGCTCGCGGCCCTGATCAGCGCCATGCTGCCACCGTCCTCCGACCGAGCGCCGAAGGTGCTGGCCAGCTACGTGCGCGACATCGATGGCTACCTCACGGGGCTGCCGAGCTCGGAGGTCGCTCAGCTGCGCGCGCTGCTCGCGCTGGTGGAGCAGGTCGTTCCCGCCGCGGGCGGTCACCTCGCGCGCTTCTCCGACCTTTCGTACGACGATCGGGTTTCTCTGGTCGCGGCGCTGCAGATCTCGAGCGCCGAGCTCTTGCGGCTCGGCTTCCGATCGCTCAAGGCGCTGATCTTCCTCGCGCACTACCGGCGCCCGGCAGCGTGGGCAGCGATTGGCTACGAGGGCCCACACCTGCCGGGCGGCGGCGCGTCGCTGCCGTCGTCGGCTCGGTACGCGGCGCTGCTGGCAGCGCCCGGCACCTTACCGCGATGATCTACGCGCACGCGCACTTGCCCGGCAGCGATCTCGAGCTTCGCGCCGACGTCGTCGTGATCGGCTCGGGTGCTGGCGGCGCGCCGGTCGCGGCGGAGCTCGCGTCGCGAGGCAAGCGGGTGGTGGTGCTCGAGGCGGGGTCGTACTGGTTGCCGCGCGACTTCACCCAGGTCGAATACGAGATGTTCCCGCGGCTGTACGCGGACAAGGCCGGGCGGACCACCCAGGACCGCGGGATCCACGTCCACCAAGGTCGCGGCGTCGGGGGCTCGACCTTGCACAACCTGAGCTTGTGCGCGCGGGTGCCCGACGCCGTCCTCGCCGCCTGGCGGAACGAGCACGGGTGGAAGCACCTGCCGGAGCGCGTGCTCGACGCGCTCTACGCCGAGGTCGAGCAGCGGCTGCCCGTCACCCGCATCGACCCGGGCCGCCTCAACGGCAACAATCAGGTGTTTCGACGGGGCTGCGAAGCGCTCGGCTACCGCGGCGGCATGTTGTCCCACAACCGGGACGGCTGCGTCGGCAGCGGTTTTTGCGAGCTCGGCTGTGCGTACGATGCCAAGCAGCACGCGCTGAAGCGCTACCTCGTCGCGGCGGTGGAAGACGGCGCCGACGTGCTGGCGGACACCCGGGCGTTGCGCGTCGAGTGGCGGGGCCGGCGCGCCACCCGGGTCCACGCCGAGGTGCGCGATCCAGCTTCGGGACGTCGCCTCGCGAAGGTGGCCGTCGAGGCGCGCGCCGTCTGCGTCTCCGCCAGCGCCACCGGCACCCCGAGCTTGCTGGAGCACAGCGCCGTGCCCGATCCGCGACGCCTGATCGGTTCGCGCCTGTTCCTGCACCCCGGCGCCGCGGTGGCCGCGCGCTTTCAGGAGGCGCTCCACAGTTGGCGCGGCATCCCTCAGAGCTACGAGTGCACCGAGTTCTTGCAGCACACCGCGGACGCGAGCCAGCGCGTCTGGCTGGTGCCGAGCTTCGCACACCCCGCCGGTGTTGCTTCGATGCTCTCCGCCTTCGGCGAAGAGCACCAGCGCTACCTCGGTGACTACGCGCACCTCGCGGCAGCCTCCGCGATGGTTCACGACCACCACCCCGGCCGGGTGCTGGCCGGCGCCGACGGTCGGCCGCAGATTCACTACGAGCTGCACCCGAACGACGCCGAGCAGCTGCGGCTCGGGCTCCGGGAAGCGACGCGCATCCTGCTCGCCGCCGGCGCCGAGGCCGCGTTCCTGCCCTTGGCGAAGACCGTCCGGATCGGGTCGGTGGACGAGCTCACGCAGGTGTTCGAGCGCCTGCGCATCCGGCGCCAGGACCTGGAGCTGTCCGCCGTGCACCCGATGGGCAGCGTCTGGATGGGGGATGACCCGCTGCGCGCCTGTGTCGACTCCACGGGTCGCTACCACCACCTGGACAACCTCTTTGTCGCCGACACGTCCCTCTACCCGAGCTCGATCGGTGTCCCGCCACAGCTGACGGCCTACGCGCTCGGCACGCACGTTGGTCGCCAGATCGCCGAGCACCTGGGTTGAACGCCTGGCTGGGTGCCCGAGCTCGCCCGAGGAAAGCTGTCGGATGTCAGGCGCCGTGACGCCGATCTGCCGATCGTCACACCAAGCGCCGTCACCGGTCGCCTGGCCGTGGTACCACCCGCTCATGCACCTCGTTCGAATCGTCAGCTCGATCGTCGTGAGCGTTCCGGTCTTCGTGTTCGCGTGCAGCTCGGGCGAGCCCGACGCGGCGGGCCCGGGCACGGGCGGCGCGGGCGCTGCGGCGACCGGGGGCAGCGGCGGCGCTGGAG
>JAEZYZ010000268.1 GCA_023418705.1 Pseudomonadota bacterium | reverse complement strand
GCGCGGCCCCGCCCCCCCGCGCCCCGAAGAGCTACGGGGAAGAGAACACCTTCGAGGCGGACGTCCTGGAGCGCGAGCGCGTCACGGCCGCGCTGACGGCCCACGCCGAAGCGATCGCGCGCCGCGTGCGCCACGATGGCTACCGAGGACGCACCATCACCTTGAAGATGAAGCTCGCCCGCGCGCGCGGGCGCCGGATCGCCCGCTCGCCCGGCGATGCGTCCGAGCCGCGCTACCCCCTGCTGACCCGCGGCCGGACGCTGCCCGCGGCGACCGACGACGGCGCCGTCATCCGTGAGGTCGCCGTCGCGCTCTGGGACGCCGCCGCGCTCTCGGAGCCGGTTCGGCTGCTGGGGGTGTCGCTGTCGAACCTGGAGCGCCCATCCTCCGAGCAGCTCGAGCTGTTCGGGACAGCGCGCGATCGGCTGGGGCCTGCCCTCGACGCCATTCAAGCCCGGTTCGGACGCGGCGCCATCTCTCGCGCGGTCGACGACCCCGGCAAGATCACCCATACCCGCCAGCGCAAGCGGGGGGAGTGATTCAGCGGCCGCGCAGCGGCCAGGGGGTGAGCAGCGGGACCGGAGCGCTGGGGCCGCTCTGGCGCAGCATGCGCTCGCACTCGGCGATGCCCAGCCGCCGAGGGCCGAAGATGGTGGGATCGGCCGCGTCGGCGTCCATCAGCAAGGTCGGGCTGTCGACGCCGTAGTCGTCCGGATGTCCCGGCATGTCGAGCAGGATGTGGCCGAGCTCGTGCGCCAGCGTGAACGAGCGCGCCCCGGCGCGGATCGCCGCCCGGTCGATGATGATGGAGTTTCGGACGCTCGACTGATCGCCCGAGATGAACGACTCCCCGAGCCGCCCCGAACCCGCGAAGCTCGGCACGATGAACACGTCGATCGTGGTGGGGTCGTGGTCGTCGAAGGCCTTGATCAACGCCCGCTCTTCGACCGTGCCCGCGACCGCGTCGAAATCCGTGAAATGGGTGAGGCCATCGCTGAGGTCCACCTCCCCCAAGCACACATCCAGGCTGGGATCGCTCGAGAGCGCCGGGCTCTCCGGATCATCCGGCGAGAGGCGCACCAGCTTCCCCTCCGGTGTGCGCACCAGGACGTCGGCCGTGCGCAGCGCGCCAGGAGAGATCCTGGGGTTCGGGCTGAGCGAGGCTTCGAGGCCCGCCCGCTCGATCGCCAAGGTCAGCAGGTGCGCCACCTGCGTCGGGGTCTGGCCGGGTGAGGTGGTGACGCTGATCGGCTTGTCCGCGGCTCGGAAGCGGATCGTCCCCCCGCTCGCCGGGAGCCCCAGGTCGCACCCCACCGCGAGCAGGTGCGGCGGCGGCGGGTCGACCACGGCGACGTCGATGTCGTCGCCGTAGCCGAAGTGCACGCCGCACTGACCCCACAAACCGCTGGCGGTGCTCACCTCCAAATGGCCGAGCTTTAGCGCGGCTTCGTCGCGGCCCCCGATCGGCGGCGCCGCGTGCGGCGCCGGGCGCACCAGCCGGATCCGGAGCTTGCCCCGCAGGCGTTCGATCGGCCCGAGCGCGGTCTTGCGCGGCCCGCCGACGTGGATCGACGCGAGGGTCTGGCCCTCCGCGTCGACGACGATCCGGCCGCCCACTTCGGCGCGCACCGATCGGCCCGAAGCCCGCGGGTGGCTGCGATCGATGAAGTCGCCGGTCGCCCGGATGAACGGCGTGAACCCGCAACGGGTCCCGGCCGCCGGCACCGAGAACTCGAGCAGCGCATCCGGACAGGCTGCGGGGGTCACGGGCACGCGTTCGATGCCGTCCAGCGCCTGACCCGCGGCGTCCAGCGAGGCGATCGAGACCTGCTTCGGGAGCGCCCCCGCGTCTCCCAAGACCAACCACCTGAGCGCGTCGGTGTCCTCCGAGGCCGACCCGGACGGCAAGAGCGAGGACGGCAACACTCGGCTGATCGAGGCGTGGGATCGCGCCGGGTCGATGATCTCTCCCCGCGAGTCCATGGGCACGGCACGTTGGCGGCTGGCCGCCGCGCGCTCGGCGGTCTCGGTCTTCGAAGCGGCGGGCGGCGGGCCATCCGCGCCGATCGCCGGCAGGGTGACCGCCGAGATCGAGCCGAGCAGGGCGACCGCGGCTACTCGATCCATCCGCGTTGCGCTCGGCGGAAGATCGGCTCGGACACCAGCTCCGACCCTGCGAGCTTGCCCGCCGCGCGCAGCCGGATGAGCCCCGTCCAGGCGAGCGTGGGCAGCTTGTTGCTGCTCGAAAGCTCGTCGCACTGTCGAAGGGCCATGTCTTGCTCACCGATGTCGAAGAGAGCCGCAGCGGCCAGGCCCCGCAGGGCCTCTCGGCGCGGATTGCTCGCCACATCCGCGAGTGCCTGGCGAAGATCCGCGCGACCGTGAAACTTCGCCAAATATAACCCCGCGCGGACCGCTGTCTCGTCGGCGAGCCCGGAACCTTTGGCGATGTTCTCGAGCATCGGACGCGCCAGCACCGAGCCGGATGCCGCGAGGCGGTACAAAAACGTCGGATCCCTGTCGGAGCTCGGCCGGTCGCTCAAACGTGCCACCAGCTCGACCGTGGGGCGGATCGTCGGCGCTGCGCTGCCGCCTTGAAGCGCCCACGCCACCAGCCCCCACGCGGCGCGGGCGCTCGCCGGACCGCTCTCGCTCCGGGCGCGCGCCTCGGCGAGCGGCTGGGGATCGCCCGCCCGCACCGCCAGCTCGCCGAGCAACAGCCAGCGTCCCAGGTGACGTTCCGCGCCGCGCAGCACCGCGAGCGCCGGCGCGATCCCGATCGGCAGCGCCGACCGCCACAAGAGCGGCACCAGCACCTCGCTGCAGAGCGCGATGCGGTGGCTCTCCTTGATCTTGGGGGCGACGGAGGCCACGTGCTGCCCGTTCGATTCATCCCGAGCGACCCGGGCCACCTCGGCGGCGAAGACCAGGTGCGGGTGCCGGCTGTTGACGGCGCGGGCCAAGGCCTCACTGATCCCGGAGTTATTGACGAAACAGGCGGCCGAGAGGGTCGCCAGTCCTCCGGCCTGGTCGGTCGCCAGAGCGCGCTTGAAGTGCTGCACGACCCGCCGATCCCCGGCCTCGGCCAGCGCTCGGATCCCCGCGCCATACAGCGGACGCTCGAACGAGCCGCGCTTGATCAACACGTCGAGCGCCTCGAGGAGCAGGTCGCGGATGCGCGCCGAATGGGGCGCGAGCACGCGCGTGGCGCCTGAAAGGAGCGGCTCCTGGGGCGACCTGCGACGCAAGGCCCCTCGCAGCTCGCGCTCGATGCGACCGACGAGCGCGTCGCCGCAGACCTCCACGTCCTCCTCCCGCTCGAGCGACATCCTCAGGCCAGGGTCGCGAATCTACCACCGAACGGCTCACGACCGAGCCCGAAAAGCCCCGCGCGCGGTCGAAACGCGCGAGCAGAGCTGAGCAAAGCAGCCACTTTTTTCGTCACACTGCGATGCGCCGCCAGGAGCGGTCATTTTGGTCTGGCCTGAGCGCCCTCAGCTCGACAGCGTTTCCGCTGCCCGGGGCGCCCGCTCCCATCGGCGCCGCTTGCATGGATGGCGTGTTCGCCGGCGAGTTGACCGATTTGAGCCGGCCCACTAGGTTCTCGATGCCTGAAAAGCCCGGGCGAGCCATCCCGCCAGAGGCAAGATCCCACCCCAGCGAGCTTGGGGCACGTCCGAAGACAGGGAGGAAATCAGAATGCGAAATGCTGCCGTTCGACTAGTGGTCTCGATGATTGTCCCGGTCGCCCTCACCGTGGGGTGCAAGAAGAACGAAGAGGAACCTCCGCCAGCTCAGGGCGGCTACGGTCAACCCGGCTACGGGCAGCCTGGATATGGTCAACAGCAGCCTGGCTACGGGCAGCCCGGCTATGGGCAGCAGCAGCCGGGCTACGGGCAGCCGGGCTACGGGCAGCAGCCGCCGCCCCAGCAACCCGGCTACGGGCAGCAGCCAGCACCGCAGCAGCCCGCCCCCGCCAATCCGGGCGGAACGTCCCAGCCGTCGCCGATGGCGTTCCCGTGTCAGAACGACGCGGCCTGCTTGACGCACAAGTGCAACCTCCAGGTGGGACGCTGCGCCTGGCCATGCCAGAGCGACAACGACTGCGTTGCCCCCAACAAGTGCATGGCCGGTCAGTGCCTGCCCTCCGCGGGCGGCCAGTGATCGCGGCACCGTCGGCCGGGACATGACGCAAACTGAGCGTGACTACGACGAGCGAGCGTTGCCGGAGCTGCGCGCGCTCGTCGCGGCCCTCGACGAGGTCGACGAAGAGGCCTTCGACACCGAGCTCGAGAGCGACATCTTGACCATCGAGTTCGACGACGGCACCCGCTTCGTCGTCAACTCGCACCGCGCCGCGCGGCAGATCTGGATGGCCGCCAACCGGTCCGCCTGGCACTTCGACTTTCAGCCCGCCCAGGGCCAGTGGATCGCGGCGAAGACGGGGGAGGAGCTGTGGGACACCCTCGCCCGTGTGATCGGCGACAAGCTGGGCCGTCCCGTGCGCCTCTCCCGCGCAGGCTAGAGCGACGCACCGCGCGGACGCTCAGACCTTCGTCACCGAGAGGCGCACGCTCTCCTCACCGATCGCGTGCTCCCTCGCGTCCTCGCCTGCGGCGCCCAGCTCCACCGAGACCGCCAAACACTCGCGCTTGATGTGATCCTCGTGCTCTCGGGCGACCCGCAGCGCGCGATCGGTCCCGGCGAGCCGCACGGCGATGCGATCGGTGAACGCGAGCTGCAGGTCCTTGCGCGCCGCTTGCACGCGGCTCACTAGCTCCCGCACGATCCCCTCATCCACCAGCGCATCGGTGAGCGTCGTGTGCAACACCACGACCCCCACCTGCCCCGTCTCGGCGGCGAACCCCTCGAGCGCTTCGACGGCCACCTCCAGCTCTTCCCCGCTGAACGCCAGGCGTTGCCCCTCGATATCGAGGTGCACCCGACCTTCCTTCGACAGCTCCGCGTAGGCGGCGGCGCCGTCAGCGGCCTCGAGCGCCTTCTTCACGGCCTGTACTTGCTTGCCCAGGCGAGGCCCGAGCGCGCGGAAGTTCGGTCGGATCCGGAAGCTGACCGCGCCCTGCTCGTGACGCCGGGCCATGAACCGGAGCTCGTGCACGTTGAGCTCCTCCCGGATCAGGTCCGAATACTCCTCGAGCGCCGCGGCGAGCGCCGGGTCGTTGAGCACCACGTCGGCACGCGCCAGCGGCTGGCGCACCTTCAGCTTGCTCGCCGTGCGCACGCTCAGGCCGAGGCTGACGATCTCCCGAACCGCGGCCATGCGCTCGGCCAGCGCGCGGTCGATGACGGTCGCGTCGCTCTCAGGATAATCCTCCAGGTGCACGCTCTCGCGGGCCCCGGGCAGGCGCGCGCGCACCACCAGGTTTTGGTAGATCTCCTCGGCCATGAACGGCACGAACGGCGCGATCAAGCGAGCGGTGGTGACCAGGGCCTCGTACAGCGTCAGGTAGGCGTCGCGCTTGTCCGTCGAGAGCCCCGGCCCCCAAAAGCGGGCGCGGCTTCGGCGCACGTACCAGTTGCTGAGGCCCTCCACCAAATCGACCAGCCGCAGCGCCGCGTCGTAGACCAGGTACTGATCGAGCGCCGCGCGCACCCCCGCCGCCGCCAAGTGCAGCTCGCTCACCATCCAGCGATCGAGCGCGCTGCGGGACCCGACGGGCCGCCCGGCGTGGCGCGGATCGATGGGGCTCCAGCCGTCGATGTTGGCGTAGATCGTGAAGAACGAATATACGTTGCGCAGCTTGACCAAGAAGTCCTTCTGCAAGAGCCGCACGTTCTTCAGGCTGTGCCGGGTGTTGTTCCAAGGCGGGCTCGACGCGTAGAAAAACCAGCGGAAGGCGTCCGCCCCGGGGGCTGGGGTGGCCTCGTCCTCGATGGCGACCCGCTCGTTCACGGGGGCGCGCGGCACCTCCGCGGGCAGCGTGCCGAGCTCGGTCCCGATCGCCGCCACACCGAGCGCCTCGCGGTCCTCGGCCGACAGCAGCACGAGCCGCCGCGGGAGGCGCTTCAGGGCCCTCAGCGTGAGCTTTCGGCGCTCGCTCGGCCGATCCGTTCGATAGACGGCCACCTGCGCGCCGTCGCTCAGGTCCATGCCTTCCAGATCCTCGCGCGCGATCAGCGCTTCGCCCGGCTTGGCCAGCGTGCCCAAGGCCTGCTCGAGCACGCCGAAATCCATCCGCACCCGATCGAGGATGATCTCTGGGGGGGTGTAGTTCCCCCGGCTCTTGCTCTCCTTCTTGCCCTCCCGATCGGAGACGTGCCCGAGCACGATGCACGTCTTGTACGGGTGGGGGAACTCGCGAACGCGCGTGAGCTTGCAGGCGGCTTGCGTCTCCTCGTCGAAGACGAGCGTCGAGATCATGAGCAGCGAATAAAACCAACCGCGCGTCTGATCGATCGCTTCGCTGATGAAATCGGCCGGAAAGGTGGCGTCGAAGCGCGCCTTCGACCCTTCGACGTGCGGGAACCCCCACTGCGCGAACGGCATGCACCCCGAATCGAACCAGCAATCGATGACCTCCGGGACGCGCTGCATCGGGGCGTCGCAGAACGGACAGGGGAAGGTCACCTGATCGATCCACGGTTTGTGGACCATCAAATGGTCGTTCAGGCTCGGGTCCGCGCGCTTCGCGGCCTCCCAATGCCGGAACGCCTCCGGGTTGCGCGCCTCGATCTCCAGCACGGACGCCGGCGCGTGCTTGTGGTCCGGGTCTTTGGTGCAGACCCACACGTTGAGCGGGGTCCCCCAGTAGCGCTCGCGGCTGAGCGCCCAGTCCACGTTGTTCTCGAGGAAATCGCCGAAGCGGCCGGTCTTGATGTGCTCGGGCAGCCAGTTGACCGCGCGGTTGTTCTCGAGCGCGTGCGAGAGCCGCTCCGTCGTGCGGATGAACCAGGCGGGGCGCGCCATTTGCAGCAGCGGATCGCTGTCGGCGCGCCAGCAGAAGGGGTAGTCGTGGCGGTAGGTCTCGCTGTGGACCAACAGCTCCCGCTCGGCCAGGTCGGCCAAGAGATCCTTGTCCGCGTCCTTCACCCAGCGGCCGGCGTAGGGCCCCATCTCTGGTTTGAAGGTGCCGTCCGGCGACACCGCGCACAAAAGCTCGACGGCGTCCGGGTGGGCGTAGCGGGACAGCTGCCGCTTGTGCGCCTTGTTGTCGTCTTCGCCGAAGGCGGGCGCGATGTGCACGATGCCGGTGCCGGTGTCGAGGGTGACGAAATCTTCGGCGATCACCCGCCACCACGCCGGCGTCTGCCCGCCGTCCTTGAGCGCGGCGTGCTCGTCGCGGCGCGCGTCGAAGTAGGTGTCGAAGGGAGGCCGGTAGCGACGGTCGACCAGCTCTTCCCCCTTGAGGGTGCGCTCGACCTCGAGCGGCCGCCCGAGCTTCTCCGACAACGCCTGCCGCAGCCGGGAAGCGACGATCAGCCGCTCTGCGCGAAGCCGAAGCGGCCGCGCCTTGGCGTCGGTGGGCTCGCCGATGCGCACCACGTCGTAGTCGCAGCCGGGCTTCACCGCCGCGTAGCCATTGGACGAGAGCGTCCAGGGGGTGGTGGTCCAGACCACGAGCGCGGTCCCGGGCTCGTCGAGCAGCGGGAAGGCGACGTAGGCGCTGGGATCGTCGACGGTCTTGTAGCCAAGCCCGACCTCGGCGCTGGACAGCGCGGTGCCCCCTTGCGCCCACCACCAAACCACCTTGTGCCCCTGGTAGAGCAGCCCCTTACGGAACAGCTCGCTCAGGGCCCACCACACGCTCTCGACGTAGCTCTTGTGGTAGGTGACGTAGGCGTCGTCCAAGCTCACCCAGAAGCCGATGCGCTCGGTCAGCCGTTCCCACTCCGTCGTGTAACGGAAGACGCTCTCGATGCAGCGGGCCACGAACGGCTCGACCCCGTACTCCTCGATCGCCGCCTTGCCGTGGATGCGCAGCTCCTTCTCCACCTCGACTTCCACCGGCAGCCCGTGGGTGTCCCAGCCGCCCTTGCGCAGCACGCTGTGGCCGAGCATGGCGCGGTAGCGGGGGAACAGGTCCTTCATGACCCGGGTCAGGACATGGCCGTTGTGCGGCACGCCGTTGGCGGTGGGCGGCCCCTCGTAGAAGACGAAGGGTGCCGCGTGCGGTCCCCGGTGCACCCGCGATTTTTCGAACACCCGCCGCTCTTTCCAGAGCTCGAGGATCTTCCGCTCGTAGGTCGGGAAATCCAGCTCGGTGGGGACAGGGGCAAAGGGGGTCGATTCGCTCATGGGACCTCGGAACGCCGGCCGGAAGCGACGCGAACGGCGTCGCGGCCGCCCCTTCCCTACCCCAAGTGGAGCGCTTTTTCCAATTCACCTGGGGCGCGCCCGCACGACGGTCGCAAGCTTTGGCAGGAGCGGGTCCTTTCGGCTTCTTGCCAGACGCCGTGCCCGAGGACAGGAGTGCTAAAAGCGCTCCGCGGCGTCCTCTCGAAGCCAAAACCAGCGACCAACATGACAAGCCCTTTGCCGAGCACGAGCAGCGTCAGAAAGACGGGCGGGTTTTTCCTCCACGTGCTGCCCGCCATCCTCTACGTGCTGGCGGTGTTCTATGCCGGCTCCGTCGGCACGCCGCCGATGCCCCAGACCGAGCAGGTGCCCGCCGACAAGCTCATGCACTTCATGGGCTTCTTGGTCATGCAGCTGGTGCTGTTTCGAGCGATCCACTACCTGTTCGACGAGATCGGTTTCGTGCGCCAGCTGTTGGTCTCGACCGTGCTCGCCGCCGCGCTGGGCGCCGGGCTCGAGTTCTTTCAGGCGGCGTTCCCCAACCGCGATCCAGACGTGTTCGACTTCATCGCCGACACGCTGGGCGCCGGGGTGGGCGCGGGCATCACCTGGTGGCTGCGGGGCTGGTGGATCCGCAGCGAGCGCGTCTCATGACCGCGGGCGCGCGCCGGGCACACGGGCGCGCGCTCGCGCCGCGGCTCATCGCGATCACCGATCGGACCCACTGGGACGCGCCGACGCTCGTGGAGCGGGCCGACAGGCTCGCTCGCCGGGCGCAGCCAGGGACGCTCTTGGTGTTGCTGCGTGACAAACACCTCCCCGCCCGCGAGCGCCTCGATCTCGGGCGGCGCCTGCGCGCCGTGACCCGGACGAACGCGCAGGCCTTCGGCGTCGCCGACCGCCTCGACCTCGCGCTGCTGCTCGACGCCGACGGCGTCCACCTCGGCGAAGGCAGCGTGTCGCCGCGAGAGGCCCGGGAGGTGGTCGGCGCGGACGGCTTCTTGTCCCGCGCGTGCCACGCCGTCGCGCCGCTCGCCGCCGAAGACCTCCGCGAGGTCGACGCGCTCTTGTTGTCGCCGATCGTCGCGGCTCGAAAGGGGCGCGCGGCGCTCGGCGCTGCCGCGATCCAGGGCCTGCGTGGGGCGCTCGCGGCGGCCGGCGCGGGGCACGTGGGCGTCTACGGGCTCGGCGGCGTCGACGCGGACAGCGCAGGGG
>JAEZYZ010000236.1 GCA_023418705.1 Pseudomonadota bacterium | reverse complement strand
CGTCTGCGTCGCCACCTCCCGCGCGGGCCTCCGCCGCGCCGACGCGCGCGCCGGCCCCCCGGTCTGGCGCGGCAGGCGGTCCGAGCGGCCGCGTCGTGACCGTCGCCAGCCCCAAAGGCGGCTGCGGCAAGACGACCGTTTCGCTCAACGTCGCCCTCAGCCTGGCGCGCCAGGGCCGGAGCGTCGTGCTCGTCGACGCCGACATCAACGGCGACGTCTTGTCCGCCATCAACGCCCGTCAGAAGGCCGACGCAGGGGTCTTCGACGTGTTGCTCGGCATCGCGGAGCTCGACGATGCCGTGCTCGACACCGTGCTGCCGCGCTTCAAGATCTTGCCGGCCGTCGGCGGCGAGCTCCCGCGCGCGGAGACGTTCTACGCTGACCTGACCGAGGAGTGGCGGCGGGTGTTGAACGACCTCTCCCAGCGCGCGGAGATCGTCATCGTCGATGCACCCGCGGGGATGTTCGGGGTCGCCCACCAGGTCCTGTCGACCTGCACCCACGTGGTCGGCGTGCTGCAGGCCGAGGTGGTGGCGAACCGCTCGTTTTCTCGCTTCATGGAGACCATCCGCAGCATGCCGGCAGAACGCCGGCCCGAAACGCTGGGGGTGGTGATCAACATGGTGCAGACCCGCCACAGCGCGTCCCTCTCGGTGTTCCAGGACGCATTTGGCGATTTGCCGGCGGAGTGGCTGTTCGACACCTCGATCCCGCGCCACCCGGCGTTCCTCGACGCCACGGCCGAAGGGGTGCCGCTGCGCTTGCTCGACGAAGACTCGCCGCCGCCGGTCGCCTGGCTCTTCGACAACCTGGCGGCCGAAATGGTGGCTCGCCTCGGCCTCGAAGCGGTCGAGCGACGCCCCAAGCAGCTGCTGCTTTGAACCTGCCGACACCCCGACCACGCCAAGCTCTCGTGGCTGCAGGCGCTGGAGCTGGTGGTGCGCGGCCGCGCCGCGATGACGGTCATGGGCGACTGGGCGCGCGTGTCCTTCAACGCCCACGGGCTGCAAATCGACCGCGACTACGGCGAGTGGGCGTTCCCCGGCACGGCGTCCACCTTCGTCTTCACCTCGGACACGTTCCCGTTGCCGAGGCACGCCAAGAACAAGCGAGGCGCCGAGCGGCTGCTGCGCACGATCGGCTCGGTGGGCGGCCAGCAAGCGATGAACGAGGCCAAGGGGTCGCTGTCGGCCCGGGCAGACGTCTTGCCGCCGGGCGATCCGATCCTGCGGGAGAAGCACCGGCTGCTGCAAAAGGGGCCGCTCGTCCTCGCGCTGTCCGGCATCTCCCGCCGCAGTTCGCCGCCGATCTCGAGCGCGGCCTGGCCGAAATGATTGCCCAGCGCGACGTCGAGGCGGCCGTGCAGACGCTCCGCAGCCGCTACGCCCTGTTGAAGTGAAGCGGCCGAAGAAGCACGCGGACCCGAACGACGGTCTACGATTTTGGGTTGCACGCTCGTCCCCCGCCAAGCGGGCCAAGCGCGTCCCAGTGCCCGCTTCGCGCCTGCGCCAGCTTGCAACGAAAACCCAGCGGCTCGCCGGATCTGCCATCAAATGCTCCGGTTTTGCGAACAGCCCTCCGGCGGTTACCGGGGGACGGTAAACCAGCTGGCCGGCAGCGGCGACTTCGGCGCCGCGAAGCGTAGGGAGCGTATTCCCGTAAGATCCTGGACGCTGTAGGAACACTCATTCCTTTCGATGAGCTGGCCGATATGGATCGTTCTGGCGAGCACGGGCCTGGTGATCGAACCGGGGACCCCTGATGCGCTGTGTCCCACGGCGGCCCAGGTGCAAGATGCGGTCGACTCCCGCGTGGGGCGCATCGAGCTCGGGGAGGGTGAGCATTTTACCGCGCGCTACACGATCGTGCGGCGCCCGCTGAGCGGCGACGTGGTGCGCCTCGAGCTGGTCGACCCGGCGGGGGAGCTCCGCCTGCAGCGCGATCTGCCGATGGCGGGCGAAACGTGCGCGACCCTGGCGCAGACGATCGCCCTGGTGCTCGATCACTTCTTCCGCGATCTGGGGGCTGTCCGGCCGACGCCGCCAGCGACGGCTCCGCTCGAGACGCGCGCGACCCCCGCGCCGCCGCCTGCGCCGGTCGCCGAAACGAGCGCCTCCCCGCCGCCGCCGAGCGAGCCACCGGCCCCACCCCCGCAAACCCGGGCGCCTTGGAGCTTTCGGGCGGCGCTGCTCTCGGGGGGTGCGTGGGCGCCGGCGAGCTTCGCCTTTGGCGTCGAAGGATCTGCGTCGCAGGGTCCAGTTCGTCTGGGGCTGAGCGGCCTGTGGCTCCCGCACCGCGCCGAAGAGGTGGTGGGGCCAGCCGTCGCGACGCTCCACGCGGCCCAGCTCCGCGCCTCGGTCGCCGTGCTCGCGGAGCTCCCGCGCGTGCAGATCTTCGCCGGGGGTGAAGTGCTCGGCTCGATCGAGCGCGCCTCGAGCCGGGGCAGCGCGGCAGACAGCCAGGTGACGGGCTTTTCGCCCGCCGTGGGCGGGCACGCCGGGGTGGATTTTCGCGCCTTCTCCTGGGGCGGCGCTGGCCTG
Organism: Pseudomonadota bacterium; assembly: GCA_023418705.1. Taxonomy (GTDB): domain Bacteria; phylum Myxococcota_A; class Polyangia; order Polyangiales; family Polyangiaceae; genus JAEZYZ01. Next base: position 1,245 of record JAEZYZ010000236.1, on the reverse strand, counting down.
CGCGCGGCGCTCGACTGGGTTCCGGATGCCTGGGCCCCCAGCTACGTGGTCCGCGCCGAGACGCCGAGCGGTGCCTCCCGATCCGTGGAGGTTTTTTCCGAGCCGATCCGCGGGTTTGTCGGCGGGGCGCTGTTTTTCGTCCTGCGCGAGTGAAGGTCCGGGCCTGGGAGGTCTCCAAGTAGGCAATCCCCTTGCTCGAACACCCGCTCCCCATGAGCGCAGCGCGCAGCAGTGTCGGAAACGCAGGCTGGCCGGTCGACGACGCCGGTGGCCCCGCCGACGAGGCATTGGTGCAGCGTTGCGTGGCCGGGGAGGGGGCGGCTTGGATGTCCTTGCACGCGCAGTACTACCCGATCGCGGCGGCGTTCCTGCGCAAGCTCGGTACCCGCGAGGGAGACCTCGAGGACGCCTGCCAAGAGGTGTTCTTGCAGCTCTTCCGCTACCTGCCTGGTTTTCGTGGCGAGGCGCAGCTCAAGACCTGGCTCTACCGCCTGTGCGCCAGCGAAGCGAAGCGGGTGCGGCGGCGCGGGCGGATCAAGCGCGCCCTGCTCGGCCTGCTGAGCGAGCGGCGGGAGTCCTCGCTCGTGCCGGCAGCGACCACCAGCGAGCAGGCCGTGGTCGAGAAGATGCGGCAGGCGCTCGACCGCATCGGTGAGCGCGAGCGGCTGGTGTTCGTGCTGTACGAGATGGAGGGCATCCCCGGCAGGCAGGTGGCCGAGATCGTGGGCTGTCCGGAGGCCACGGTGTGGCGGCGGCTGCACTACGCCCGCAAGCGGTTCCGAGAGCTGCTCGACCTGGATGGCGGGTTTGGAGGTGCGGCGTGAGCGGGCCCCGGCGCAGCCTTCCGTCGACCCCCCCGTCACCCCCCCGCCTCCTCGACTCGGACGCGGATCTGGCGCCGCTCTTGCGCGCCGCCAACCGCGCCTATGCCGCGGGCTTGTACCAGCCCCGTGCCTTCGCCGCGTTGAAGCGGCGGCGCGAGCAGCGCGCTCGGCGGCGTGTCCAGACGTGGGCTGCGGCGGTGGTGGTGGCGAGCTTTGCGGCGATCGTTGCCGCGCGCTGGCTGCGCGCCGAGGCCCCGCCAGACCTGACGCTGGCGGCGGCGCACGTCGATCTGCTCGCGCCGCGTGTGCCGGCGCTCGGAGCTCGCCGGGCGGAAGCGCTGGAAACGCCCGCGCCCGCGCCGCCGAGCGCTGAGCGGGAGCGCGTGGACGCGGAGCGGATCCCGTCGAAGCGCCCACCGGC
>JAEZYZ010000198.1 GCA_023418705.1 Pseudomonadota bacterium | reverse complement strand
GGACCGAGGTCGTCGGTCCCCAACTGGAGTTTCGAGCGGCGCGACCCCAACCGCGGCGGCCAACCTCGTGCACCAGCGCCTCGGGCGTATCCCCGATCTCCCCAAATCTTCCGTGCTTTCGCTCCTTCCTGTGCAAATAGCGGAGCTCGTCGCGTTGGCTTCCACGTGCTTTCGGGCCCTTCGGGGCTCGTTTCGTTGGAGGGCGGAAGGACGGAAGATTTTGGTCGGGACCAACGACGTCGGCCCCCCCCCTTCCGATCTCCGATCTTCCTGTGAACGATCGCCGCTCCGCTCTGTGGTGGGGACACGCCTTATCCCGGCGAGAACGCGATGGGGTAGGTCACGGTGACGACGCCGTGCTCGGGTTGGGGGAAGCTCAGGCCGTAGTACGCCCGGACGACGCACTGCACGACGTCGGCGTCGGGCAGGTCGCTGCCCCCGCTCGTCGCGTGTTGCACGCTGCCGTCGCGCCCGATGACGAAGCGGGCGGCGACGCGCCCCTCGAGGTTCGGGTTGCGAGTGAGGCCCCGCTCGTAGCAGAGGCGAAAGCGGCCAAAGTTTTGGCGCACCACGCGCTGGATCACCTCCGGCGGCAAGCGCCCGCTGACCTCCGTGCGCCCCACCCCCATCCGCGGCGCTCGCGGGGCATGCCCGCCGCCGGTCCTGCCGACGCCGACGCCGAAGCGACCGTCGCCCGTGCAGCCGGTCACTCCGCCGCAGGTGCCGATCACACCAGCCCCGATGCCTTTGCCGAACCCGCCGGCACCCTGGCCCCCGCCGCTCAAGCCGAGGCCGCCGCTGCCCGCGGCGTCCCCGAGGTCGTCGGCCCACATGTTGCCGATCGCGCTCAGCGGGTCCGTGCCGGCGGCAAGCTCGGCGCCCCAGGGCGCCGTCGGCGCATTCACCGCGCCCGTCAAGAACGACAAAATACCAAACGTCCGGGCCTCGGCGAGCGCGAGCTCCTTGGGCAGCTCGGGGTTCGGGTTGTCCTTGGGCCCCTCGACGGCCGCGCGCTTCGGGACGGCTTCGGCGTCGCGCTTGCCGAGCTTCCCGGCGTCCCCGCGAGCGGCATCGGCTTGGCCTTCTCCCGCGCCGCTGTCGCCCGGCGGGGCTTCCGGCCGCTGCTCCTGCTTCTCCAGGCGCTCCCGCTCGGCGGCGGCGGAGAGAAACTGCTGGATCGCGTACAGGCGATCGGCGTGCGCCGCCTCGTCGTCCAGGAGCCCGAGCGGGGGGGTGAACAGGGCGAGCGATCCCACGATGGCCGCCACCGCGGCGGCGCTGAGGCCCAGATACATCCCACCCGTTCGATCGGGCAAGACGGCCCGCGGCGTTCTGTCGCCCGCGGCCACCAGCGCCACGTGAAACGAAAAAGCACCAAGCCGCAAGCGCAGCCGCGCGCCGACCGGCAGGCTCAGCGTGCGCGCGCCCGCGAGCAGCGGGCTCGGCTCGAAGCTCTGCCGCACCCCCTCTTCGGTCAAGCTCGCGCTGCCAGCGTCGAGTGACAGCTCCGCACCGGTCGGGATCACGACCAGCGCCTGCTCGCCCTGCACCGAGACCAAGGGCAAGTAGTCCGTGCCGAGCACGCCTGCGGGCAACACGAAGTCGAGCGGCGCTCCGTTCGGCCCCTGCTCGCCCACGAAGAAGGACCGTGGGGGTGTCAGGTGGAGCACCTCGAGCAAGCTGTCGCCCCACGACACCCTGACCTCCAGCGACAACCTGGGCTCCCCTCGATCGCTCTTTACCGTCGGCGCACGCAAGCGCGGCGCCCCAATACGCAATTGACGCATGTTCAGACCCTCGGTGGTTGGGGCACGCGCGGCGGCCCGGCGGGAGAAAAGCGCCGCGGCTCGCGCTACGTGCCAGTCTTTGCAACTGCTAGACAGAGGACGGCGCTCGAAGTTCCGGACGGAGTGCACCTCGAGGACCGCCGAGCGCGGGGGCTCGGCGCTGGAGGCAGCCGAGCCGAGCCGCGCCGGGCTTTTCCCCCACCTGGTTTCCCGGACCCCCTGTCTAAGTCAAAGCGACCAGGCGTTCCAAGCAGCCGCATTGAAACCTGCGGTCGATCACGGTGCTCTGTTGCTCCCGGCCATGAACCTGTGTACGGCTAGGGCGACGAGCGGTTTGCCGCACGAGCTGCTTGTCTCGGACATGATGAGACACTTTGGAGCACCGGGCCGTGAGCAAAGGCCAGCGATTTTCGATGCATCAGGCCCCTCACCGGCAAGCGAGGCCTGCTTCGTCGGGGTCTGCGCTCGGGCAAACCGATCGGCGCTCTAGTATCTAGTCGGAATATTCGCATGCGCGATCGAACGGTGCTGTTGGTAGAAGATGATGATTTGTCCGCGCGTGGGACGGCGCGGCTCTTGCGCAGCACGGGCTTGACGGTCACACGCGCAGCGAGCTGCGCGGAAGCGCTCGGCCTCGAGGGTCGCTTCGACTTGGGTGTTTTGGACCTCGACCTCCCGGACGGGCGCGGCGAGGAGCTGGCGGCGGACCTGCTCGCCACCGATCGCATCCGCCGCTGTGTTTTTCTCAGCGGCTGCCGGGATCCCGAGCGGATCCAGCGCGCCGCGCGGGTCGCGTCGGTCATCGGCAAGGGCTCCCCCGCCGATGTGCTCGTCGCCGCGCTGACGACCGCGCGCCGCCCGTTCAGCCAGATCACGGGACTTCCGCTGTCGAGCCGCGCGCGCCAACGCGGCGGGTGAGCCGTCCGATGGCGTTGCTCACGCGGCTGGTGGTCGACGTCGCCGACGCCATCGCAGAGATCGTGTCGGCGGAGCTCTTCGAAGCGGGCGCCGGCGGCCTGGAGGAGCAGCGGGGCCCCCGCGGGGTGCGCTTCATCGTGTACGCGGACGACCCCCAGCGCCTGCGCGTGCTGCAGACGCACGCGCGCCGCGTCTTCGAGGAGCTCGACGCAGAGGACGCCTGCGCCGAGATCAGCGAGATCGAAGCACCCGATTGGCGCCGCGAGTGGATGCGGCACCTCGAACCCGAGCCGCTCGGCGCTCGCTTCGTCTGGCAACCCGCGTCCCATGAAGCCCCGGCGCCTGCCGGTCGACGGCGCCTCTGCTTCGAGCCGCGCATGGCCTTCGGCGTCGGCAGCCATGCGTCGACGCGGCTCGCCGCGTCCGCGGTCGAGGCGTACTGCGAACGCCATCCGAGCTGCACCGTTCTGGACGTCGGGTGTGGCACCGGGGTGCTGACGATCCTGGCGGTGGCGAGCGGCGCCCGCTCGGCGCTCGGGATCGATATCGACCCCGTCGCCGTCGACGCCGCACGTCACAACGCTCGCTTGAACGACCTCCACGACGCCTGTCGCTTCGAGCGCGGCCCGCTCGATCGGCTCGACGAGCGCTTCGACCTGGTGATCGGCAACCTCGAGCTGCCGGTCCTCAGCGAGCTCGCCGAACAGCTGCACCAGCGCTGCCGGCGCGGCGGACGCCTCGTGGTCACCGGCTTTCTCTCCGCCCATGCCGGCGAGATTCGACGGCGGTTCGAGGACTACGGCCGCAGGTGCGTGAATGAGGGCAGCGACGACGGCTACGCCCTGCTCGAGCTGGATGGCTGAGGAGCGCGCAGGCCCGTCGGCCTGATTTCTGGGCAACTTCGGCCAGTGTTGCTAGGACTGCGCGGCCGAGCTCGCGCCGAAGCCCCGTTCGCTCCATGACGTCCCCGAAATTGGAATCCCCGGCGCCGCGCGCGCCGACCCCGGACGGGTCGGCGGTGCAGGTCGATCGCTTGTCAGAGGACCTAGCGCCCGGACCGGAGGCAGCGGCCGGCCCCACCGAAGGCGCGGCCCCCGGATCGAACGACGCCCCCTCCCCGCAGGGGACCGAGGAGCAGCGCCCCTGGGGACGCGGCGTGGCGTTGACGCTGGCCGGCGCGCTGCCGCCGTTCTTGATGGCCGCCAGTGATCGCCACTACGGCGCCGTCGGCGTGGTGGTTGGCAGCGCTGGCTGTCTGGTGGCGGCGGCGGGGCTGATGCAGCTGCTTCGGGCGTTCGGCGAGCCGGACGAACAGGTCGAGGTGCGCACCAGCGTCGGCGTGTTGGCGCCGCGGCTGATGGAGACGGTCGCGAGCGTCGCGCTGTTCGTCGCGGTCGCCCGCTTGGCCGTCGCGGGACGGCTCCCCTGGCCGGTGGCGACCGCGGCGCTGCTGGTGCCGGCAACGTTCATCGGCTGCGTCGTCAGCGTGTTCCGGCTGGGGCGTGCGCTCGGCGCTTGGCAGAGCACGGAGCGCGCGCTTTGGCAGCGCGAGGGCTTCTGGCTCACGTTGATCGCGAGCTTGCTCTACTTGCCGATGCTCGGCAGCTTCTCGCTGATCGACCCTTGGGAGACGCACTACGGAGAGGTCGCGCGCGAAATGCTGGCCCGCGACGACTGGATCTCGCTGTGGTGGGCCCAAGATGGCTGGTTTTGGTCCAAGCCCGTGCTCGATTTCTGGCTGCAGGGGCTGAGCTTCTCGCTGCTCGGCGTTCGGTTCGCGCCGGATCAGATGCTCTCGAGCGTCAGCAGCGGCGCTTTCCCACAGCCGGAGTGGGCCGCGCGGCTGCCGATCTTCTTGATCACGCTCGGCTCGGTCTACGTGCTCTACAAAGCGGTGGCGACCGCGTACGGGCGGCGGGCGGGGCTGCTCGGCGGGCTCGTGCTCCTGTGCGTTCCGTACTGGTACTTCTTGGCGCGCCAGACCATGACGGACATGCCGTACGTGGCGCCCTTCGCCGCTGCGATGGGGCTATTTTTTATGGGCTTCGAGACGCCGCGCGAGCGCCGCTGCCCAGCCGTAGAGATTCGCGTCGGCAAAAGGACCCTGCGTCTGTCGGCTTACCACCTGGTCATGGCGCTGGTGGCCCTGTGCGTGATCCCGCAGATCCTCTATCTCGCGTCGCGCAACCTCACCCTCCATACCTCCCCTCTCGGGTTGTCTGGCCTGCACGCGGATGGTTTCTTCTCCGGCTCTGGCGGCGGCAACTGCGGCCTCCCGGGGAATGAGGTGTGCCAGCGCCAAAGCCCGCTCAACCCCGAGCTACAGCCGCTGTACGCAGCCGGCATTTGGACGGGGCTCCTGGCGCTGCTTTTTACCATCACCCGCAATGAGCGGCGGGTGCGCGCGCTGTACTTTTTGGGAGCGTGGCTGTGCGTGGCGCTGAGCGCCATGGCCAAGGGCGCACCGGGTCTCGTGCTGCCGCTGTTCATTTTGGCGCTCTACGTCGTGGTCACGCGCCGCTACAAAGACGTGCAAGATCTGCAGATCGGATCCGCGGTCTTGATCTTCGCCTGCCTGGTCCTGCCTTGGTACGTGCAGATGTACATGCGCCACGGTCAGGGGTTCACCGATCGGCTGCTGTTCCACGACATGTACAAGCGGGCGTTCGTCCACGTGCACGACACCAACTCGGGCGACGACACGAGCTTCCGCTATTACATCTGGCAGCTCGGCTACGGGCTGTTCCCCTTCACGGGCCTGGCGGCGGGCGGGCTTCTGTGGTGGCTCAAGCGTCCCCACGAGAGCCAGGAGGGCCAGACCGGGCTGCTGGCGCTGCTGGGGCTGTGGTTCGTCAGCGCCTTCGCGATGTTCACCGTCTCGCTGACGAAGTTCCACCACTACGTGCTGCCGGCGGTGCCGCCGCTCGCGCTGCTCGCGGGGATCGTGCTGGATCGCTTTTTGGGACGCCTGCCAGCCGGCAGGCAGCTCTGGGGCTACCTCGCCGGGATCGGCGCGGGGACCGCGCTGCTCACGGCCGGGCTCGTGGTCGCCCTGCCCGGGGCGCTCGGTGGCGCCGCGACGGAGAGGGTTGGGCCGCCCGGCGCGCCGCTGCTCGGCGGCTCGCTGGCGCTGGCGGGCGCGGCGGCGATCGCGCTGGCCGCCCGTCGCTTCGGACGGCGAACGGAGCCGGATCCCTCAACCAGCGGGGTCGACCCCTACGAGCGCGTTCTGCTGGGGGTCTTGGCCTTGAGCTCGGCCATCTTGCTGCTGCTCGTTGGCCGCGACTTGTTCTCGACCGTGCGCGGGGACGTGAGCGGGCAGGCGCGCCTGATGCATTTGTTCACGTACAACTATGCTCGCCCGTGGCCGCACTCGCTCGATTTCCGCGGGGTGCTGAAGGCCTTCACGGCGGTCGCGGTGCTCGCCTGTCTCGGCATGGCGGTCGGGCGCTGGCGCCGCGGCGCCGGTGTGCTCCTTTGCGCGACCGGAGTTCTGTGGGCGGGGTGGGGCGTCAACGTTTACCTCACCCGGGCGGCGCCGCACTGGGGACAGCGAGAAACCGTGCTCGCCTACTACGAACGGCGCGCCGGACCCGAAGAGCCGCTGGTCGCCTATCAGATGAACTGGAAGGGTGAGAACTTCTACACGGGCAACCGAGTTCCGGCCTTCGTCCAGTCGGGAGACAAGTTCAAGAGCTTCGTTTCGGAGCGCAAGGCGCGGGGGGTCAAGGTGATGTTCTTCACCACCGAGCACGGACGCTTGACCGGCCTCAAACGAGAGCTCGGTGACGTGCAGCAGTTCGACGTCATCACGACCCCCGAGCTCAACAACAAGTTCTTGCTCGCGCGCGTCGTCCTCTGACGTTTCGAGCACCTCCTAAGAAACTAGGCGCGACCCGGGGCACCGCACCTTTGGCGGCTCGGTGGCGGCGCTGCGCGTCGGGGGGGCTCTGCAGACGGCGGGGCGGGCGCGTGCTAAGGATCCAGGGGCTTCGGCCGTCCTGCATCTAGAAAGCCACTCGAGCATGTCCCACCTTGTCAGATGCCCTGCATGCCAGTGCCAGATGGCGCTGTCGGACGAGGTGTTCGCGCGGCGCATTGCCGGAAGGCTCGTGAGCATCGCCTGCAAGAAGTGCAAGGCGTCGGTCTCCGTCGACGGTAGGTCCGCCGCCCACCCAGCGCCCCCGCGACCGCCGTCTTCGAAGCCGCTGCCGCCGGCCCGGTTGCCGCCGCGCCCACGGCCACAGGCTCCCCCTGCGAAGCTCGACACGCCAGCGGACGCGACCACGACGCCGGTCGCCGTTCCGCGACCGAGCACCGCCCCGAAGCCTTCGGCTCCTCAGGAGCCTCCCGCGGCGGCGATCGTCGCTCGGTCGAGCGCCCCGGCTCCCAGCCCCGCCGCTTTGGGAGACGCGACCACGACGCCCGTTGCCGTCCCCCGACCGCGACGCGCGGTGTTGCCACCGCTGGCTGCGGCCGATGCGGAGCCGCCGCTGCCGACCGAGCCACTCGCGCCGGCCGGCGCTCTGCCCGCCGATGCGCAGGCGACCGAGCGCGCCGCTGCGC
>JAEZYZ010000186.1 GCA_023418705.1 Pseudomonadota bacterium | reverse complement strand
GCACGAACCCCGCGGGCGGCTCCGGCAACGTCGGTGGCACCGATCCGGTCCCGTCTGGAGGCGGCGGCGCCACGCCGGGCACCGGCGGCACCGGGGCGGGGGGCCCCACCCCGGGCACCGGCGGCAGCAGCGGTTCCGGCGGGAGCGAGGTGGTCATGCCGCCCCCCGGCTACTACGGCTTCTACCCGCCCACGAGCTACTTGAGCTCCGAGATGGCCGACGCGGCCTACCAGAAGTGGAAGACGGACTACGCGGTCGACTGCGGCGGCGGGACCTGGAGCGTCAAGTTCAACAACGACTCGGTGGTCTCCGAAGGCATCGGCTACGGCATGCTCCTGGCGGTCGGCTACGACGATCGCGCCGCCTTCGACGGGTTCTGGGCCAAGTACAACCAGCACGCCAACGGCAACGGCGTGATGGACTGGCGCGTGCCGCTGTGCGGCAGCGGCACGATCGAGGGCGGCGCCGCCACCGACGCGGAGCTCGACGCCGCGATGGCGCTGATCCAGGCGGAGTGCAAGTGGGGCGGCTACGCCAGCGCGGCCCAGAGCCTGCTCGGCAAGATCCGGCAGCACGAGATCGCGGGGACCGGCAGCGGCGCCATCCTCAAGCCGGGCGACGGCTGGGGCGGGCACGACTGCACGAGCCCGTCCTACTTCTCACCCGGGTACTACCGCGCCTTCGCGGATTTCACCGGCGACGGTTTCTGGGACGAGTTCGCAGGCGCCACCTACGGCACCCTCAACAGCGCCACCCACCCCAGCACGGGCCTGGTGCCCGACTTCTATGGCAACAACTGCGGCGGCAAGTCCACCACGGAGTACAAGTACGACGCCGCGCGCACGCCGTGGCGCATCGCCACCGATTTCGTGTGGTGGAACACGCCCCAGGCTCAGACCTGGCTCCAGAAGATCATGACGTGGGCGAGCGCGATCGGCCCCGGCAACATCAAGGACGGCTACACCCTCGACGGCAACGCGATCAGCAACTACGTCAACTCCGCTTTCGTCGGCGGTTTCGCGACCGGAGCCATGGCCTTCAATCAGGAGACCGTGAACGCCTTTGCGCTGCAGCTCAGCCGGCAGAACGACGACGCCTACTTCCAGGCGACGCTGAAGCCGCTCTACATGCTGCTGCTCACCGGGCGCTTCGTCAAAGGCTGCTGACGGTCGGCGTCCGCGCGGCGGAGAGCCCCACGGCGTTGAAAAACCGCGGGGCTCTGGCAAGCTAGAATGACCCTCGTGGCGCTAGCTCATGAACACCCGACCGGAGATCCGAGCGGTGGTTTGTCTGCTCCGACGGGCCACCGCCCTTCTCAAAGTGTCGGGGGTGGTATTGCCTTGGCGAGCACTACGCCAGATCGACAAACGGTTTGCGGAGCGAGCCGTTCGTCGCGGAAAATGAGACCCTCTAGAGCACCGAGCCGGGAGCAGACGCGAGGGTTTCCCTCACCCGGATGGGGGCCCCGACGCTTCGGGATCTCCGCTCTGGCAAAACGGATCGGTGCTCCAAGGGCTCGAACGACGAGCTGATGAACCGCCCCAACAAACCACCCGTCATCGGCGTGCTCGTCGACTGGCTCGAGAACGAGTACCAGAGCGGGGTGCTCGCCGGGGTCGAGCAGGCCGCGCAGGAGCACGGGCTCGAGCTCCTGTGCTTCGTCGGCGGGATGGTGCGCTCGGCGCAGATGGTCGGTTCGGAGCGCAACCTGGTGTTCGAGCTGGCGGGGCCGGCCTGCGTCGACGGCCTGGTGATCATGTCGGGCGCGCTGGTGAACCTGGTCGGCGCGGGCAAGCTGTCGCGCTACTGCGAGCGCTACCGCCCCTTGCCGATGTGCAGCATCGGCGTGCCCCTGCGATCCATCCCCAGCATCTTGGTCGAGAACGCGCGGGGCATGCGGGACGCGCTGGTGCACCTCATCGAGGCGCACGGCCGGCGGAGGATCGCCTTCGTCCGCGGCCCCGGCGTGAACGAAGAAGCCGAGAACCGCTACCGGGTGTATCGCGAGGTGCTGGCAGAGCGGGGGCTGCCGCTCGACCTCGAGCTCATCACCATGGGTGATTTCCAGCACGGCGCCGGCCTGGAAGCGGTGCGCACGCTGCTCGACGAGCGCCGGGTCAAATTCGACGCCGTGGCCGCCGCCAGCGACGCGATGGCGCTGGGCGCGATCGAGGCGCTGGAGAAGCGGGGCTTCAAGGTGCCCGAGCAGGTGGCGGTGGTCGGCTTCGACGATCTGGAGGGGGCGCGCTTCGCCCAGGTGCCGCTCACGACGGTGCGCCAGCCGCTGGCCGAGCAGGGGCGGCTCGCGGTCGAGACGGTGCTGGCCCAGATGCGCTGCGAGCCGGTGGCGCCGACGGTGACGCTCGGGGCGGAGCTGGTGCGCCGCCGGTCTTGCGGTTGCTTCAAAGAGCCGAAACCCGTCACGCTGGGGATCGACGCGCCGGCCGGCGGCCAGCTCTCGCTCGCCGAGCGGCTCGAGCGGGACCAGGGGGCGCTGGCAACGCGGCTCGCCCAAGATCTGCCGGAGCAGAGCTTCGGCGGGCTCGTCATCGCGCTCGCTCGCGGCGTCGTCGACGACGACACCAGCTTCCTCCGGCAGTTCGACGACATGCTGCGGCGCACGGCCGCCGACGATCCGCTGCGCTGGCACGGCGTGCTGGACGTGCTCGAGCGCTACCTCGAGCACGGGGCGGCCGCCGGCGCGGAGCTCGCGCGTGCCCGGCGCCTGCTCGCCCAGGGGCGTTTCGCCATCGGCGAATTCGCCGAGCGCCTCCAGGCGCGCAAGCGGCTGCTCGACGAGCGCTACCTGCAGGCGCTGCGCAAGGCGGGTGACGCCATCGGCTCGGTCGTCGACGTCCGCGGCCTGGTCGACGTGCTCAACGCGCAGCTGCCCAAGCTGTCGATCCCGAGCGCGTACCTGGCGCTCTTCGACGGCGAGGACCACCAGTGGGCACGCCTGGTCTTCGCCAGCGATGACAAGCGCGCTCGCGGCGGCCAGCTGGCGGATCTGCAGGGCGAGCTGTTCTTGGCCGAGCAGCTGCTGCCGCGCCGTGCCCTGCCCGAGACCCGCGGCGTCCCGCTCGCCGTGCAGCCGTTGTCTTCGGATGGCCAGCGCCACGGCTACCTCGTCTTGGAGATGAACGGCGTCCCGGGGGTCGTCTACGAGACCCTCCGCGATCAGCTGAGCGGCGCGCTGCGCACGATCTCCGTCTTCGAGCGCATGTTGAGCGAGTCGGCGCGCCTGGAAGCGGCCGAACGGCAGCTCGACCTTCAGGAGCTGGACGTCGCCGTGCGGCTGCAGAGCTCGGTCTTGCCCCATGACTTCGTCGTGGAGGGGCTGGACGTCGCCGCAGCGCTGCTGCCGTCGGGCAGCGTTCAGGGCGCCTTCTACGAGGTCCTGCCGCTCGAGGTCGGCTGCTGGCTCGCGGTGGGAGAGGCGGGGGGGCACGGGCCCGTCGCGGCCGCCACGGCCATCATGACGCAGGGCGCGCTCGGGGCCTTGTTGCGGCTGAACCCCTCGCTGCTGCCGAGCCAGGCGCTTCAGATGCTCGACCGCACCGCCGGCGAGACCGCGGTGCAGCGCCTCGGGCAAGCCGAGGGCGCCCGGATCGCGCTCGCGTACTACGAGCCCAGCGGGCGGCTGGTGCTCGCCAGTGCGGGTCAGGCCGGCCTCGTGTGCCGTCAGGCGACCGGCGACTGCGAGGTCGTCGGCCGCAACGCCGACGAGGGGGTCGCGCTCGGGCCCGGGGATGTGCTGGTGCTGCTGAGCGACGGCGTCGTGTCCGCGAAGGACCGGCAAGGCGCCGGCTTCGGAATCGAGCGGCTCGCGTTTGCCCTCGCCGAAGCCCGCGACCGGCCGGCCGCTGCGATCCGTGACCACCTGATTGACGCCGTTCGCAACCACAGCCTGGACCCCCAAAGCGACTTGGCGCTGATGGTCGGGCGCTATGGCGGTTAAAAAGCGACCCCAACTCACGCTTTGCAGATCGAATGGGCACGCCGGCGACATCGAAGCCCCTTGAGTCCGCGGCCTCCCGCCCGTACGGATTCGAGCCCAGACCCCTGAAACGGCGCGGATTTTTCGCCCGAGAGCAGGATCGCTGAAACCCACCATGTCGAGCTTCAAAACTGGATTCCGAAACCGATGGTTGGCCGCTTTGCCGGCCTTGACGCTGGGGGGAGCGCTCCTCGGCTGCGACGATGGGGGGCTCCGGTGCGGTGACGGTGAAATCATGCGCGACAGGGCGTGCGTCGCGGTCGTCACCGTGCGCGTCAACTCCGTGGGGTACCTGCCCGACCGCGCCAAGCGGGCCACGGTCCTGGGCGCCGCCTCGGCGTTCGACGTGAAGACGGAGGACGGCGAGGTGGTCTTCAGCGGCGCCCTGCCGCCGGCCAAGGAGAGCAGCGAGACCGGGGAGCTGCTCACCGTGGCGGACTTCTCTGAGGTCACCACACCCGGACGCTACTACGTCGAGGTGCCCGGCGCTGGTCGATCGCCGGTCTTCGAAATCGGCGACAACGTCTTTCGGGAGCCGCTCGAAGCGTTGATGCTCGGGATCTACGGGCAGCGCTGCGGGACCGAGGTCTCCTTCGAGTTCAAGGGCAACCATTTCCACCACGGCGAGTGCCACATGGAAGATGCGTCCCTGCAGCACGCCACCAATGAGTCCACCATCAAGCCCGGCACGGGGGGCTGGCACGACGCCGGTGACTACGGCAAGTACACCGTGAACGGCGGGTTCGCCGTGGCCATGCTGCTCAAGGCGTGGGAGCACTTCCGCGACAAGCTCGAGGGCGTCGAGTTTCAGATGCCGGAGCGGGGCGGGGAAGTGCCGGACATCCTCGACGAGGCGAAATTTCAGGTCGACTGGGTGCTGACCATGCAGTTCGACGACGGCAGCGCGGCCCACAAGGTCAGCGGGCTGAACTTCGAAGCGCTCAACATCTCGCCCGAAAGTGACGGCGCGACCCGCTACTTCTCCAAGCAGAGCACGGCAGCGGCCGCGCACGTCGTCGCGGTCGCCGCTCAGGCGGCCCGGATCTTCGAAGAGTACGATCCGGACTACGCCGCCAAGTGCCTGGAGGCGGCGCAGAAATCGTGGGCCTACCTCGAGGCGAACCCGGACAGCGTCCAGGCCCCGCAAGGGAGCTTCAGCCTGATGCAGTACAACACCAACGATCCGGACGATCGGCTCTGGGCGCTCGCCGAGCTCTGGGAGACGACGGGCGAGCCCGCGCTGTTGGCCAAGCTCGAGGAGCAGCTGTCCGCGCGCAACGTGCGCATGAACTGGGACTGGCCCGACGTCGAAAACCTCGGGTTTTACACCTACGCGCTGTCCCGCCGCGCCAGCCAGGAGGACGGCGACCCGCGCAACCCCGACGTGCTGGCGGAGGTCGAAGCCAACCTCATCGCCTCCGGGGACCAGGTCGTCAACAACGCCGTCAACCACGAGTACGGGCGCGGCATCGGCGGCATGTACTACTGGGGCATCAACGGCGTGATCGCTCGGGTGACGATGAACCTCCAGGTCGCGCACCGGCTGACCGGGGACGACAAATACCTGGACGCCGGGGTGCAGCAGCTCGACCACCTGCTCGGGCGCAACTACTACAGCCGCTCGCAGGTCACGGGCGTCGGCTACGACCCGCCGCGAGCGCCGCATCACCGGCCGTCAGTCGCCGACGGGATCGGCGCGCCGTGGCCGGGGTTGCTGGTGGGCGGCTCGAACCAGGATCCGGAGGCGCCCGACGACAACCCCTATGCCAACGCCACGTCCTGGCGAGACGCCTCGGATGATTACCGCACCAACGAGGTGGCCATCAACTGGAGCACGGCGATGATCTACGCGCTGGCCGGCTTCCAGCCCTGAGTGCTACATCGCCCCGATGCCGTATCGCTTCCTGCAGAGCAAGTGCTTCCCCGTCCTGATCTCGACCTGGCTCGCCCTGGGTTGCGGGCAGGACGAAGAGGTGCCGCCGCCGCCCCGCTGTCCCACGGCGTCCCAGGCCGACATCGCGGACGTGCACGCCGCCTACGAGATCTGGAAAGAGGACCTGGTCACCAGCGAAGGCGCGGGCGGCTTCCGCCGGGTGCGCCGCCCCGACACGCCGGACGGCGTCCCGAACTCGACCGTCTCCGAAGGCATCGCCTACGGCATGATCCTGGCCGCGTACCTGGATGACCAGGCGCTGTTCGACGACCTCTGGCAATACTCACAGCTCTGGCTGGATCATCGCGGGCTGATGTACTGGTACATCGACCCCGAGGGCACCACCGTCTGCCCGGAGCGCACGGACGGCTGCGGCGCGGCGACGGACTCCGACGAGGACATCGCCTGGGCCTTGATCGTGGCCCACTACCGCTGGGGCCAGTCCCCCGTCCTCGACACTCCGTACCTGGACCTCGCCAAGCAGCAGATCGAGCTTGTCTTCGAGCATGAGGTCGACCCGCAGGGCAACGTGCTGCGGCCAGGCGACAGCTTTGGTGGCTTCGGGAAGACCAACCCGTCCTACTTTGCTCCCGCCTACTATCGGGTCTTTGGCGAGATCACCGGCAACGTCGACGGCTGGAACGCTGTCATCGACTCGAGCTACCAGGTGATCGAAAACAGCCTCGACGAGAAATACGGCAATGCGGACAACGGCCTCGTGCCGGCGTGGTGTGAGTTCCGTGGCGCCCCGGCCCCTCCAGTAAAGCACTTCCAGTACGACTCCATCCGCACCCCCTTCCGTATCGGACAGGACTACTGCTGGAACGGGGAACCGCGGGCGAAGGCCTATCTCGACAAGGTCAACGCGTTCTTCGGCGCCATCGGCCCGGACCAGATCGTCGACGGCTACGATCTCGACGGCACGCCGCGCCCCGACGAGCACTCGGCGGAGCCGATGAAGTCGGCGGTCTTCACCGGCTGCACGGGCGTCGGCGCGATGGCGGACGGGGCGCGGCAGGCCTTCGTCGACCGCTCGTACGAGCGCCTGCTCGGCCACGACCTGAACACCCGCAGCCGCTACTACCAGCGGTCCTGGACGGTCCTGTCCTTGCTGATGATGACGGGCCGCTTCGTCGATCCGACCCGGTTTCCGCTCGAGGACTGAACGCGCCATGCGGTTTGCCTGCGGGCCGTGGGGCGCGAGGCGGTGTGGCCCCGGCGGGCTCGGTCCGTCCGAAAATCGTCGGCTGGTTGCAGCCTTTCGACGCCATCAAAACCACGGGCTAGAGCGCTGGTCTCCGGCGAGCGGCCACCGAGCAGATCCACACGCCGGCCGATGCGTGGCGCGCGGGTGAGGGCTCGAGCTGGGCGTCGAGGCTTCCAAAAAAGGCTGTTGCGCCGCCGGGCATTTGGCTAAGGTCCGGCGCGTTTTCAGCAAAACCCGCGCGGGCGACTCGCGCGAAAGCGTATACGGAACGATCGAATCTCGCCCATCCCGACATTGAACCTTCAGCAAGAAGTGGATCCGCGAAAGACCGTTGCCTCGGATCCGGGCAAAGCACCAGCACCATTCGATCCCCGTGGACGCGGACAGATTCTCGCAAACATCAGTCAAGCAGAGAGGCGATTCGTCATGAAACTAAAGCATCGTTGGTCGTTGGTTGCGCTCGGATGCGCCGTGTCCGCCCTGGGTTGCCGGCCCGCCGTCAACTCCGCCGAGATCGCGGAGACGCCTGAGGGCAAGGCGTGTGGCCCGGAGGCGATGATCGAGGACGCCGAGGACAACAACAACCAGGTCATCGCGCAGGACGGGCGCGGCGGCTACATGTACACGTTCGTCGACAAGGTGGGGTCGACCGTGGAGCCGGCCTCCGGCGAAAGCGGCGGCGTGTTCGCGCCCCGCCCCGGCGGCGCGCAGGGCTCGCAGTACGCCATGTGCATGAAGGGCACGGTCGGCACGGCGGCCATCGTCTACACCGGCATGGGCCTGAACTTCGTCGACCCCAAGGGCCAGTACGACGCCACCAAGTACAAGGGGATCTCGTTCTGGGCCAAGAAGGGCCCCGGCTCCACGGGCAAGGTCCGGCTGAAGGTGCCGGACGTGAACACCGATCCGGACGGGCAGGTCTGCTCGGAGTGCTTCAACGACTTCGGCGCCGATCTGACGCTGACCGAGGAGTGGCAGCAGTTCACGATCCCGTTCAACCGCATGAAGCAGCTCGCGGGCTGGGGCAACCCGCAGAAGAGCTCGATCGAGCCGGCGACGCTCTACGGCATCCAGTTCCAGGTGAACGACAAGGGCCAGCCGTACGACATCTGCGTCGACAACATCGCCTTCACCGGCTGTCCATAATCGGGGAGGCACGCGCCTCCCCGCCCCGCGGAAGTGAATTCGGCGGGGCCGGACGGTCATCGGGGAGGCACGCGCCTCCCCGGCCCGCCGAAGTGAATTCGGCGGGGCCCCACCCCACGCGGAGCCGCCGTTGGCGGCTTGGCCACGCGGAGCCGCCGTTGGTGGCTGGCCCTCGAGAATCCCGGACATTGTGGCACAGGAAGATCGGAACGGGCGACGTCGGAAATCCGATCTTCCGAGCCGGGGGGGGGGCGGCGCGCCGCGGC
>JAEZYZ010000170.1 GCA_023418705.1 Pseudomonadota bacterium | reverse complement strand
CGACCGGCGATGGCGGCGTCGCAACCGGCGGCGCGGGCGGCGGCGGCGGCGTCGCGACCGGTGGCGCGGGCGGCGTGATCTGGGAGCCTCCGCCAGAGACCGACTTCACCGAGGACGTCGGCGGGGTGCTGTTCGAGATGGTCTACGTGCCGGGCGGCACCTTCACCATCGGGTGCGAAAGCGGCAGCTGCCCGGCGGATACGGCGCCCGTCTCGGGCGTGACCGTCAGCGGCTATCATATCGGGAAAGCCGAGGTCACCGCCGAGCTGTGGAAGGCGGTGATGGGCGAGAGCTCATCCACCTTTGGCGGCCCTGAAAGCTCCTACACGAGCATGACCTGGTATGACGCCATGGAGTTTGCGTGCAAGTTGAGCCAGATCACGGGCAAAAACTACCGCATGACGACCGAGGCTGAGTGGGAGTATGCCGCCAAGCACCACCTGAGCAGCCTCGAGAAGGTCGGCAGCGGCGAAGAGTGGGCGTACAACTCGTGGAGCGGCGCGCATTCGGGGGGGACGGATCCCGTGGGACCGAGCAGCGGGCAACACACTCAGAAAACGCGCCGTGATGCGCAGGGGACCGTCGACAACATCACGGGGCGCCTCATCCGATCCATCGAAGGCGTGGGTCCGGCGCTCCGCCTGGCCATCTCCAATCAGATGCCCTTTCCACCGGGCATGGTTCCACCGTGCGAGCTCCGCGCCCCGACGATGGGCGACGAACCGGTGAACTCCTACCGCGACCCGCGCTGGATCACGGGCAGCGACGCGCATTGGACGACGGGATCGACGGCGATCGGCAGCTTCGACCTGAGGGTTTGGGAGGACGGCACCGCGCGGCTGGGCAATTCCAACGGTCAGTGGTTCACGTCGAACAACATCGCCTTCGTGTTCGTCCCAAGCTCCGGTGCCAGCACCAAGTTTGCGTATATTTTCCTCGACGAGACGCAAGGATCGCTGATCTCCGACCAGAGCTTCATGAGCGGCGGCTACATCGGCAGGATCGCGAAGGAGTCGGCGACCAACTACGACAAGCCCGTGGTCGTCGATCTGAAGAGCGGCGCGGAGCTGGCGGCGGCAGCCGGGGACGGCTACAGGATGGTCGACATGGTCAACATCCCGGAGTCGGCCAAGGGACAGGACCCGCGGCTGCTCGACGGGGTGAGCCAGGGATGGTTTCAGGACAACCGCAACGCCGGCGGCGTCCACCACTACAGAAAAGACGTGGATCCTGACGAGTTCCGGTTCACCGTCAACCAGGGGACGAGCCGGGTCATGCTCGCCAACGGCAGCTGGTTCACCGTCAACGACACCTTCTTGCGCATCACGCACTCGAGCGGGTACACGACCGACTATCTGTACGCCATCGACTCGAACGGGACCTTTTATCACAACTCGTTCATGGCGTATGAGCGCGGCGACTTCAGGATGTTCAAGTTGACGCCCAACGGCAGCGACACTTATAGCGCCACCTGCGGCAGCATCTGCAGCGACGAGATCCCCAAGGGTGAAGGCCCGTCGCTCTATGCCAACATGGACAACGGCCACTCGACGTTCGTGCCGGCGCCGTGCCCAACCGGGGGTTGCCAGTAGTTTGGGCGCGACCTGAGAGCGGCCGCACGGCGACCGGGCCTCATTCGGGCTCCACCAGCGGGACGCCGTCCTTCGTGCAGGTGTAAAACGAGTTGTACGCGCCGTCGGCGACGTGGCCGCCCTCGGTGCCGGTGACCTTGTCCTGCCACCCGCAGCTCGGCTTGCAGCAATCCTGCATCGTGGTGGTGGAGTAGCCGGCCTTGAACGAGCTGTCACCCTGGGCTTGCTCGGGGGTCAAGACGTTCGGATCGGGCGGCGGCAAGTCCTCGACCAGCTTACAACCGGTCACTTCGGTCAAACCGGCGGGGCAAGCGATGCGCTTGGCGTAGACCTGCCAGTTGAGGTGGTAGAGGCTGTCGGCCCGGTTGGATTCGATGCAGGAGCGGCGCGTGGCCTCGGTGATGGCGGGGACCTCTGACTCTATCTGGTTGCACGCGCTCTCGATCAACGACTGGCAACCGGAAGACGACAGCGTCTCCGCCGTCACCAGGTTGTACTGGTTCTTGCAGGCGGTCCCGTTGCCGAACTCACCGGCTGCCTTGATACCGCCGCCGCTCGGCTGCCCGTCGAGGGGATAGCTCGTGTACTGATGGTCGATCCCAGGCCCGTCCGGAGAGCACGCATTGAACGCTCCGAGGCCGCCCGAGCCCATAAAGATGTCGAAGGTCTTGGTGGTCGCGCCCGTGTTGAAGACCTGGACGATCATCGGCTTTGGCAGCGGCACCGTCGGCTGCCCCGTCTGCTGGTCGACGACCTGGTTCTCGGGGAGATACGGGATGAGCTGGTAGCACTGGCAGCAGGGGCTCTTGCCCGCGTCGTCGACGCTGTCGGGGCTGGTGTCGGTGTCGTGCCCGACCACGGCATAGGTAAAGGGTGAGCTCGCGCCCCACCCGTAGCGCGCGGCGTCGTCGCTGCTCGCCTGGCTCATCTCATCGGCGAACAACAAAAAGCGCGGACACGTGAAGCCAGGGGCTCCCGTCTTGCCTTCGTCGGCGCAGGCGTTCACGGCGCTGCACTCTCCCCCGCAGGCGCTCGCCGCGTCGCCCGCGGTGCACCCCTCCACGTAAAACCGGTTCTTGCACTGGTTCGGAGGGGGCAAGGCGTAGCTGCCGGGTGTGACCGGGGTGCCGCCTCCCGTTCCGGGGTCACCCCCGCCGCCGCTGCTCCCGCCGGTCCCGGCGCCGCCACCGGTCGCGCC
>JAEZYZ010000161.1 GCA_023418705.1 Pseudomonadota bacterium | reverse complement strand
CGGGTTGAGCGGGCGCTGCCGCGGGTTGAGCGGGCGCTGCCGCGGGTTGAGCGGGCGTTGCCGCGGGTTGAGCGGGCGTCGCTGGGTCTTGCGCCTGGGCCGGCAGCGAGGCCGCCAGCAGCAATGCCGCGATGGGCAGAGAGCGTCGCATCAGGCCTCCTCCCGCTCTTGCGCGCGCTCGGCGGTGCCCTGGTCGGCGGCACGTGTGCGCGGCCGCTCGGACGGCGGCGGCTCCGCGTCGGCGTCGGTCTCCGTCTCCGTTTCGGGCGGCGGATCGGGCTCCTTCGCGAGCCGCTCTCGTACCAGCCGCTCGATCCGCTCGTGCTCCGGCCCGCGCTGCTCCTCGATGAGCTTGAGCAGCCGCTTGGCCTCTGCGCGGTAGCGCCCCGACAGCGCGGCGTAGTCCTCTTCCGAGAGCTTGCCCACGCTGCGCTCGTAATCCAGGTCCTTCAGCGCCCGCAACACGGCCCGCTTTTGCTCCTCCTCGGCGCTTGGAGCGCCCAGGCTGAGCGCTTCTTCGAAGCTGAGCGGGCTCTCGCCGGTCAGGCTCTGCACGCTGTTCCAGAGCAGCGCGATGACCAGCAGCAACATCCCGCCGGCCAGGACCAGGATGGCCGAGCCCAGGCTCACGAGCACGCCCACGGCCAGCGTGGCCGCCAGCAGGACCGCCGTCACCACCCCGAAGTGCAGGCGAAAGCCGCGCTCGGCGCTCATCGAAGGCCCCGGCGCCGGCGCGTTCTGCGCGCCGCTGCCGCTCCGAGCGCGAGCCCAAGGCCGACCGGCGCCGCCAGCGCGAGCGTGCGGGAGAGGGTCAGCGCGGGACGGGCCGCGTCCAAGGCTGGTGGCGCAGCGGTGGCCTCGGGTGGGCCCCGCTCCACGCGGGCGTGCGCCGTGGACGGTCCCATCGCCACGAGCAAGGCCAGCATCACGGACGTGGCCACGCCAGCGGCGGCGCGCGCGTAGCTCCACGCTCCGACCTCCCGGGTGTCGAGCTCGGGCCAGAGCGAGACGCTCGCCCCGACGATCAGCACCAAGAGACCGACCCAGATCCAGGACACCAGCGGGTTGACGTGCATCTGAAACGTGGCGCGTTTGGTCTGCGGGTCGACGGTGCCGACGACGATGTACAGGTCGTCGCGGAAGCCACGCAGCATGGCCACTTCGGTGGTCGGGCTCATGGGCGAGCGCTTGTAGATGAATTTTGCCGGGCTGGCGCGGCCGACGTCACGCCCGTGGCGCGAGACGTCGAGGTCGGCGAAGACCATGCGCTTGTTCTCGTCGACTTCCATCCGCGAGCCCCGATAGATCAGCGTGTAGTCGCCGATCTGGAAACGCTGATCGGGCAGCAGGGTGGCTTCCCGATCGATCGTCCAGGCCGATCCGACGAAGCCGATGAACATCGCGACGATGCCGAGGTGCACGATGTAGCCGCCGTAGCGCCGGCGGCTCTTGTCGATCAGCCGCAGCAGCGCGAGGCCGATCCCCTCGGGCTCCCCGGCCTTCTTCGCGGACCGGCGGCGCGCCTTCACCCCGCGCGTGAACTCCTGGACGATGACGGCGATGTTGAAGGCCGCCAGGGCGACCGTGATGAGCGGCGCGGCGGCCCCGAGGTGCTTCAGGACCACGCCGACGATGCCGGAGTAGAAGGCGTCGTTCTGGACGATGGCGGGAAACCCGAGCGCGCGGCCGAACGCCAGGTGCAGCACGGCGGCGCCGACCGTGGCGGCGGCGGGCGCGATGAAGGCCTTCTTCAGCGCATCCGGGCTGGTCTTGCGCCAGCCGAACAGCGGCGCCAGGCCCATCAACGCAAAGATCAAGAGCCCAACCGGCGCCATCCAACGATTGAAGAAGGGAGGCCCCACGGTGACGCTCTCGTTCCACAGCCACTCGCTGATCTTCGGGAACAACGTCGCCACGAAGATGAAGGTCATGCCGCCGAGCAGCGCCCAGTTGTTCACGACGAACATCGCCTCGCGGCTGGCGATGGCCTCGATGCTGGCCTTGCCGCGCAGCAGCGGCAGCCGCCACACGATCAGGCCTGCCGAGGCCGCGGCCACGATGCCCATGAACCAGACGAAGAAGATGCCGATATCGCTCTGCGCGAAGCTGTGCACGCTGGCGATGAGGCCCGATCGGGTCAAAAAGGTGCCGAAGATCGTGAGGAAGAACGTCAGAGAAATCAAAAAGACGTTCCAGATCTTCAGGATGTTGCGGCGCTCCTGGATCATCGTGGAGTGGACGTAGGCCGTCGCCGTGAACCACGGCAGGCAGGCGGCGTTCTCCACCGGATCCCAGGCCCAGTAGCCGCCCCAGCCGAGCTCTTCGTAGGCCCAGATCATCCCGAGGGCGTTGCCGATCGACAAAAACAACCAGGCAAACAGCATCCATTTGCGGACGGCGTTGATCCACTCGCTGTCGAGCCGCCCGGTGATCATCGCGGCGACGGCGAACGCGAACGGCACGGCGCAGCCCACGAAGCCCGTGTAGAGCGCGGGCGGGTGGATGATCATCCAGTAGTTTTGCAGCAGCGGGTTCAGCCCCTCCCCGTCCGCACGAACGCCGGCGACGCTGGTGGAGAAGGGGTTGGCCGCGAAGAGCATCACCACGACGAAGAAGCTCAAGACGACCATCAGGGTCGCGATGACGTAGGGCTGAAGCTCCCGATAGCGTCCCTTGAGCCAGCGCACGCAGCTGCCGATGTACAGGCTGAGCAAGAAGCTCCACCATAAAAGCGATCCGTCCTGCCCGCCCCAGAGCGCGGTCAAAAGGTAGGTCGGGGTCATCGACCGATCGCTGTAGCGAGCGACGTAACGCAGCCGGAAGTCATGCGTCACGAACGCATACGCCAGCAGCAGGACCGCGAACGCTACCAGCGCGGCGGTGGCGTAGGCGCCGGTGCGCGCTGACTGCAAGAGGCGCGGCTGTCCCCGGCCGGCGGCGGCCGCGACGGCGAAGGTGTACGCGGCGGCCACGAGGATGGCGTACAGCACGCCGGTGCCAAACTCCGGAAGTGACTCCCACATGTGCGCGCGGAGCTTAGCACCACGCGAGAGCCCCATTCAGTGGGCAGGGCCCGATAAAAAGCGGCGCGGGCAACGGATCTCGAGTTTTCGACCTCCGAACGGCACCGGCGGACCGGAAAGTCGCGCCGACGGGCGATCCACCTCGAAGGGGGCCGGCAACCGTCCTGACGGAACGGTCCGAAACAGAAATCCACTCGAGGTGTGTAACGGCGCCGCGCGATCCGGCCTCAAACGCTATCGGAGACCGTGGTGCCCACGTTCTCGCCCAGGCACACGCGCCGAATGTTGCCGCGGGCCATCTTGAAGACGCGGATGGGCATGCCGTTTTCGCGGCAAAGAGCCACCGCCGTCGAGTCCATCACGCCCAGGTGGTCGGCCAAGAACCGATCGTAGCTGACCGTCGGCAGCAGCGTGGCACCCGCGTGGCGCGCCGGATCGCGGTCGTAGATGCCCTCGACCTTGGTGGCCTTGAACAGGCCGTCGGCGCGAATCTCCATGGCGCGCAGCGCAGCGGCAGTGTCCGTGGAAAAGTATGGATTGCCGGTACCCGCAGCGAACACCACGATGTGGCCACGCTCCAGGTGCCGCATCGCGCGGCGCCGGATGTACGGTTCTGCGACGGATTTGACCTCGATGGCGGTCATGACGCGGGTCGGCGCGCCGCAGCGTTCCAGCGCGTCTTGCAGCGCCAGCGAGTTGATGACCGTGGCCAGCATGCCCATGTAGTCGCTCTGCGCGCGGTCCATGCCTTCGCTCGCGCCGCGCAACCCGCGGAAGATGTTGCCACCTCCGACCACGATGCCGATCTGCACACCGGTCGCGTGCACACCGGACAGCTCCGCCGCGGTGGACTTGAGGGTCGCCGTGTCGATCCCGAAGCCGCCTTCGCGCCCGCACAGTGCCTCGCCGCTGAGCTTGATGACGACACGTTTGTAGCGGAGCGTTGGTTTCTGTTCGTCGGTCACGGCCTCCCTCGTACTCCTCGACCGCGGCGGCTGCAACGGCCCTCGCGATGGCGAGACACGAGGCGAGGGGGCGGCCGCTCGCGGCCGGGCCCGTCGAGCCCGTCGTTCGAGGCCGCGCGCCTCGCGTGACGCTGACCTGGCGTCGCTGAAGCCCGCGTAGTATGGCTGCCGGCGATGAGCCGTGCTCGGACTCGCCGCGCCGCGAGCGCGTTGCTCCTGGCGCTCGGTCTGGGAGCGGGATGCGACCGGGACGGCGCGTCCGGCGACCAGCAGGAGGGTTCCCCGCCGGCGGATGCTGGACCGGCCGGCCTGACCCCAGAGCTCCGCGCCAAGGTCATCGCCCGGGTCGGAAACAAGCCGATCACGCTGGGTGAATACGCCGCCGTGCTCGAGCAGATGGACCCCTTCGAGCGGCTCCGGTACCAGTCCCCCGATCGGCGCAAGCAGCTGCTTCAGGAGATCATCGACGTGGAGCTCCTGGCGGCCGAAGCCGAGCGCCGCGGGCTCGCGAAGGACCCGGAAGTGCAGGAGCGGATGCGCATCGTCCTGCGGGACGAGCTCTTGCAGCAGGTCCGCTCCGAGCTGCCGTCGGTCGAGCAGATCCCAGAAGCCGAGGTGCGCGCGTACTACGACAAACACCGCGCGGAGTTTCGGGAGCCTGAGCGCCGCCGGCTGTCGCACATCGTCATGGCGCAGCGCGAGGCCGCCCAGGCCGTGCTCGAGCAGGCGCGCAGCGCCACGGCCGAGCAGTGGGGCAAGCTAGTGCGCCAGCATTCGTTGGACAAGCCCGCGCCTGGGTCGGACGCCGCCAGCGCGCCGCTCGAGCTTGCGGGTGATCTCGGCATCGTCCACGTCGGCGACGACCAGAGCGGCGGCAACGCCGACGTCCCGGTGCCGCTGCGCGCGGCGGTGTTCGAGCTCGACAAGCTGGGCGACGTCTATCCCAAGCTGGTGGAGGTGGACGGCAAGTTCCACATCGTCCGCCTCACCGGGCGCAGCGAGGCGCGCGATCGATCGATGGGCGAGGCGCAGCGCGCCATCCGAGTGGCGATCGTCCGGCAGCGCTTTCGGGAGGCCGAGGCGCGCCTGGAGCGCGAGCTGCGCGAGAAATACCCCGTAAAGGTGGACCAGGCCGCGCTCTCGCAGATCAAGGTCGAGCTCGAGGACAAAGGTTCCCGTGGATCGGCAAAGTAGCCCGCCGAGCGCGCTGCCGGTCGTCTCGCAGGTCGCGCGCGGAAAGAGCAGCCGCCCTCGACGGCCGAAGAAGCCGGGCGCCTCGGGGGACTGGCGCTGGCAGCTCAGGAGCGCGGTTCGCACCGCCAGTGATCTGGCCGAGGAGCTCGCCCTGAGCGCCGAGGAGCTCGCCGGCGCGGTGGCCGCCGAACAGTCGGGGTTTCCGCTGGCGATCACGCCATACTACCTGTCGCTGTGTGATCCGCACGATCCGACGTGCCCGATCCGGCGGCAGGTGGTGCCGACGGCCGCCGAAAGGGAGACCGTCCCCGGCGACTTGCGCGACCCTTTGGGTGAAGAGGCGCACGAGGTCGCTCCGGAGCTGGTTCGGCGCTATCCGGATCGGGCGCTGCTTTTGGTGACGGATCGCTGCGGCGTGTACTGCCGCTTCTGCACGCGCAGCCGGATGGTGGGCAGCGGCGGCGGGGCGCGCAGCCTCGACCGGCTCGCGCCCGCGCTCGACTACTTGCGGCAGCACCCCGAGGTCCGCGACCTGATCGTCAGCGGCGGCGATCCCCTCACCTCGTCGACCGAGCGCATCGCGCAGCTCTTGGCTGCCATCCGCGGGGTCGAGAGCATCGAGACCATCCGCCTGGCGACGCGCGTGCCCGTCGTTCTCCCGCAGCGCATCACCCGTGAGCTCCTGCAGGCGCTGCGCCCCTTCCACCCGATCTGGGTGATGACCCACTTCAATCACCCGAAAGAGCTCACCGACCTGTCGCGCCAGGCGCTCGGGCGCCTCGCCGACGCCGGGTTTCCCGTGATGAACCAGACCGTGCTCCTGCGCGGCATCAACGACGACGCCGCCACCTTGACCGAGCTCTTCCGCGGCCTCGTGCGGGAGCGGGCCCGCCCGTACTACCTGCTTCAGACCGACCCGGTGCGCGGCACGGGCCACCTGCGCACCCCGCTCGCGACCGGCCTCCGGCTGATGGAAGAGCTGCAAGGCCGCCTCTCCGGCATCGCCCTCCCCAAGCTGATCGTCGACACCCCCGGCGGCTTCGGCAAAGTGCCGGTGAGCCCCGACTACGTCGTCGCGCGCGGCGACGGGCGCACCCGCTTCCGCACGCCGCGCGGCGTCGAGGTCGACTACATCGATCCGCCGGGGTGAGCGGCGGGGATCAGGTCGTGACCAGCGGATTTCGGACGGCGAGGCGTGGAAACCTCGAGAGATCTCGATCGGGCTCAAGAGCTCGTGGACGCCGTGCTGCAAGCAGAGGGCGGCGATCCGCGCGTCGTGGATACGCGGCCCATTCACATGCCCATCCACCAGGAGCCGCTGTGCGGGTCAGATCGGCCGAATGTGCGGCGGGCGCTGGCTTGGGGCCGGGAGGATCCAAGAGGCCTTGCCGAGCCCGTCCTGCACCGCGGTCAGGTCGACGTTCGGATCGATGAGCGGGGCGAGGCGGCGGCCGTTGAGGGAGACCAGCGCTTCGGCTCGAACCTCGACGGGACCGAGGCCCTTGCGTTCGAAGTCCTCGCGGACGTGGTGGGCGAGCTGCAGGATGAGATCGGGCTGACCGGCCATTTCCCGCTCCTGGATGGGCGTGAGGTAGCTGCGCGGGCTGACGTGCCAAACGCGGCCGGTGCGCTGCTGGCGCACGAAGAAGGTGATGCTGCCGTTCTTCTCGCGCACCATCACCCGCCAAGAGAAGCGCATGCCTTGCTCGTGCCAGCGCACGTTGCCGCCGTAGGCCAGAAAGCGCAGCGGCATGAGGAGCTGGAGGGCGCAATAGGCCACGCCCACGCCGAGCGCGGCGCGGCGCGCGAGCCGCCAAGCGCGAGACGGCTCCGGTGCGAGCGTTGGCGGTGCGGTCGTCGCGGCTGCGTTTGGCTCGCCCGAAGCGGTCACCCCACGAACGCGGCGCCAAGCCGTCTGCGCCCGCGCGAGCAGACGACGCGGCCAGTCGGCTGGGAAGAACACCAGCGCCGAGAGCACCATGATCACCGGGAACATCCCGATCGGAAACAGGGCGCTCGTGACGGTGTGGAACACGATCACCACGGCGTACGCGAAGGGCCGCGTCTTCCCGAACAAGAGCCAACCGGCGATGGTGGTGTCGAACAAGAACCCCGCCCAGCTCATGGCGAGGGGCGCGTGCTCCCAGGTGAACAGCGGTCCGAGCAGCGGCAGATCGGTGCGGGAGCCGAGCCAGATGCGCAACGGTTGCGCATCGAGGAGCCAATCCCCGTGCAGCTTGGCGATGCCGGCGAAGGTGTAGACGATCGCGACCTGAAAGCGGAACAGGTAGAGCCAGGCGGCGGCGGTGATCTCGCGTGCCCGACGGGGCCAGAGCAGGGCGTCGACCGAGTACGCCCGATGCGCCGGCGAGAGGCTCAGCAGGAGACAGAGGAGGCTGGCCAGGTAGTAGTGGTTCAGGTAGGTCGCGACGTCGATGAGCTGGATGTAGGTGAAGCCAAGCGTGAAGAGCGGCGCCGTGACGCGAAAGAAGAGGCCGAGCGAGATGCACAGCGCGAGACCAGCCAGCAGCCAGAAGAGCGCGTGCATGCCGGAGGCGCTGAGCGGCTCGACCCACTCGAACCCGAAGTATTTGAAGTGGAAGCTGGGTTGGACGAAAAACTGGTCGATCCAGCCGTTGCCAAGGAAGCGCAGCATGCTCACGCACAGCGTGACGCCGAAGAGCATGCGGAAGGCGGCGAGCCAGGCGATGTCGGTGGAGCGCAACAGAGCCGCTTCGAAACGAGCGATCTTGCTCGAAGCCGGCTGCTGCAGCTCAGTCATTGTCGTCTCCCGAGGAGGCTGGTCGGTCGAGATTGAGCAAGGTGACGAACTCCGTCTTGAGCAGGGTCGTCAGGTCGCGCACGGCCTCATAGATGCCTCGGACCCGATCGATATCGGTGATCAGGCATTCTTCCAGAGGGATCTCTAGCTGATCGACGGCAGCCTCGGCCGCGGCAAGCGCCGCCAGCATACGGTCGGCCAAATCCCCAGCTCCGATCTCGCGCAGCCAGTCGTCGAAGCCGACGCCGTCGCCGTTGGCCCCGCAGCCCTCGAACAGACGCCGGAACCCGGCCAGGTTCCACCGCAGGTTGTCGGTGGAGATCTTCGCGTAGCGCGACTCCAGCTGATCCGGGCAGGGGATGGATGCGCACTTCTCCGCCTGCAGACCCAGCGGGACGCCGAGCTTCAGATCCTTCACCTCTTTCTCGACGTAGTAGAGCCCATGGAACAGCGCATTGAGCGCCGTCCGTTCGCTGTCGTACACGCTGCTGCCCGCGCCCGCGCTCACCAGCTCCGCGCGGAAGTTGCCACCGGCGGGATCCCAGGCGTTGATCAGGGCCACGGAGTTCGCGACGAGATCGGCGGCGGCGGCGGCGGCGTAGTCCGACTTGCGCTGGAAGAGCTCACCCTCGTCGAGGGCGGCCCAGCTCCCCGAAGAGTTGATGGCGGAGAATTGATTGCAGCCGTTGTCGGTGCCTTCGTAGAAGAGCAGGTATTCGAGGGCCGAGAGGGAACGTCCGTTGGCGAGCGACGTCCTCGAGTCGCCCGTGAATTGCGCCGTGGCGTAGAAGCGGCTGACGGTCTGCTCGTCCACCTTGCAGCGGGCCGGCAGTGGCCAGGCATAGATCAGATCGCGCAGGTTTTGGCCGCCCGGTTCGTTGGAGGGGGCGGCGGGCCCGAAGCGAAACACCTCGGTCTCTTGCCAGCTTGCGTTGGCGGCGCGCCAGGCGTCGCGTGCGGCTTGCAAGGTGCCTTCGCTGCGCTCTTCGGCGAGGGCCGCCGTGGCGTCGCGCAGGTGTTCGGCCGCTGCCGTGAAGCGACAGTAGTGCGCCACCGCGCAGCTCGCGGCCGCCTCGAGGAGTTTCTTCTTGGTGAAGGCGCCCGTGACGACGGGGGGATCGGGGTCGCATTGCACGCTGGTGGGTCCTCCGGTGCCGGCGCCCGCGGCGCCGCCGGCCTCGGGGGATCCGGCGCTGCCGCCGGAGCCGCTGGACGTGCCGCCGGCCGCCGTCGATCCGCCGGTGCTGCTCGACGATCCGCCGGTGGAGGGGGTGGGATTGCTCACCGAGGGGCGCGTGACGATCTCGTCCGGCTCCGCCATGCGGCAGGACGTGAGCAGCAAGAGCGCGCTCGCCGAAAGCAGGAGCCGCCCGGGCGCCGGCGAGAGGGAGCGCCGCGGGTCGTTTTGGGTCCGG
Source organism: Pseudomonadota bacterium (assembly GCA_023418705.1). GTDB lineage: Bacteria > Myxococcota_A > Polyangia > Polyangiales > Polyangiaceae > JAEZYZ01. The sequence goes on along the minus strand of JAEZYZ010000161.1, from coordinate 1,554 downwards.
TGCATGCCGATCGAAGCCATGGGTCTGTCAATGCGACGCCCGGGAGGCCCCCCGCACCATTGCGGGGGGCTCCCGGGCTTGTTGGAGGAGCGATGCGTGAAGAGAGATCGATCAGTCGCCGACGGGCAGCACGACCAAGGTCGCGTTGCCGTTGGTGAGCGAGCCGCCGCTGGCGTAGCCGACGGCGGCGATGAAGCTGCCATCCGGTGAGAGGGCGGCGGAGTAGAACTCGTCGCGGCCGTCGAACTCGTACATCAGAGGCCCACCGCCGTTGAAGCTCTGCGAGATGGAGCCGTCCTTCTCGAGCAGGAGGAGCATGGCGTCCTTGTTGTCGCCGGTCACCGTCGTCGCGCCGACCATCATGATGCGATCGTCGGAGAGGGCGAAGACGTAGCGGCCCCGATCTTCGGCCATTGCGCTGTCGAAGACGAACACGCCGTCCACGCCCCAGCTCGGGTCCAGCTCGCCTTCGGGCGTGACCCGCACCGAGACGAGATCGACGTCGCTGCGCTCGGTCGACTCGAGATCGACGCGGCCGTAGCCGGTGGTCACGTAGCTGCCGTCCGACTGGATGGCCACGCCGTACGCCTCGGCCATGCCGGAGGGGAACGGGGACAGGCGCACGATGCCGTCGCCGGAGAACGCCGGGTCGAGCAGGCCCGCGTCGGTGAACTGCGCGAGGACGATCGCGTTGCGACCCGCGACGTTGGTGTAGCCAGCCGAGATGGCACCGCCGCCTGAAAGCGCGAAGCCGTGCCGCTGGTTGTCGTTGAGCCCCAGGGTGACCGGATCGTCACCGGAGAGGCTGTTCTGGGGCACGTCGAAGGTCGCGAACCCGCCGTCGCCGAAGGTGTCATCGAGGACGCCGTCGGCGGTCAGGCGAGCGGCGTAACGATCTTGATCGGTGCGCTCGGCGTCGCTGGTCTGGCCGGAGCCGAAGACGTAGAGCCGGCCGTCGCCGTCGATGTCGAGGCTCCAGACCTGATCTTCCGGCAGATCGCCGAAGTTCAGGATGGCCAGGCCTTCTTGCGCAGTCCCGGCGAACGCCGGATCGCCAAAGCTGTCGTCCAGGGTGCCGTCGGCGTTCAGGCGGAACAGCACCACGTCCACGGGCGTCGCGCTCGTCGGCGCGGCGTCGGTGGGATCCTCCACACGACCCACGACGACGATCTTGCCATCTTCCTGCAGCACGACGTCGCGCGCCTCCTCGACCGACGTGTCCTCTTCGTCCACATCCTCGGTCATCTCGTCGTCGGGCGTGCCCGCGTAGGACGACAGATCGACGATGGTCAGGCCGTCGGTGCCGAAGTCACCGTCGAGCTCGGCGTCGGTGTTGTACTTCGCGACCACCATCTGCCGGTTGCCGCCATCGTCGACGTAGCCGACGACGTAGAAGTTGTTGTCTTCATCGAAGGTGACGCCCCACAGCCGGTCGTCGTCGTCCTCCGAGAGGGCTGCGCCCATCGTGCCCAAGTCCCACGCAGCCGGGCCGCCCGCGGCGCCGGCGCTGCCGGCCGCACCCGCCGCACCCGCGGAGCCAGCGCTGCCTGCGGC
>JAEZYZ010000141.1 GCA_023418705.1 Pseudomonadota bacterium | reverse complement strand
CCGCTGCTCCCTCCGCCGTCGCCCGCTCCGCCGTCGCCCGCTCCGCCACCGCCGCTGCTGCCCCCCGTCGCCCCAGCGCCAGCAGCGCCACCTGCCCCGCTGGCGCCGCCGTCGAGCTCGCCACCGTGCAGGTGATCGAGCGGCCGCAGTGAACACCCGAGCTCGAGCGCGGCGAGGATCGCTGCGAAGCCGAGAACGTGTCCGAGAGGCGTGTGCGACGGCATTCGACCGGTCCTCTGGAGTCTAACTCAACGCCGGATGCGTCGATGATCGAAGGCGACGGGGTCGTGCCGGCATGTGACCCGAGGTGGGTGCGCGTCGGTAAACCTGCCCATCATCTCGACTCGATCGCGCAGGACATGTGAGGCAAAGACCCCGAGCGCGGTTAATATGGAGAAGCGATGGAGGCCGCGACCCAGCCGGAGAACCGCCCGCGCGCATTCGGCCGCTACCTCCTGTTCAGCGAAATCGCGGTGGGCGGGATGGCCACCGTCCACCTGGGTCGCCTGATCGGGCCAGTGGGGTTTTCGCGCACCGTCGCGATCAAGCGCCTGCATCCCCAGTTCGCCAAAGATCCGGAGTTCGTGGGGATGTTCCTGGACGAGGCGCGCGTCGCCGCGCGCATCCAGCATCCGAACGTCGTCGGCTCGCTCGACGTGATCGCCGAAGAGCACGAGGTCTTGCTCGTCATGGACTACATCCAGGGCGAGACACTGTCGCGGCTCTTGCGGCTGTCGGCCAAGGACAACGCCACGCCGTACCCGGCGGTGATCGTCCGGGTGTTGGTCGACGCGCTGTATGGCCTGCACGCCGCGCACATCGCGACCAGCGAAAACGGCGAGCCGCTGAACATCGTGCACCGCGACGTGTCACCGCAAAACATCCTGGTCGGCGTCGACGGCGTGGCGCGAGTGCTCGACTTCGGGGTCGCGCTGGCGGCGATGCGGAGCCAGACGACGAGCCAAGGACAGGTCAAGGGCAAGCTCGCGTACATGGCTCCCGAGCAGCTTCAAGGCACGGCGGTGGATCGCCGCGCCGATATCTTCGCCGCGGGCGTGGTGCTGTGGGAGGCGTTGGCGATGCGGCGGCTGTTTCAGACGGACGACCTCGGCGAGCTGGTCCGTCGGCTGATGAGCGCTCAGATCCCGCCGCCGAGCCGCTTCAACCCCGAGATCTCACCCGAGCTCGATCGGGTGGTGCTGCGGGCCTTGAACCGCGATCCGAGCCAGCGCTACCACAGCGCGCGCGCGTTCGCGGCGGCGCTCGAAGCGAGCATCGATGCGGCGCCCCCGAGCGCGGTCGGTGAGTGGGTGAATCGCTCCGCCGCCGAATCGCTCGCTCAGCGCGCGAAGCTGTTGGCCGAAATCGAGGTCACCTCGGCCCACGCCCTGCCGCCCAAGTCCTCCGTGGGCCCGCGCACGCTGCCGTCGCGCCCTGCAGAAGCAGCGGCTCCGTCGGAAGCGGCGCCCGAACGGCGCTCCCGACGGCCGTGGCTCTGGGCGGTCATGGGAGCCGCGCTGCCCTCGGCGGCGCTGCTGCTCTGGATGCGGCCCGACGGGGAGGCTCCGCCGCCCAAGCTCGAGCAGCCAACCGTCGCGCCCGGCCCCGCTCGACCGGCGCCGCCCGCACCGCGGCCGGCCGCCGCGGCTCCCCTCGCGCAGGAGAGCGACGTGCCGAAAGCGGCGCGCGCGCCAGCCGCGGTCACCTCGGCACCCGAGCCCGAAGCGCCGGAAGCCTCGGCGGACCAGGCCGAGCCGCCCCGTCCATCGGCCACCGTGCGCCGCTCGACGCCGTCGAAGCCCCGGCCGCAAGCGCGCAAGGACTGCGATCCGCCCTACCGCGTCGATGAAAACGGGATTCGGCGCATCCGCCCGGAGTGCTTGTGACCGGCAGCGCCCAAAACGCCAAAGTGCGTGCGCTGCTGTCGCTCTCGCTAGCGCTGTTCACGTGGTCGGGGAGCGCCGCGGCCGAAGAAGATCTCGGCGAACAGGCCGAGTGCGTGCGCGCCTACGAAGCCGCCCAGGAGCGGCGCGCGGCCAACGACCTGATCCAGGCCCGCGACGAGCTCAAGGTCTGCCTCCAGGACCATTGTCGCGACTTCATCCGCTCCGCCTGCAGCCAATGGTTCGAGGAGGTGGAGGCGACGCTGCCGAGCGTCGTCTTCAACGTGAAGCGCGCCGGCCGGGACGTGAGCGAGATCAAGGTCTGGAACGGCGACAGCCTGCTCGCCGAGACGCTCACCGGACAATCCGTCGAGCTGAACCCGGGCAAGTACGTGTTCCGCTTCGAGGCGGCCGGTTCGCCCGAGGTCTCGCGGGAGATCCTGCTGCGGGCCGGGGAGCTCAATCGGGTCGTCGCGGTCGAGCTCGAGGGGGTGGCGCCCAAGCCCGCGCCGAAGCCGGAGCCACCGCCGCCGGCCGCCGCCACCCGCCCGCTGGGCCTGCCCATCGCGCTGTTCGCGACGGGAGCGTTCGCGCTCGGCAGCTTCGCGACGTTCGGTGCCCTCGGGCTCAGCCAGGAGTCGGATCTGGAGCAACGCTGCGCCCCGGCCTGTGACCAGGCAGAGCTGGACTCGGTCCGAACCAAGTACCTGATCGCGGACGTCTCGCTGGGTGTCGGCGTGGTCGCGCTGATCGCTGGTGGGTACTTTCTGTTTCGCCCGCTCGAGCAGGCCGAGGCGCCCCCTCCTCAGTCGTCGTCGCTGAGCTTCGACCTGAAGAGCCACCGCCACGGCGGCCTGGCGACGCTCAGCGGCCGCTTCTGACGAGGGGCGAACGCCCCAAACGAC